>JBAUNL010000385.1:0-10051 GCA_049579205.1 Rhodomicrobium sp. | reverse complement strand
CAGGACGCCCGATCAAGCTTACTACGGAGCGCACAGCTTGCCGCCAGTCCGCTTGGCGGCTTAACCCCGGCAGACGTTCCACTTATCGAAGCGGAAATTCTGTCCGAACAACCGGGGCCACCTCACCACACAACCGAGAGCAGGCTAACCATCACCAAGTGGATCTTGGAACTGGACGTGCTGCTGTTCGAGGCGAACCTCATCAGACTACCGAGGGAGTTCAAGGGGGAAAGCATACATAACGAGCATCCTTCAGTGCACCGTCTGCTTTCGCCAGTGAGCGAGAATATCAAAAAAACAGGCGGCGGCGGGCAAGAGCAACCAGCCAAATAACCATTTGAACAAAGCAGCAGCCAAGTCCCAGATACGATGCAGCCTTGTCCGCCGCATAACGGACGCCTTCTGGCTGTGCCGCAAGCAACCCCATTAGAAAAAGAGGCACCCCTATAAGGGCAAATATATAATTCCGTTCAGACCATCCTTTACCAGGCATGGCCTACCCCCGATTTTGATTTTAGCCTTGGGGCTATGCTTGCATAGCTTTGCTTTCGCTGTCCTTACATAATTTCCCGCTCTTAAGCACGGACCATCGCTGCGCCTTCACGGCCGTGCCGATGCAGGCTTACCGGCTCTACCGTCGTCACTCCGCTGCTGATCAGCCCTAGGCGCGCCCGCGCTGTTTTCAGCGCCAGCCTTCGGCCAATCGCCAATCAATGCGCCAGCGGTGATTATTTGCGCCAAGACGACAAGGCCTTATCGGGTGGGCCGGTCCTTCCGCTAAGGGTCATGACCGCCAATTTCACGTGCAAAAATCAAAGAGTCCGCTCTTCCCCAAGTAGCTGAAAGAATTGTTGCAATCGAGAAAACCGCGGCTCCGGCCGTTTTCCGAATTGTTGCGACGAACATCCGGAGAACCGTTAGAATAACAATGCGGGCACGGCTTCGATGCCTAAAGCGAGGGTGCAATGAAAACATATCAAGAGAGCATAAGAGAGTACGACGATAGCGTCCCGCATAGAGCTGACCTTTATATGTGGGGTTTTCTCGATGCCATTGCCTTTGTTTTCGATAAGCATCGTGCCCAGGTCATCAAGGACTTACAGACCTACAGGTCAGAGCGCGATTACGAAGAAGATGAGACATCTGAAGCGCTTCCTTCAATTCAGCGCCGTCCCGGCGATCATGACCCGCTTCTTATGAGCGAATGACCAGGGAATGGTACACAGCCCGCGCCGCGGTCGACAGCTTGCTCAGATCCCCTCTGGCGCCATCTGCTGGTCCATGTGTCCGGCAAGTATTGGGCTCACAAAATTCTTTGGAGCTACAAGGGTTTAGCAACTGTTACGGATCAACGCGCGACGCGTCACCTACCGGTGTCAATGGCGCAAATCATGCATGGTTGTTAGCCTAGCAGGGAGATATCATGCAGACACTGACAATTCGGCACGTCACGACCTATCGCTACAGGCGGCCGGTCGTTTTCGGCGAGCACCGGATGATGCTCCGCCCGCGCGACGCCTCCGATCAAAGGGTGCTCAAAGCGAGCCTCGAGATCAGCCCGGAGCCCACGTGCCTACGCTTCGTTCAGGACGCTTTCGGCAATCATTTGGGGATCGCGGAGTTTTCGGGCCGGTCGAAAGAACTGTCTTTCGAGAGTGTTGCGTGCGTCGAGCATTCGCCCCCGGATATTGCCGGCCTTGAGATCGAGGAGTACGCAAGAACTTTTCCGTTCGACTATAGCGCCGGCGAGATGCCGGACCTCGCCCGCTACATCGAACGCCACCAACCCGATCTGGACAACGAGGTTGGCCGCTGGGCTCGCGGATTCCTGCCCCCAAACGGATCTATGGGTACTTTTGAGCTTCTCACCGGCCTCACACAGGGTATCAATCATGGCTTCCGCTACCGGCGGCGCGAAGCAAAGGGGATCCAGGAGCCGCTGGAGACGCTCCGGCTCGGCCACGGCAGCTGCCGCGACTTCGCTATGCTCATGATCGAGGCAGCGCGCGCGCTCGGTCTTGCCGCGCGGTTTGCGTCCGGATATCTCGCTGTTCCGCTCGACTATCCCGATGAGCCTGAGATCGGCTCGGCGCGGGGCTCGACGCATGCCTGGGCACAAATCTATCTGCCGGGCACGGGCTGGATCGATTTCGACCCCACGAGCGGCAAAGCTGGTAAGATCGAGCTTGTCACCGTCGCGGTCGTGCGCGACCCGCAGGACGCAATCCCGCTCCACGGCACCTTCATCGGGTTCCCCTCGGACCATCTCGGCATGGAGGTAGAGGTGAGAATCACGCCGGGAACGCCAGATATGATCGGGGATATCCTCAACGCTCTTCGCGCGCACGGTTTGGCTAACGGGCCTGATGGCAGTCCGTAATATCAGGACAAGAGAAATGAAGATTCGAGTCGGCTACGAACTGATCTACGACTTTCCACAGCCGACTCCCATGATCATGTCGCTAAGCACCCATTTCACCCGGGCGTCCGACGTCATTGTGCCCGATCACCTGACCACGAACCCTTCCGTGCCGATCTCCCCCTATCGCGACTTGTTCGGCAATTGGTGCAGCCGCATCGTCGCCCCCGCCGGCCGGATGCGTTTGTCGGCTAATGGCATCATTTATGATAGCGGCCTGCCTGATGTGGTAGCCCCTTCGGCAGCTCAACACGCGGTAGAGGATCTGCCGGCCGAGACGCTAATCTTTCTCCTGGGCAGCCGATACTGCGAGACCGACCGTCTGTCCGAGGTGGGCTGGAAACTCTTCGAAAGGTCGCCGTCCGGATGGGCGCGTGTCCAAGCGATCTGCGATTTCGTCCATCGCCACATCGCGTTCGGCTATGAGCATGCGCGCGCGACCATGACTGCCTGGGAAGTCTTCAACGAAGCCAAGGGTGTCTGCCGCGACTATGCGCACCTCGCCGTCACCTTCTGCCGCTGCATGAATATTCCGGCACGTTATTGCACCGGCTACCTTGGCGACATCGGCATGCCTCCGCCTTATGGCCCGATGGATTTCGCCGGCTGGTTCGAGGCCTATCTTGGCGGGCGATGGTACACCTTTGATGCGCGCAATAACATCCCGCGAATCGGGCGCGTGCTGATCGCTCTCGGCCGCGATGCAGCCGATGTGCCGATCACCCACACCTTCGGACCCAATACGCTGGTCAGTTTCAAGGTCTGGGCGGACGAGGTTAGCTGAGACAGCCCGCTTCTATTATGCGGTGACGCAACGCAAGCGATAGCATCGAGAATCGGTAACCGGTCGCATCTTTCTGGACAGAGGAGGTCAACTAGACCGCCAACTTCTACCTTGTCTGCGGGCTCATTGGGTTGATCGCTTGTCTCGGGACTGCCCCGCACCGTCACCACACAACCAGCCGTAGGCCAATGAGCACCAAAATACTAGCGAGGATAGGCAGCAAGATACGATCGGCGATTTGCGCGGCGAGGTGGCTACCAACGAAAATACCCGGCAGTGAACCTAACAGCAGGGATCCAAGAATGTGCAAATCCACGCCGCCGATGAGCCAGTGGCCGAGCCCGGCTACGAGAGTGAGAGGCACCGCGTGGGCAAGGTCGGAGCCTACAACGCGAGCGGGGGGCAATCTCGGATAGAGAAAGAACAGAACGGCCACTCCCAGCGCGCCGGCACCGACCGAACACAATGGCACAAGAGCGCCGAGTAATGCACCGAAGGCCACCGTGATTGGGCCTGAATAGCGGGTTCGCGTGGGATCATCGGCACGGGCTAGAGCATAGTTTCTTATACGGCACCGAAAGAAAATCGCGACGGCGGCGGTGATTAGTGCCATGCCGGTCGAGATGGAGATAATGTTAGCTGTGCTGGGATTCTCCCTGGGCATCAAGGACAGGTTAAACTCTCGGTTATCAAATAACCAAAGCCGCCCGGTGCAATATCCGAGGCGGCTTTTTTTATGCCTAAGCAACGTGTTACAGTATCGTAACGTAACGATTTATGCCTGTATTACTCTTAAGGGCTCAAGTTGCAGCCCCGCATGCAAATATATGCTGACAAAAGCCCCGGCGGAGCGCCTGCTTAGCTTTGCGTCAGCTTGATACTGCGCGGGACACCGGATTGCCGGGTAAGGTAACCATACTTTTCGAGCTTCACCAGACTTCTGCGAGCTGCTGTTGCCGAGTACCCCATAGCTGCGGCCATATCACTTAGGCTCGGACACATTCCCGTCTTTGCGATTTCATCGCGGATGAAGTCGAGTAGTTTCCTATGAGTGGGCGATAGCATTTTCAAACACAATGGCGAGACCGCGGTACAAGCCGCCCTCGCGCCGCAACCGAAGGACACAAATGCTAGCTCAAGTAGTTCTAGCTGCAACGTAACTTTTGGATAATGCCTCATATGTGGCAAAGCCGCAACAAGCCAGGTGAAATGCCTCGATCTACCTGAGGTTGGTTCTGGGGCAGGCGATTAGCGTCTACGACCTTATTAGATTGTTGTCAGGTCTAGGAGGGGGCACTTCAATGTTTCGGCGTATAGTTTTAGCTTCAGTAAGCGCTATCGCGCTAACGGCCGCGGCGAATGCGGCCGACATGTATGTTCCGGGTGCGGCCCCAGCTGGACCGGGCGGCTATAAGGACTCAGTCTATATCTACAATTGGTCTGGATTCTACCTCGGCGCAGATGTCGGCGGTGCCTGGGGCCATGTTGATCTCAAAGACACGACGGGCGGCGTTCCTCCGGGACCTTTTTCGTTTTCCGCCGATGGCGTTTTGGGTGGTGGTACGCTTGGGTATAATCTCCAACGCGGTCATTTCGTGTTCGGCATTGAAGGTGACATGGGCTACATGAACCTCAGTGGCTCGACGATCGTTGCTTCCTCCAACCCGGCGTATCATCAAAACGTCACGCTGGATGGGGGCGCTTATGGCGATGTGACTGGACGGCTTGGCTATGCTTTCGACCGCACTCTTCTTTACGCAAAGGGTGGTTTTGCATTTTATAGCGGCGAGGGAGAGCAGGTTACAACCAAGCCGGGATATACGTCCACGGGGACCGGTACCTTCACCGGTTGGACTGCGGGGGGCGGAATTGAGCATTTCATAAGCCCCGCTTGGAGTGTCAAAGCCGAATACATGCACTTTGATTTTGGCACCAAAGGGGGTGCTCAGACTTCGGTGTCAGATCCACCAATCGGATACGTTTACAAAAATACTTTTGCCGTCACGGCTGATAGCGCAAAGGCGGGCATAAATTATCACTTCGGCGCAATCTACGAACCTTTGAAATAACCTGACCTCATCTATTCATCTGGGCGGCGCCTAGTCCAAGAGTGGCGGCGCTTTCGTTGCGGGTTTTTTGTAGGCTAAGCCTCGGCCGGGAAACTGGACCGGGGCTTTTTTGTTTGGACCGGCGCAACAAAAAACCCTGGGGGTCCGTCGCCCCAGGGCTTTCTGGAAAGGAAGTGGATGATGCCCGCTAAGACTAAGATAATTTGGGCACTGCGTCACAAATTCTGAGGATCAGCGTGAATAAATCGTTGCCGCCTCGGTCTTCTCAAAGCGATGGACGCGGTTCAGGCTCTCGCAAATTTCCAGCGCCTCGTCCCATAAGTCGTCAGGAAATGGTGGCAGCTCTTCTTTGCTCGTAATGGGTTGCCCTGAGTGGTTGGGAGCACGCAGCTGGAGCCCCCATCCGGTCTGGCGCAAAATCATGTACGGATCATGGCCGGTCGCAATCGCCAATTCAATCCATGCACGGGCGCGCAGTTTCTTGGATGGACGGCTCATCATGATGCGGCCTTCGCTTGAGGTTGCGCTAGAACATCCTCAGCGGCCTCCGCCTTCCAGTTGAGAAGATCCCAGCAGAGAAGCCATTCAACGGGAATGCCGTACGCTTCCGAGAGCGCTTCAAATCGGCGCTCACCAAAAGTCATGAAGCGGGAAGGAATATCACCGGTTTCCCATTTTAGCGCCGTTTTCCTGGTCATGCCCGAGGGCGCGTAGAAAGTCTCGATGTCGAGCGCGAGCGCTTCGCGGGCTTTCTTGAGCCGTTTTCCAACTGCCTCGCTTAGAGGAAAATCTTTGGCGGAATTCCAATTCTCCCTGAAGTTCCAGGGCATGCTCTTCCGCAAATCGTGCACCTTCCCCAAGGGCTCAAGAACCGAGATAAGCTCTTCAAGGGTGAAATCATCGCTGTGGTGCTTTGGGCCGGGCTTCCCATTGTTGGCATAGCCGTAGGACCGGCCGAACATGGTCCTGCCTTCGCTCATCCAATGCGGATAAAATGCTAGGTCGAGATCATCGCCCGTTTCCAATACCGCATTCACATAGGCGCGGCAGGCTTCGAGCCGTTCCTCTTTGCTCATCGCTTTAAGATCATCCATATCCAACAAACTCCTTTCAGCTTAGAGCTTACATTTTGCGCCCCTCCGCTACGCTTAAGCTAGGGCACGAGGGCAACACGGTGGGATTTTCAGGAAGCGCCACCGTTCTTTTCGATCAGGCGCTCGATGAAGCCGCGTTCGCCGTCGATCCGGTTCGTGATCTCCCCAAGCCTTGCGGCGCAGTCCGGATCTTGACCGCGGAAGAAATCTCGGACGCCCTCGCAGAGAGCTTTGGCTTGCCGCAGAAAACTCGCGGCGACTTTCAATTCCTGGATGGTTAGAGGCATGGGGGTTCCTTTCGGCAAAGCTTGCCCGTTCGCCGAATCCTGGGGAAATCGGCGTTTGAATTTTTCTGTGCATAGCAACTTAGATGTCAGTGTTCATAACTGACTTTGCGGACATGGTCAACGCTCAGTATTGACTTATGCACGCGAACGGCTTCCTCTGCGGGCATGCTCATAGCCGAACAGTGCCGAGCCGCGCGCGCCCTTCTAAAGTGGAAGCAGGAGGATCTTGCCGAGAAAGCTGGCCTGTCTCTTTCAACGATTAGAGACTTCGAAGCTGAGCGGCGGACGCCTCATGCTTCCAATCTGGCGGAGATCGAACGGGCATTTACGGCTGCGGGCATAGAGTTCACGAACGGCGAGGCGCCGGGGGTGCGTCGGCACAAGCGGGGGTAAATGAGACAGCGTTTAGCACTGAAAACCAGCGGAAAAACCTATGTCCTTTGACCGGACAGGCGGCGGCCATGCTTTCGACTTCGACAGAGATGTTTGCGTGAAGTGCGGAATGACGCGAAGCAACTATTTGGACAATCGAAATCCTTCCTGCACAGGCAGGCCTCGGGAAGAAGAGCGCCGCGAGCCAATGATGATCGACGAGTGGCCAGAACCGGATGATGATAACGGGATCGTGCCGCCGAAGAAGAGCGGCTAAAGAAAGCGGAGTGTCGAATGGCGCAAATCATACAGTTTCCGCCGAAGGATGATGATAGCTTCGAAGCGACGATCGACATCTGCAAAGAGCTTGCGCTTTCCGTCTCTGACTATCTCGATGCGTATGAGCGCGGGTGCGACAAGGTCGATTTCACTGAAAAGGTCTTTGCCTCAAGCGGAAAGCTTCATGCGCTGATCCAGGCTATGGCGCTTCACGCCCAAATCTGGAAATTTAAGGACGAAGGGCAATAGATCAAACCGTGTGCCTGCGTTTGTTGTGATGCGTTTCAAACCGGAGGAGCATCGCACATGCGCCGCACACACCGCGCCGGAAAGAACAGAAGGGCGCCTCAGCCTGGACAATGCACCTGCGACGAAAAATCGACAGTCGTCAGCGAGCCTCCCCAAGCGCCAACTCTGGCAGGCGTCATGAAGGCCGAAGAGCCCGATATCGAAGCCACTCCTGTTGCGCCGAGGCAAGCCGAGAAGCCGCTCCTCAAAGCGTGGCCGGCCGGATATGAGAAAGGCTCGTTCCCCCTCGTGCCCGGCGGCGTGATTTTATCCGCAGAGGGAATGCCCGTGCTGAGGATTGAGGAAGGCGGTCAATGAAGCGCGGGAAGGGTTAGGCCATGTCAGAAGTCCTGGTGCAGTTCATAATGGTATGGCAGCAATAGAGCCGGAACGGATCATCGAGCCGGTCGAGGCATTTGCCAGTGCGGTGATCGCGGCTGCGACGAGCCATCGGTTGGATTGCAGCAGGATCGGTCTCGATTCCTGGGCGCGGCTCACAGCGTCGCGCTACCGCGCGTCGAATTCTCCAGGAAACCAGAGAACGCTATAAAAGCCAGCCATGGAGCGCGATGATCATTTGACCATCGACGGGACCGGCTTCGGCAAATACGATATTGAGGAGGCCGGCGCCCATCTGATTTAGGAAGCCGAATGAGGTGTTAATCCCCGGCTCAATCGGGGGCACATCGGCCAGCTTCTTGTTCTGCGCTCGGAGAGCCGGTCATACCGGGCGCCGGCCAGCAGCAAAGGTCGAGGCGGCAGCGCCAAAAAGAGCGCCGGCGATGGTGGTTGATTTAGCCGGACACACTGATCTTATGATGGCAGCGAAGAATTCGGATCGGTAACCCTTATCCCTGATACATAAGGGAACAAGACCGATGCTGCTTAGTGCTTCGGCCCTAGCTTGCATCCCGCCGGGATGTCGCGATTTGTTATACATGCGTGTGCGGCACAAATGAACGCTTTCAAAAAGACCCGGGAGGCGTGGCCTGTTCTCGACCTCTATCAGCGATTTGAGCAGATCGTGGCCATCGTCCTTTCCGTTGTTATCTCAATAGTCATAATTTTCGCGATTTGGGGTCTCGTAATTCAAGTCGTCCGGCTTGCGTTCCAAGGTCTAATCGATCCCGCAAACCCGCTATCGTTTCGGGTGATTTTCTCCATGATCATCACGGTGCTCATTGCGCTCGAATTCAACCACACGATCCCCGGCCTGTTTGAACGCGGGCGAAGCGTCGTTCAGGCGAGAACGGTTGTGCTCATCGCGCTTCTCGCCATCTTGCGCAAGTTCATAGTTCTTGAGATCACGGAAGTGAGCCCTCTTTTGATTTTCGGTCTGGCGGCATGCGTGATCGCACTTGGCGCCGTTTACTGGGCTATTCGCGAGCAGGACCAATCGTTGGACAAACGGAAGGAATTACCTGGGGAAAGCGGCGAGCCGCGGTCTTAAGACGTGAACCGCGAAATGCCTTCGCTCGCAACCTTGATCTGCTTCTGCGTTTGCTCCAGATGAGCCGTTCTACCCACCATGAGCAAAGAATACTTATTATGAAATTATCAAGGCGCGTGCCCTTCCTCCCTCACCGCGACCTCAAACGGAAAGGGGGGATGCATTATGAGGCTCATACCCCGAATTCGCCGCTTTCGATCTTCACCGCTGGGAATTTGCCTCTCGCACCGACCCACTTTTGGAGCGTGGCTAGGTCTTTGGCCTTTGTCTCCATGGCAGATATCACGGAGGCGATGGCCGGCGGCTAAGAGGCCAAGATCAACGAGGTGATGCGTGAGCGAATTGATTTCCCGGCGGCAGGCTCTCCTCGGGCTCACAATGATGGCCGCGCCATTCGTGATACGGACGCCTGGAATCTTAATGCCCGTACGAGATCGGACCTTCGATGTCCGCGAGGCAATCCTTCGCGATTTGCGCAAACAGCGGAAGGCTGTGCGAGCGATTGAGGAAATGCGCAGGAAGGCCGGAGAACCCCTCTCGGCTGAAGGCTTCGAGAACGAGGCCATCGTACATCCAATCGGCCATTCGCCGAGCGTTGCAGAGGTCAGGGAGTGGCGTGAATGGCTAATCACGAATGGACGCCGCGGCATCATGGTTAGTTTCACAGCCGCTGGGGCAGCTCACCTCTTTGCAATGGCCGACGCCGAAAAACGCTATAAGGCGATGGGGCTCTTGTGAGTATGCCAAGTAAAAATCCAGTAGACATTTTCGCTTGCCTCCAATATATTCTTACAAAATCGCAAATCACCTAAACATTACGGAAATGTAACTACAGTTTCTGGTTGTAGAATCCAAGTTAACGATGAAGACTTTGCTATATCGTTACAGTTAACGATCAAGCCTCTGCTATATCATTACCGTAACGATGAAGCCTGTGCTATATCGTTAACGCCTTTCCAGAACCACTTCCAATGTGTTTGCGCCGCCCAGGCTGTCGCCTCATGGGCTA
>JBAUNL010000384.1:0-6973 GCA_049579205.1 Rhodomicrobium sp. | reverse complement strand
AGCCAGTGTACTTCATAATCCGGGCCTTAGAGCATTGCGCTTAGTTTAAGCGCGCCAAAGACGCAGCCCGATTTTCCTCACCTATTTCGTCGCTGCGGAGTTCATCCGGGACGCTTCGCAAGCGCTTATTGCGCGCCAATATCTATTAAGCATCCAAAATACGAACTAAGTGTAAACAAACAGCTTGGCAGTTTCTTCATAGGAAGATGCGATTAAAAATCGTATAACTGACACCATTGACTCCATAAATATTCTAATATGGAAAGCTCAACCTGAGCAAACGTTAATGTCACACCATTACGCCGAAGACATGCCACCACAGACGCAAATAAACAGATTTCAATCGGGATGAACCAAACCACAACTAAGAGCCTGACCAAAAAGTTCTTGAGTCCTTAGAATCGCTTGTGATTCCATCTCCTGCAGGCGAATCACGCAGCGGGGGCTGCAATGTGGACCAAGGAAGGGCGCATCCAGCATGCGCCGCGCAGGGAACGGTATCCGAGCGATCTGACTGATGCGGAGTGGAATCTCATCCGGCCTTTCATTCTCGAGGCGCAACGGGGCGGCAGGCCTCGCAAGACGGATATGCGCGAGGTCATGAATGCGGTGCGTTATGTGCTGCGCACGGGCTGCCAGTGGCGGCAACTGCCGAAAGATTTTCCGCCGCGTTCAACGGTTTACAACTATTTTTGGGAATGGACGCGTTACGGCGTTCTCGACCGCATCCATCATGAACTCCTGATGGCTTGCCGCGAAGCGGAGGGCCGCGAGGCTTCGCCAACGGCTGCCGTCATCGACACGCAAGCGGTAAAGGCAACAGAAAAGGGGGGCGCAGCCGGGATCCGATTGGGTATGACTCGGGCAAAAAGGTCAAAGGCATTAAGCGTAACGCGCTTGTCGACACCATCGGCCTCCTCCTCGGCATCGAGGTGATCCCGGCAAACATCCAGGATCGGAACGCGGCGGCGGACCTTATCAAAAAGACGCGCCGCTTGTTCCCCTTCGTCAAACATGTCTTTGCCGATGGCGGTTATAAGGGTGACAAACTTGCCCCGGATTTGGCCGCGCAAAGGGTTGGCTTGGAGATCGTCAAGCGCACGGACAAGGAGGGCGGTTTTAAAGTTGTACGGCGGCGCTGGGTCGTTGAACGCACATTCTCCTGGCTCAGGCGCAACCGTCGCCTCATGGCGCATTACGAAGCCATCGCCGTGATGGCCGAGGGCTTCGCAAAACTTGCGATGATATCTGTCATGCTTAAACGCCTGGCTGAGCCAAAGCTGACCCCTGCCTCATAAACTTCCGAGTCAGGCTCTAAGTTATTTTATTCAGTGTAGGCGAGGTACCAGCAAAAATCCCGGATGCGGGGCCAATTGGACACAGCCATTCCGCGTGCGACTCAGTTACCTACTTAAAAGAGCTTAAAACCGGAACTACAACCTGTGCTGGCACCTCAGGCCGACGCATTGAATGCAACAATGATTGGGAATGTTTCATCAAACCGGAACAATCTCTCCGTATGCTTGCGCTTTTGGTTCTATTCGATATTGGGCTCCTTACTGCTTACAATCGCAGCAACAATCGAACCTCCCGCTGCAGGGGCTTTACCGAGCTTTGCGCGTCAAACCGGGCAGCCTTGCGCGACCTGCCATACGGCCTTTCCGGAGCTAACCCCTTATGGCCGCGAATTCAAGCTGACGGGTTATACGGCCGGGGGGACCCGCTGCGGCGACGGCTCGGCGGAGACAAACGAGGCGCAGGTTCCGCTGGCAGTGATGACGGAGCCCTACACTTTTACTCACGTTGCAAGCAAGGTCGCCCAGCCGGACAACAATGATTACTCCACTGTTCAGCAGACGAGCCTTTTTGTCGGCGGTCAGCTCTATTGCAAGGTGGGCGCCTTCGCGCAAATGACCTATGACCGTCCCGGCGTCACATTCAGCTGGGACAACACCGATATCCGCTATGCGAATACTGGATGGGTCGACGGAACTGGCATCGTCTACGGCATTACTGCCAATAACAATCCGACTGTTCAAGACGTATGGAATACCACTCCAGCTTGGGCCTTTCCTTACATCGCTTCAGAAATCGCTCCGACACCCGGCGCTTCGACAATGATTCAAGGCACCTGGGCTGGCCGAGTTGCTGGAGCGGGCGCTTATATTTGGATCAATAACATGGTCTATGCGGAAATCACGGCATACGGAGCCTTGGACCCGCGCACTCTGACAACCCTTGGTGTGGATCCGACCGACGGAACGCCGCGTTTCGCCGGGGCTGCGCCCTATTGGCGGCTGGCAGTCGAAAAGACGTGGGATATACATTCGCTCGAAATTGGCACCTTTGGGATGTACGCAAACGTCCAGCCCACCGGCGGCAACTCGAACGGCATACCGCAAGCTCTCACCTATCCGTCAAATATCGTTGATCCATTCCTCGATATCGGCGTAGACGCTCAGTATCAGTATATCGACGCGATCAATGCTTTCACAGTTCGGGTAAGTTATATTTGGGAGCATCAGAGGCTAAGCGGCGAGTCTAATCCGGCCTTGAACGGCGTAACGCCGGTCGCTAATCCAAATGACGAGCTTTATAGCTTCAACGCATCCGCAAGCTACATCTACGACAGGACGATCAGCCTTACGGGAGGGTATTTTGCCACCTGGGGAACCTCCGATGTTCTTCTTTACGGACCCACGGGGGCGGGTTTCACCACCGGCTCACCAAACTCAAGCGGATGGATCTTCGACGTCGCCTATCTGCCATTCAGCTATGGCGGTCCTCCCCTCTGGCCGTGGCTCAACGCGCGGATAGGCGTAAGTTACACTCACTACGACAAGTTCAATGGATCTACAAATAACGTAGACCAAACACCTGGTTTAAGTGCAAGCGGTAACGACACAGTCTTTGTGTACATTTGGTTTGCCTTCTAGATTCGAAATGTTGTGCGGTGAAAGATTTTGCCTGCGTAGACCATTACAAAAAGAAGCGGGACGCGGGATTAGATCATGAGAGCCGCCGGCTTGCGATTAGTAACGCAAATAGCAATTGCGATAACGATTTTTCCCGCGGCAATTCACGCGGGTGGCGAAGGATCATCTCTCGATGGTTTAAGAGCCAAAATTGACTATTGCACGGATTGTCACGGGGAAGCAGGCCGGGGTTATGTGGGCTGGTATCCCATGCCGCGCATCGCAGGACAAACAACGGAATATTTCGAGAACCAGCTTCGGGCCTTCGTCACCCGCAACCGCGAGAAAGACATCGCGATCCTAATGTACAAAGTGCACGATGTCAGCCTCGAGACGCGAAAGTCTCTGGCCGCCCATTTTGCAGGGCTTAATCCAAGACCCTATGGGGGCGGCCCAAGAGAACTCCTGGAGAGGGGGAGAAAAATTTATGAGCAAGGGGTCCCGCAAGATAATGTTCCCGCTTGTTCCGCCTGCCATGGTCCAAACGCGGAAGGCTTCGGGTCAAATCCCAGTCTCGCGGGACAGCTCTATACCTATTTAATTAAGGAGCTGACGAACTGGACCAAGGAGCGTGCACAAGAGTCTCCGTCCGAAACCGTAGCAGTCATGACACCGATAGCGGCTGCGCTGACAAAGCCACAAATCAAGGCCGTCTCGGCTTATCTAAGCTCTTTATGGCCAATGCGGGGGCGGCTCGAAGTGGAGACGGTGAACAACAGTAGTTGTCCTACCTGTCTTTTGCCCATTCCGGAAGGCGAGGTCGTGCTCATTGGGGAAAGGCTGGCGGCAGGAAATTGCGCTTGGTGCCATGGGCCGCTCGCGCACGGTTTTGCTACCGCGCCGCAACTCGCGGGCCAGCAACCGGAATATCTGGAGAGTCAGCTACACAATTTTCACGATCACAGCCGCGATAACCCGCTATCGAGGCTATACATGTGGGGGGCAACAGCAAAGCTCGATGCTGCGACTGCGCATGAACTGGCGGCGTATCTCACGAGCGTAGAACCCCAAGCGGCATGCGATGGAGATGAACAGCTGGCCGGAATAGGGAAAGCACTATACGACGAAGGAATTCCTGAGGCGAACCTGGTGCCCTGCATTGCTTGTCATGGGCCGCAGGCTCAAGGCGTCCGCAAAATTCCCCGTCTCAGTGGCCAGTCTTACTCATACCTCAAGAGAAGGCTTGTTCAGTGGGGCGAAGGGTTCGATGCGTCCGCGAGTGCTCCTATGCCAAGGATTGCGGGTAAGCTATCCGGCGAACAAACCGAGGCTCTGTCATCCTACCTCAGCTTTGCGAAGTAGGCCGCAAAGTGGCTCAACGCACCCCATCAAACATGGTCAAATTCGGCTCAAGGCTAGAAATCACAGAGCCGCTACTCCGTCTGTCGTTAGGCTTGCGGCGGGCTTGAGCCTGGGAGAACGTTTGATGAAAAAACTAGGTGGCGCACTCCTTGTTATGACATTGACAAGTGCATTGGCACTTTCCACCTCCGCTGCCGATTGGTATGGCGGCGAGGTGCTGGGGGGCTTTAAGGATGTCTTGCCTGTTCCGGTTGTGACATGGACGGGTTTCTACGCTGGTGTCAATCTTGGCGGAGGCTTGAGCCAAGAGAGCGATCAGCTTGCGCTCCCTCTAACTTTTGGCGGCTTGCAGCCATCGGGCGGTTTCGGTGGCCTCCAAGCCGGCTATAACTGGCAAGGCGGATTCGGATACGGCCAGCTCGTCCTTGGCATTGAAGCAGATGTACAAGTTTCCGCAATCGAGGACGAAGGCCGTGACATTGCTGGAGATATCTTCAGATCGCGGCTCGAAGATTTCGGAACCGTTCGCGGCCGTATCGGCTATACGATGGATTGCACTCTCATCTACTTCACCGGCGGTTTTGCTTTCGGTAGCGTGAAGCATGAGGCGAGTTTCGGCGGCAGCCCCGATTTTATCGTAAATACCACCCCCGCGGGCTACGTTCTGGGAGGCGGCGTCGAATATAGATTCAATCCTGCTGTGTCGATCAAAGGCGAGTATCAGTACATTAATTTCGGAAAGAACGAAGCGGAAGACCCCACGGCCGGCTCATATTCTTCATATGGCGGCACGGTTCGCGACGATGCCTTTCATACTTTGCGCGTTAGCTTCAACTGGTACCCGTTTCCGGTCTACGAGCCTTTGAAGTAGGCGAGGGCCTGATCTCAGGACCTGAAACCATTCAGATGCCGGGTTCGCAGGCGGCTAATTTCGCACCCAGCGCATGGGCGGTCTTCCAGCTAAGGCTTCCCGGGGCGTTTTCGTCCTGGGATCATGGATGCAACCAGAGCTCCTTCGATTGTAAATTATGAAAAGTGCAAGAGTAATATTTGCGAACCTGCCGTGAATTTCCGCCAAGCTACCCATGCGGCTTTTGGCGTTTCCCTGAGTGGACGCGCGAACAAAGTGCGCGGCTGCCCGGCACTTGCGTACTGTCTCAGCGGATGACCATGCGGCGCGCGATGCCGGCAGTTTCCTACAATCCTATGAAGGGAAGTGCGATGGAAATTTCTACTCACGACCTCTGGACGGTAATGCACGGGATGGGTTTTGGGGCCTTATTCATGCTAGCGTTTTCGGGTGCCCTCGCTGAACTTTACCGCATGTCGGCGCCGGGGGCGGCGCCGATGAGAGCAACCGAACAAAAAGCACTTAATTTTTACTTAGGGGCAATGGTCGTGCTTGCGTGGATCACTGTCTTCACGGGTGCGTACATAATCTATCCTTGGTATCGCGCGGTTCCACCGGCCGAGGCCGTCGATTTAGCCGGCTATCCGCGGCAGTTACTTTTAGCGAGCGCGAGGACATCCGCCTGGCATACCATCGGCATGGAATGGAAAGAGCATGTCTCTTGGCTAGCGCCGATCGCAATAACTATGGTCGGGTATGTGACCATGAAGTATGGGCAGGCGATAATCTACCATCGGAATATGCGCATCGCTGTTCTGGGCTTCGCTTTAGCGGCTTTCGTCGCCACCGGGATTTCTGGAACACTGGGTGCACTCTTGAACAAGTACGCGCCGGTCCGGGGTGGCAGCACCATTATTCTGATACAAGGAGAATAGTCCGTGAGTGTGTCGCAAGAAGAAATCGAGGTAATGCCCAACGGTCCGGGCGCGGCCGCAATTCTAGCGGCCGGTATTGGTTGTGCCTCCGTCGGCATTTTAGCCTTTGCCGGAGATGCTTCGGAATCCGTTGCTAAGTTCCTGAATTTCTATAGTCCGACAGGAACGCTCTCGGGCGTAACAATAATGGCAATCGCCATTTGGCTAGCAGCGTGGTTTGGCCTAGGCAGTTTTTGGGCAGGGAAAACAGTCGCCTTGGGAAGAGTTAATCTGGTGGCATTCTTATTGTTGTTCGCGGGTCTGCTGCTCACCTTTCCTCCCTTCATGGACCTTCTTCAAGGAAAATAGGCGGCCACCCAATCGGCACGACGATGCGGTTCCAACGTAATTCCCAAGCACTGAAACGACAGACACGGACAACCTCTCTAAGGGACCGGCCGAGACACATTCGTTTCAGGCCGAAGTCGCCGAATCGCTCCGGTTGATGGTGCACTCCGTCTATTCGGAGACCGATATTTTCCTGCGCGAGCTGATCTCCAACGCTTCGGACGCCTGCGACCGGCTCCGCTACGAGGCGATTGCCGAACCGGAGCTTATAGCGGGCGAGGCCAGCTTCGCCATCCGCATCAAGCCGGACGCCGCCACCCACACGCTTACCATCGCCGATAATGGCATCGGCATGGATCACGGCGAGCTTATCGGCAATCTCGGCACCATTGCCCGCTCGGGCACCCGGGCTTTCGTGAACAAGCTGTCCGAAGCGAAAGGAGGCTGCGGCAAGCTGACGGCGGGGAGCCAGGCCGATCTGGAAACAAACCCTCCCCAGTCCCGCTTTCCATGCAGATATGCCTTGATTTCGCTTTCCCACCATCCCACGCGGCGCTCACCAAATTTCCTCCGCCCCCCAAATG
>JBAUNL010000383.1:0-8047 GCA_049579205.1 Rhodomicrobium sp. | reverse complement strand
CACCCCTGGCCTGCTGTGCGCTTCGCCGCCAAGCACCCAAGGTAAGAACCGGATGCCTTAGTTGGGCCTGTCCGGGTCTGTGCGGGGGGCGTGGGGTAACCCACGTCTCTACCGCGATCATTACCGGCAAAAAAGGCCTAGTCCGCAGCTGGGGGACGAGCGGAAATGCATTTCAAGTCAGAGGTTTAGTCAGCATCGGACCACAAGGAGACCTTGCCAGCTGCTGGCCGACCGTCCGTTCTGTCCCGGCTTAGCGAACGGCATGCGGCTTTAGTCCCAGGTGATTCGGCTCGCTGGGAAGCGGACCACGGCCGTCGTCCCGACACCGGGTGTGCTTTCGATCGTCAGCGTACCGCCGTGCAGTTCTGTCAATTGCACGGCCAAGGGCAGTCCGAGGCCCGTACCATCGAATCGCCGCGAATGGCCATTTTCGACTTGAAGAAAGGGTTCAAGTGCGTCGCCGATCTGTTCCTTTGACATGCCGATCCCAGTGTCTCGAATCATCACCCTCAGGTCACCGTCTTCTTCAGCAATTACTTCGATGCCGACGGACCCTCCCGCAGGGGTGAACTTGATCGCATTCGAGAGCAGGTTGATAATGATCTGCTTGAGCTTTGTTCGATCTCCAAAAATGGAGGCGGCAGCATCAGGAGTTGCCCTCGTAAGAGACACGCCACTGGCAGCCGCTTGCGCTTCGACCATGAGCAAACTTCCTTCAATGATTTGGTTGATCTGGACCTTTTCTTCGCAAAGCTCAAGCTTATCCGCCTCGATTTTGGTCACATCGAGAATATTGTTGACGATATTGAGGAGGTGCACACCCGATCGATGGATGTCCCCAGCGTAGTCCGCATAGCGGTCCACGTCCGCGCCGAAGGATTTGTCGCGGATGATCTCGGAAAAGCCGAGAATGGAAGTCAGGGGCGTGCGGAGTTCGTGGCTCATCGTAGCAAGAAATGTCGATTTTACCCGGTTCGCCTTCCGCGCCCTTTCGGTTTCCTCAACCAGCGCACTCTCGCCCTGACAACGGCGGGATATTTCGCGGTAGAGCATGAGCATCATGGTCAGAGGAAGGCTCAGCGCCACAGTCCCAAGACCAATTACAATTTTGGCCTGATTATTTGCGTCAGCAAGCGCTTCCCCTTCGCCGAGTCCGGCGACGCCAATCAAGGGGAAGCCCGCCACTTTCCGCCAAGAGAAAAGGCGCCTGGTGCCATCGGTGTCGCTATTCTTTACAAAGGTGCCTGAGTCTTCGTATTTTGCTTCTGCCAGAGACCGCAGTCCTTTGATTTTGCGCCCGACGAGCGATGCGTCGAGCCCTCGTTCCGACGTATAGCTCGCGAACACAGTCCCGTCATCGAAGAATAGGTCGAGGACACCAGTCCTGCCGAGATCGACTTTGCGATAAAGCGTGCTCAAAAGCCGGGGATCGATCGCAAAGTCAAGCACACCTGCAAAATGACCATCTGGAGTATTGAGGCGCCTAGTTACCGGTATGACCATACGCTTTGCGAGCCTTCCGCAAACGGGATGGCCGATGAACAGTCCCGGATTAGGATTGTCCCGGAGCGCCAAGAAGAAGTCGCGATCGGAGTAAGAAACAGGCATGGAAGCGTGCTGCATGGTCGTGGCACGAAGTTTCCCGTCGGCATCGATGATGGTTATATTGATGGTGGGGCTGGCAAGCTCCCGGACCTTGCTCTTCCAGCCGGAAAGGTCGAAAGCTCTTCCTTCCGCCTCTCCTTCCTCGATGTGCTCTTCGAGAAACTCCGATTCGCCCGCGACGCCGTCGAGGATTCCCCGAACCTCCGCCTCGAAGCCCGCGGAGATATCGGAAGCCTCGGTGCGTTCGCGGTCGAATGCGGCGTTGTGCTCTTTGATGACGGCTTCGGCGACAAGGACGCAAATCGCAGCCATGATTGCGGCACAAAACACTGCAATTCGCCGCTTGAGAATTCGGGCGGTCTCGAACCGGGCATTCTTGTTTTTTGAAGACTGCATTGCTGGTTAACCAAAAATACGTTGTGCGGGACACTCGCCGAGTATGGTCTCACTGAGCACAGCGAACACGGCGATCATTACGGGCCATGTCTGGCCTCCCTCGGGAAGTCAGGGCTAAAAGCAGGGAACTCTCTCGGGGGACTGGCGCCGTTCCCCTCGAGTTGATGTTCCTTAGTCAAAGGTTATACACGCGGAATAGAGCTTTCACCATTTGTGGAGATTGCGTAACGCCGGTATTGGGCGTCGAAGTCTTGGCTGGAGGGGGCCCACTACCGCTCGGCGGATGGCTACAAGGACCGGCGACATTGCTTCTAAGGCGTGAAGTTGCGCCAGAAGTGGAACCGGCCGGGCAAGAAGTAGTTCTCAATTGACAGAGCGAGGCTCGAGGCCCGGATGAAAGGAGACCGGCATGCGTGTTGCTGCTCCAAACAGGGCGCTCCCCGCCATCCTGGCCGGTGCCGGGGGTGGCAAGCACGTCTGTGCCTTCTACGAGACCAAGGTCGACCTGATCGATCTCCTGCTTCGGTTCTTCGATGCCGGGTCGAATGGGGACGAGTTGGGCGTCTGGCTGGTGCCTGACAGCCTAAGCATGGAAGAAGCAGTGTCTATAAGCGCGGTTGCCGAACGCGGAGTCGAACTTTTTCCTGCGCGAAAAATATACATGAAGCGGTCGCGTTTCCAGCCCGAGCAGGTCGAAAGCTTCTTGAACAAGAAGTTGCAGCAGGCTCTCGCCACACGCTATTTTGGAGTGCGTGCTTCCGGTGACTCCTTCTGGCTTCAGCCAAACGACTGGAACGCCTATCTCGATTACGAAGCCGACCTCACGAACATGCTTGCCGCGAAGCCCATCAGGCTGCTTTGCACTTTTCCGCTTTCGGTGAGCCAAGCTGGCGACATTTTCGACGTGGCCGCCTGCCATGAAGTCGCCATCGCAAAACGGAATGGAGCATGGGAAGTCATCAAAGCATGGGGAATCACCGAAGCACCTCTCGGGCCGCAGCAGAAGCGCGCTGAGGCAGTGGATGCAGCCAACCGCATTTTCTCGCTCAGCCCGCGCGAGCGCCAGGTGCTCGATGGGCTGGCGGAAGGGCGCCCCAACAAGGCGATTGCCAATGACCTAGGGGTAAGCGTCCGGACGGTGGAGGTACATCGCGCCCGTATGATGCGCCGGCTTGATGTACGCACCGCGGCGGAGGCGGTAAGGCTAGCGACGTTAGCCAGGCTGATCATGCCAAGACTAGTTGTCGAAAACATCAAAAAATCGATCTTGCGATAGCCGCAGCGCAATTCGGAGGGCCGTTAATGGCGGGGCCATTACCGGCAGACGACGCTGTAAATGCATTGTGAGCGGAACGAAACGCGTTAGGTCACGGAGCCACCGAGGCTTTTGCTGTTCTTGGCTCATGGTGGACTATGGTATGGTTCCCTTCAATTGCCTTCGACCCGACCGGAAGGTGTGCATCGATGATCGTTGTCGGATCGGCAGCGCTTTGTTCGAAGTGACGCAGCCGCGCGTCACTTGTTACCGGGTGGGCAACCGAGGATTTTAAGCGTTGGGGTCAATCTGCTAGCCTGATCGGTGCTGATCAGATTCCTCGTCTGCGGTCATAAGTTCCAAATTCCCGAACTTCTGCTCGCCGCCCCATGCCGAGATAAAGAAGTAGATAGATTTTTAGGCGCGCGTCGAAGCCGCCCACCCAATCCTGTAGTATGTCATTGAACAGATGGCGTGGCCCGCCGGATAGAATTGTTGTCTTTCTGATCCGTGCACTTCCGAATTTCCGCGATAAGAGATTGGAGCCGCAGCGGCTTCCTGAGCGCAGGTGCGCCGGCGAACACGGAGTGGTGCTGTTCCGTGGAATAGCCCGAAAGCGTGACGAATGGCGTTTGACTCGCCGTGAGTTCGGTGGCGACCGCTTCTGAGGTTTCGCCCCCGAGATTAATGTCGAGCACGGCGGCATCACACCCGCACCGGTTTAAGAGACCTAATGCCACAGAAACGCTGCGGACAGGTCCCACGACATCGAATCCAGCCTCGGTTAGCGCGTGTTTGATCTCGATCGCCACAAGCGCCTCGTCTTCCACGACAAGCACGCGAGGGCGTCCTGCTGATGCTACGCTGCTGGCCGGCCTTTCAGTTTTAGCACCCCGAATGGGGTCAACACTGTCCCCTACGACTTGCGCAGCGGTGCACCAGAGCTGCCAAGTCAATCCCGTGGCGAGGAAATCGACTTTGACTTGTGCGCCGAGGCTGTACTCGGTCATGCTGCCGATGACGAGCGAGCCAAAGCCCTGCTTGGCTGGCGCTGTGACAGGATGCGCGGTCTGCTCACGCCAGGACATGATAAATATCTCCACACCGCTTTCATCGTGCTGAATGCACCAGGCAATTTCGACGCGGCCCTCAGGGCCAGAGAGCGCTCCATATTTGCCGGCGTTGGTCGCAAGTTCGTGCAGAGCCATGCCGAGGGCTTGGGCCGCGGACGCGGAGACAAAAAGAGGCGGTCCCTGCAGCTCGATTCTGTTGCTAATCAGATCACCGAAAGGCGCAAGCTGGGACCGGACAAGCTTATCGAGGCTTGCTCCCTTCCAGGCATTCCCCACCAGTAAATCCTGGTTCGCAGCCAGCGCCTCGATGCGCTTCCCAAAGCGATCAAGGAAATCTTCCGGATTTGCCGCAAGGGTCTGGCGGGCCACAGCTTGCACGACGGCGAGCATGTTTTTTGAGCGATGATTCACTTCCCGCATCAGGAGTGTGATCCGATGTTCCTGACTCTTGCGGTCTGTAATGTCGGTAACAAGCGCAATGAAATGTGTTGGCTTCCCAGCCGCGTCTCGCAAAAGCGAGACATATTTGTCTGCCCATGAGAGTTTGCCATCTTTGCGGAGATAGCGGATGACGATCTCGAAGGACGGTATCTCCTGCGTGGCCAGCCGCTCACACTGTAGCAGGTTGGTGCCGCGGTCTTCAGGGTGAACAAGTTCAGCGAAACTGAATTGGCGGAGCTCTGGTTCGGAGTAACCCAGCATAGCAGAGAAGGCCGGATTGCAAGACTGGAACCGCCCATCCAGGTCTAAGATCGCAATACCGGTTGCTGCATTCTCGAAAATTCCACGGAACCGCTCTTCGCTCTCGCGCAGCGCTGCCTCCGCGTGCTTTCGGGCGGATATATCGCTCGCCGCGCCCATCCACTCTTGAATGTTGCCATTTGCATCTAGGACAGGCGCCGCCCGGGAAAGGGTCCATCCAAAGCTTCCATCGGCGCGCATGACCCTGTGCTCGAGCTCGAAGACGCTCTTCGTGCGCACGGCTTTCTGTATCGCTTCCATCAGACGAGGCTGATCGTCAGGATGGATATATTTCTCAAGCCACAAACGAGTGGCGGTGTGGGTATCTGCGACGAAACCACCGCCGTACAATTGGTGCATCTCGCTCCAATCCGGGCTCATGCGATACAGAACGTCTGACGTCGCTTCGACAAACCCTCGAAATCGCTCTTCACTCGCAAGCAATTTCTTGGCGAAATGATCGCGTTCATCGAGCGCTTTTCGCAGCTCCTGGCCGGCTCGGACACGCTCGGCTTCCGTATCATCGAGCAGCAGCTCGGCTAGTTCGGGATGCTCTCGAAGCAACGCCTTGGCGTCAGGTTCATAAGCAAGATCGGGATGTGTTTCAGTCCAGTAGTGAGCCGTGCGGATGAAAGCAAGATAAGCCATCAAAATTTCAAAAACGCGCTCTCCGAAGGCCGATCGGACGGCTGCGAGGCAATTCTCCGACCGGCTTGGCGCGACGAATATCATAGTGAGGACATCAAAGAGGTCCTCCTCCAGCTGCGTGCGCGGGAGTGGAACCTCGGCGGCAGGCGATACCGCTTCGAGTCGCTTAAGAGCTGCTACGAGCCCCGCTCCATCTGGGACAGGTCGCCGGAGCAAATCCACCACCTCGGCGATCGTTTCCACTGGCGCACGCTTATCGCCTGAGGGTCTGCCCTGTCCAATCAAGAAGGCCGCATGCCGAACTATACAGTATCGCACCGGGCAAAACCGGGAGAGGTGAACGAATAGCCGTTCCTTGAACAGGGGCGGCAAAGGATTATCGAGATATGCAGATTTGGCAAAGGCCCAAAGCTCTTCGATAAGGCCGGGCGCGGCGGAAGCAGACCAAAAGAAGTTTGGCATTACGCCGAACCGTTTCGTCACCTCGGCAGCGAAGTGCTGGTCCCGCTTGCTTTCATCGTCTGCCATTTGGCCCGTCCGGTTGCACTCTGGGTGAGCTCCTCCCGTCCGCCTCCCAATCACCTATACCATCTTCCGGTGGAATAGAACTACCCTCCAACCCCGATAACACTAAATCCCGCTAACCTCGTGTTGAGCAGCTTTGCGAGTGCAGTTCCCTCTTTGGTCCAAGGTGGCGGGTATTCGCAGGCCCGTCCACGTCCGCTCTTGAAAGGTTTGCTGGCGTTAGTTCGAATTTCTCGACGGTCGGTTCACGACCTAGCGTGTGTGAAAACGTGTACGGATTAAAAAATGATAGAATCTTTTTCCTGCTTTGGTAGCCGTGAAACTCCAATCGACCGCATAATGTGGATCTTCAAGTGATTTGAAACGAGAAGATCAAGTACAACTAAGAATTCACGATATAGTTTGGGCCTACGAGCGCCCAGCCGCGCGGAATAGAATTCTAACGGCTCTTTTTACTCCCAGGTTTTTCCACGGCCTCGACCCCGAGCCGTCAATAAAATAGATGGTTTTTTAGGCCCGTGAGACCAGGGGTCACACGCGTGCTTGAGGCCGATTGCGGCTGTAGGAGCTAGTTAGCCGCCACGTCTATTTTAAGGGGACGACCGGAAGAAATGCTCTGATGCTTCGAGGTACTCTAACTCTTATTAGACCGGAGGTTTGAAAGAGCTACCGCCGCTAGCGTGCCTTGGTGACCAGCAGCATACTCTTCAAGTGTACGTTCAACAAAAGGATGCTGTAGCGCGTTACTCCGAAGCCCCCAAAGCGCTGCAGACACAACAACCAGCTCCAGTGCCCGGGCATCTCCATATTTGCCACGCACTTCCTTCATGATCTCTTTTGGCCCTCCCGTCATAGCGGCAGTCATCTTGAACACATCGACTGCAATTTGCTCGGAACGGTTCACTGTATGCTCTAAGAAATGCACGATTTTCGAAACATACCGCTTGTCACCGCTCGCGAAAGCCGCCCCCCACATGATATCCAAATGAGTAGGCGTCTTTATTTCGACATCCTCCGAACGGGCAGGTAAGCCACCAAGCTCAGCTTGCAGTTTCGGGTCCCGGCGAACGAGATTGAGCTTTAGTTTTGTAAAAAATGCCTGGGCGCCAGATAGGCGAAGAGCGTTAGCAAGGGTCACCGCGCTTTTCGGGGTAAATACAGCGGGAAGTAGACGTTCAATCTGATCTGGGTGAGCACTGAATACCACAGCAAAGAATCCCACCAGGGGAGGATAGGCTCCCCAATTTTCCTTCCCAACCAAACCTTCGAATTGGTCCATGAATCCATACAAGCGTTCCGGGCGAGGATCTGTATAAAAATACGAAACTAACTCTTCTACCGGCTTCACGCGAATCTCCTTTCCGAGTCGCCGTTCTCCGCCAATACAGTGAACCTTTCCGCAGTTGAGGGTACAGCGGTCTCGACGTTCTGGGAACCCAGAGTCCGCTTACGACCCCGAGCAGAGATTGGCGTACCTAAATAAGTAACTGCTTCACGGTGCACTCGCGACGAACCTCGCTTTCGTCTCATGAAGGCCGTAAACGGACTTCGGGCCGATTTTCCAAAACTGCCCGCTTTTGTGGGATGAGCCGCCGTTCGAGCCAGGTATCATGTGCTCCCTCTGGGATCGTGACATAATTACATCTCTCCCATCCCGAATCTAAGCCTCAACCTTGGGTTATACCGTATCCGGTTGATTAGTTCGCCTCGTTTGGCTTTGGCCACCAATGGAAGAGCGTGCTAGCCCGGATCGCATCGCGCTGCTCGATCAGGGCGACGCAGCGCTGGCTGACAACCCTTTCGA
>JBAUNL010000382.1:0-4618 GCA_049579205.1 Rhodomicrobium sp. | reverse complement strand
TCCGCCGTGGTCTTCTGCTCAGTGTCACTCCTGATTCGCGGGCACCAGCGTGCCCGTCGTCAGGCAGAAATTCCACCTACCGCACCGTCCGAAATTGTGGAGCCACTTCTGAAACACAAACAGTGTTATCGCTATATTTACTGGTACGCACTACTTACCCCCGCCAAGGTTAAACTCAATTTTAAGCTGGGTCTAGGTTGTATTCTTTCACCTAGATTTACTACAACATGACATGCAAAAAGTCTTTATGTCCACATTTGACGGTGGAAATGCACTCTCGAACCTGTGGATAAGCCGCCAATGGGTGTTGCCGAGGATCACGCGGAAAGGGCTGATAATTTAAGTCACCCCTTTGCAATTGCCTTTATCCAAGGTCTTCGCGCATCCTTGCCTTTCGTCCTTCCTGGCAATTCGAAGGTACATGTCGGCGATCTTTAATAATGTTGCCCGGGTCGCCTGATCTCGCCCGAGTGCCGCCACATCTGAGGGGCTGCCTCGTTATGTTGATCTCGCGCGCGCTAAAGCCGATGCTCTTTCGACTTCCCGGCGTGGCTTGCCTGGCCGCCTTTGCGCCCTGCGTGCGCGGCAAGTTCCCGATTGCGCGAGAAGCTACGGTTTTCAACGGATACGTTTTCCCCGCCCTTGCGGCCCGCTTGAGCGGCAAGTTCGCGGTTCTGGCTGAAGCTCCTCTTTTCGTTTGGCACGCTTTGCCCACCCTTGGACGCGATGGCGCGTTGTTTCGCGGCGTCCATCGAGGCGAAGCCTCGGTTCGAGGTCGGGCCTACTTTCTTTGAGGTCTGGGAGGCCATTTTCACTCCTGTGCTGAGCTTACGCTATGCTACAGGTTAATGCCTACCAGCCACTAGAATGTAAAGAATTATGCTACCCAAGATTGCATCATAGCGAGAAAGCGTTGTGAGAATGCCACGACGAAGGACCGCTCCTGCCCAAATCCATGGGTATTCCGTTTTCACCTAAAGAGTTTGTGAACCTTGCTCCGCTAAGAACAATCGTCCTCCATAAACCAACCTATTTGAGCGGGAGCGGCTTGTGCGCGGTCTTTCCAATGCAACAAGGTCTGCCTGGCCTGAAGCCCGGTCCAATCAGGGTGTTTTTGCAATCCAATATGCAGCACTCTCCTCCCTGACGGGTGCGACGCAGTCGCCGCCAAGGTTAAAGCGGCGTCGTAATTTCGCTGTTCGCCTTCTGCAGAGCGTGTGCGAGCGGTGTGGCGCGTGCGACCTCGATCTGCTATCCCCGAGCTATAGTTGCGCAGTGATGATGGATGTGTGATCTTTTAGGCGGAGAAGCGTGGGCTGCGGGATGTAATGGCGCCCGTCAGAGTGAACGACGATATGCGGAAGGTGTCACCCCCATTAGTCCGGCAAAGACCCGGCTAAATTGGGTTGCACCGTTGAAGCCTACCGCCTCGGCGATCTCTGCAACCGTCATTCCCGGCTGCTTTAAGAGACTTCGGGCAGCCTCTATTCTAAGCGCCCTCACCTGACGGACCGGCGACACGCCAAAGGTCCTTTTAAAGGCACGGCAAAAGTGGAACCGGCTTTGGCCTGTCAATGCAGCCAAGTCGGCCAGGGAAATCTGCTGGTTCAGATTCGATTGAATGAAATCTGACACAAGTCTCATTTGCCGCTCCGAGAGGCCGCCACTTCCTTGGGTTGCCTTGACTTGCGCGTCGCCGGATATCTTGCAAAGCTCGATCGCCACCAGCAGCCCGAGCGTCTCCGCATACAATCTATCTGGGGCATTATCACTGCTCAGAAGACGCTGGAACTTCGATAAGCTGGATCGAAGGCTTTCGTCTTCGAAATACAGTAGCGGCGAAAAGTTTTCCTGGCAGAAGCGGCCGCTCATCTCCCGCCCCATCAGCTTCGCGTCGATGTATAGGGCCGTAAGGGAGTTGACTGCCCCGTATTATAAGACCAACCCCACAGGGCACAATCCGGAGGAACGAAAGTCAGTTTGTTCCGGATGTCCCTCGCGCTAGAGCGCAGTGAGCCGTCTAACTGTGTCACCCCTTCGTGCTTTCGGATGTTATGGAGCGCAAGATAGAAGTGCGAACCATGCCAGGCAAAGTCATAAGGGGCTTTGACGGCAACCTGGACATATTCGGCCGAAAACATGTCGCAAGATATACGGCGAACCTTGGCGCGGTCCGATGCCTCAGAAAAAATAAACTCAACCTTGAGTGGCTTAGGCATAGGTAGATGCTTAACTTAGGTCAAAGGCACATTCAGCAATGAAAACACGTCCAATAAAATTTTCAAGCTAATCTGCATGGTCATTGTCACGACCCGCATCATGACGAACAGAACAACCAAATGGCCTGGGTCGAGGAGGCTGCATAGAAGGCCCATCCGGAAGAGTTCGTCTCCTCTGTCGAGGACTATAAAGACTCCGCAAATGTGAATCCGTTCCGAAGAGCAATTTCTGTAAGGTCGAGCAATATAAGTAGATTTTCCATCTTATTATGTATGGTTCACGAAACTTTTTTCTTGAACGGCTAAATGGCATAGAGTAAATTGTTCTATTATTATTTAATAATGGGAGAGCTTGGCAAAAATACCGAGGCGTATGTGAGGTAGAAAGGCCTAATTTGAGGCTACCAAGCGGCGTGTATAATCTTGAGGAGATTATTGCTATGTCTGCGGAAAGTAGAAAGAAAGCTGTGCAATATTCGCTTTCTTCTACTGCACGGCATCATCTTAAAACTCTTGAACGCGAGATTGAAAGCTGCAAGAGCACCGCGAAACAACAAGGGTGGAATTACAATGAATTTGTTGCCAATATGCTGGAAATCATCGCCGTCCTGCATCTTAGGGAAGGACGGAGGAGCAGTCCCGGAAGGAATGAGCAGAGTAAATGAGCGGAGTGTCATTCATTGCGGAAAATTGGGAGCAACTTCTCGCACTTGTTCAATGCGAGTTCGGGCGACTTCTGCAAAGGTCTTCGACAACTGTCTTGCATCCGCCTCTTGATCCTCAAGATGCATAGCTTCTTTGTGTAAAAGCCCTGCAACCGCCAGCAAAGTGTCTCTAATGTCCGCCGGCGAGGCAGCCAAGCCTTGATCTTTATGGAAGCGTTCAATCGTAGCCATAATCTGCTGAACTGTCGATCGGCTTCCAATCCTGACCCACCCTCAGCACTAAGCCTTACGGCGCTACGCTTCGCTGCGCGCTCCAGCCGGCGCGGCCAGCTGCTGCTGTAAAGACTGGGATCATTTTGCGATAGAGATAGCACCAACTCGGTTCATCAAGGCAGAGGAGACCGAACGGGCATCACGAGCGCCTTCGTCCACTAATGGACACGAAGCTCGGGGTTATCCGGGAGAGGCTTAAACGTAAGATAATTTGGGGTGAAGGAATAGGCCGGCAGATTGTCGAACCTTTCATCGGGTGTCCTCAAGATAGTCATTGCTTCTCTTTAAGCCCGCCGCATTCTAGACCAGGTGAGAAGCTGAGCGTCAGTTGTTTGCCACAGGGGACGGCCCGCCTTTTTCTTCTCAAGTGTGTGAGTCACGAACGCGGGCGCGTGTGCAGACTGCTAGAGAGGCCACCTTCATGGCCCCCTCAGAGAGGAGTTCGTCAAAGCGATTATTCGTCAAATGGATTAAGAGTGGAGACGTAAGCCCTGCCTGCTTCGAATCCCCTTGCATGATTCAGCCCCAGAAGCAGCCGGTCGTTGGGATGCTTCGGATCGTAAATGCCATCATGATCGACGATCAGCGTATCGACGATTTGGCAAAACTCCAAAAGCCTGTGCCAATCATGGCCGTTCCGGGCGAGCTGCAATTGGATCATTGTATCTTCCCTCCTGGCCTCTCCGTGACGGACGGAGAGGCGAAGAAGAGAAGACACGAAGGAGATGACGCAACGCATCAAGGCTGATCAGCGGCAGTTCGACAGGGGAGGCTGAAATGCGTCCGGGTCGCACATCCACCGGGGAATCAGCCGTTCTTCGCCAGCTTCAGTGATCAAACGAAGATGGCATTCCCCTTTTGTGTTCTCCTCCCGCAGGACCGTGCCCCTTTGCCGGTGCAGTGGATGGTAGGGGTAACAGATCTCGACCCAAGCCCCGTGATAATGGGCAGTATGCTGAGTCTTTGTTCGCCGGACCCGAAGCGGTGCTCGCTTATCTTGCGCGTTACACCCATCGCGTGGCCATCTCCAACCGCCGCCTGATCGCCGCAGATGAAAGCGGTATCACCTTCACCTGCAAGGATTACCGGCTTGATGGGCCTAAGCGCTACAAGACCATGACGCTTGAGACAGGCGAGTTCATCCGGCGCTTCCTCATGCACGTGCTGCCGAAGGGCTTCCATCGCATCCGCCAGTTTATATTAGAAACTCTAAGAGTTTCCGTTAGTTACTGAAAATACGTGAATTTTGTCTACGAACTAGACTACAAATAGAAACCGGCCTGCCGCTGGGCGCGGCCTGCTCCAAGCCTGCTACTCGTGTTTTGCTGGCATGGGAAGCTCCATGCGGCAAGGCTCCGAGCTCGACCGGAGCTTTGGACTTTCGAAAGCCGGTTAAGAGCGACGGCTTAACTTTGAATCGGCGATGCTCTTGGCAATCCGGCCGAGTCCAGGCTCGGCGTC
>JBAUNL010000381.1:0-4257 GCA_049579205.1 Rhodomicrobium sp. | reverse complement strand
ACAGAGGTGGTTCGAACCCAAGCCCTTTGCGCGGCCTTTCCGGGATTGTTCCGGCAAAGCCTCATCCTAAATGTAGCCATTCCGTAGCCACGGTGAGCTTTCCGGCTATGGCTACGTTCTATTTTTTTGGCTTAAGTCTTTGATTGCCTTGGTGGGCGCACAAAGATTCGAACCTTGGACCCGCTGATTAAGAGACCTAAGCTCCTAATTGACTTTAATGAGTCTTTTCAACCTACTCAGCGAGGGAGCCGCTGAGAAGAGTCAGTCTGCTCTTATAACCTACTGCCATGATTAACTTTTTAGGCACGGAGCAGACTGAGTCCTATTTTGTACGGAGTGTCCCTAGGGCGTCCCTAGGAATTGCGTCCTTATGCACATCTACTCTACAACTACTCACAGACTTACGCACACGTGCTACTATGTACTCATATTAGCTAGGCCGTCGTGTTCCCTCCCTGTGCCTAACGGGGAAGGGATACGGCGTTACATATTATGCGAGAAATAAAGTTTAGGGCATGGAATAAATCTATTAGATCAATGCATGACAACAACCTCGCCCTCATGTGTCTCGACACTCTTCTCAATGGGGACAACAAAGAAGAGTGGGTGGTGATGCAACTCACTGGCCTCAAGCTCGGAAACCTTGCGGCTGACTGTGGCAAGCGGCATGCCGAGCTTGCGCGAAGCCGCGGAGAGGCTCCCGGCTTCGACAGCAGCAATCAGCACGGACATCGATTCGAGGCGGTCCACAGGCTTCCATTATTTGGGAGGTTCGCTCCAAGATATAGCCACTGATCGCGTCGATTGGAAGGATTTACATAGGCGGCGTTGGTCAATACCGGCACCAAAAAGGAAAGCCATTATGTCACGCATTTCGATCCCCGTAACCATGGGCGACGCGCCCGCCGCTTCTCAGCCCCTTCTTGAAGCCGTCAAGAAGCAGCTTGGCTCAGTTCCAAACCTGTTCCGGCTTGTGTCTAACAGTCCCGCCGCGCTCGAAGGCTACCTTGCCTTGTCCGGCGCCCTCAACAAAGGCAAGCTGCCACCCGCCACGGCCGAGCGCATTGCCCTTGCCATCGCCGAGATCAATGGATGCAGCTACTGCCTTTCGGCGCACACCTATCTTGGCAAAAATCTCGCCAAGCTAGATGAGGGCGAACCGCGCCGGCGCCTCGAACGATCCCAAGGCGGATGCCGCTGTACGCTTTGCCGCCAAGGTTACGAACGCTCGCGGCCATGTGAACGAAGAGGATCTTCGCGCCGTCAAGCTTGCCGGTTACGACGATGCGGAGGTGATCGAAATCGTTCTGCACGTCGCGCTCAACACCTGGACGAACTACATCAACGAGGTAGCCAAGACCGATATCGATTTTCCAGTAGTCAACGCGCGGAATGCCGCCCGACTGCGCGCGGCGCCCCACGGAGCAGGGGCAGCCGCCTTCCGAATGTAACCATTGAAAGCTTAGGAGAACGCCTCCATGTCACGTCCCCCGTTTCCCCCCTTTACCGCGGAGACAGCCGCGCAAAAGGCCCGTCTCGCCGAAGACGCCTGGAACAGCTGCGACCCGGCGCGCGTAGCACTCGCTTACACGACCGATAGCCACTGGCGGAACCGTTCGGAGTTCATCCAGGGACGGGAAGCGATCGAAGCCTTTCTGACGCGCAAATGGGCGCGCGAACTCGATTACCGGCTGATAAAGGAAGTCTGGACCTTTGCCGGGAACCGCATCGCCGTGCGCTTCGCCTATGAGTGGCATGACGATAGCAGCAATTGGTTCCGCAGCTATGGCATCGAGAATTGGGAGTTCGACGAGCAAGGATTGATGCGCATTCGTATCGGGAGCATCAATGACCTACCCATCAAGGCAAGCGAACGCAAGTATCATTGGCCGCTTGGACGCCGGCCGGACGATCATCCAGGGTTGAGCGAACTTGGCTTGTAAAGAGAATCGAATGGAGGCGGGCCCAATCTATCCGAGCGATGTCGCCTTCACGCCCGCGGTCAAGGAAATCCAGCGCCGCAAGGGCTCGCGGCGGGGCTACGCACGCATGGAGGAAGGCGGGTCGTGGGAGACCACGATCACGCCCGAGCTTGAGGACTTTATCGCTCAGCAGACAAGCATCTTCCTCGCAACCGCGAACGCGGAGGGCCAGCCCTACATCCAGCATCGCGGCGGCCCGGAAGGCTTCCTGCGGGTCCTCGACGGCAAAACCATTGCGTTCGCCGATTTCGCGGGAAACCGGCAGTATATCACCCAAGGAAATCTGTCCGAAAATCCGAGGGCCTATTTGTTTCTCATCGACTACGCGCATCAACGGCGCGTCAAAATCTGGGGTACGGCGCGCGTGGTTGAAGACGATGCCAGGCTGACGGCCCAGCTGATGCCGGAAGGATATCGCGCACGCCCAGAACAAGCGATCCTCTTCACCGTTGCGGCCTGGGACACGAACTGTCCGCAAAACATTCCGCTCCGCTTCGACGCCGCCGATGTGGGGGCTTCGCTCGCCGAACGCGACAAACAGATCGAAGAGTTTAAGGCAGAGGTGGCCCGTCTGCGTAGCGCGTAACATTCCGGGCGCGGGGAAGCCGTCATTCCGCCTTCGCGTACCATCGATAGAGGGCCGCTTAGGGTCATCAGCGCCAATTTTATGAGCCGATTCAATGAGTCGGCTTCACCTCCGATACTGTTGCAAAACTCCCGTTGAGGCTGAAGGCGAAGCATGATTCTGTGCGCCTGAGGCTTTGATCAGCGGGGGCTGGCGATGATGGGGCGGCGGGAAGACAGGCAGGGCCAGTTCTTTTACGAGTTCAACCTCGACAACGTCGTCCCGCCAGATCATCTGGTCCGCAAGATTGATGCGGTGCTCGACCTCGGCTGGGTGCACCAGGAATTGGCACCCTTTTACTCGCACACGGGGCCTTCGATCGATCCGGTGCTCATGATCCGGATGCTCATCATCGGATACGTTTTTGCCATCCGCTCGGAGCGGCGCATCTGCGCCGAAGTGCAAGTCAATCTGGCGTATCGCTGGTTTTGCAGGCTTGGCATTGAGGACAGGCTGCCGGATCACTCCGTGTTCTCGCGGGCCCGGCATAAGCGCTTCCGTGAGGGTAACGTTTTGCGCCGTGTGTTCGAGCGTGTGGTGGAGATGTGCATCACTGCAGGCCTCGTAGGCGGAGAAGCGTTCTCGATAGACGCGAGTCTGATCAAGGCCGATGTGGACAAGCATAAGCGCATTCCGGACGCGAACACCACCCCATGGCCAAACACCGAACAAGCCTCGCGTGCCGTTCGTGAATATATCGAAGCTCTTGATGCCGCATCCCGCGAACAAGACGAAGGCAGGGGCAGCCAGAGGCATGAACGTGATGGCGGCGAGACACGGAAAGAAGTTTCACCGGTCGATCCGCAGGCCACTTGGATCGCACGCAAAGGGATCGACACGACGTTCTATTACGACGCGAATTATCTCATCGACAATAGCTTCGGGATCATCGTCGACGCTGAAGGGACGCGGGCCAACCGTCGCGAGGAAACCGCCATCACAGAGACAATGCTGGCGCGTGTCCTGGACCGCTTTAACATGCGCCCCCAGCGCTTGGCGGGCGATACAGCTTACGGAACGGGGCGTCTCCTCAGATGGCTCGTGGATCGTAAGATCACACCTCACATCCCCGTCTGGGATAAATCGGCACGGCCGGACGGGATGTTCTCGAAAGCCGATTTTGTGTTCGATCGTGAGCGCAATGTCTACATCTGTCCGGCAGGTAAAGAGCTGACTCATTCCGGCTTTATCGACCAGGGGCGTATTCTGCCGTACCGGGCCAGTTCCTACTATTGCAAGCGCTGCGATCTCAAGCCTCGGTGCACCACGGGGATCGCGAGAAAGGTCTCGCGCGATATCGATGAAGATGTGCGCGACTATGTCCGTTCGCTGGAAGGGACACCGGCCTTCGAGCAATCAGCTCGCAGCGCAAGAAGGTGGAGATGCGTTTCGCGCACATGAAGCGCATTCATAAGCTTGACCGGCTCCGGCTGCGCGGCTTAAGCGGCGTCAAAGATGAAGTCCTGCTCACCGCACTCGCTCAGAACCTAAAGCGCCTGGCCAAATTCGTCTGCCAATCCGCCGAACCAAGGCCGATGCCAGCCTGACCGCCCAGGTCTGCATCCCGGTCCGAGTCACTCACCAGCAAACTCCGATCCAGCTCCACCAGTGATTAAAAGCGAAGCTCAAAACGAGTTTTGCAACAGTATC
>JBAUNL010000380.1:0-12142 GCA_049579205.1 Rhodomicrobium sp. | reverse complement strand
AGTCATTGGCTTCGCCCGCGAGATCAAGCGTAACGCCTTTGGCGAGCCAAGCGCCGAAGCTCTGGCCCGCCGTGCCCTTCAACCCGATCCAAATCGTATCCTCCGGCACACCAGCGTGGCCGTAAGCCTTCGCGACCACCCCCGATAACATCGCGCCGGTGGTGCGGTCGCTATTCGCAATCGGCAATTCGAGCTTGACCGGCTTACCGCTCTCCAGTGCGGGCTTCGCTAGCTCGATCAGCTTGCGGTCCAGCACATGCGCAATGGGATGATCTTGCTCTTCGGAATTGAAGATGGCGACACTGGCCGGCATATCCGCTTTATGGAACAGCCGCGCGAAGTCAAGACCTTGCGCCTTCCAGTGCGTGATCGCCTTCGCTTTGTCGAGCCAATCGGACCGGCCGATAAGCTCACTGAAAGACCGCACGCCGAGCGCGGCCATATATTCCCGAACCTCCTCGGCCACGAAGAAGAAGTAGTTGATGATGTGTTCGGGCTTTCCTTTGAAACGCGCGCGCAAAACTGGATCTTGAGTCGCGACCCCGACGGGACAGGTATTAAGATGACACTTCCGCATCATGATGCAGCCAGCCGCGATCAAGGGAGCGGTGGCGAAACCGAATTCATCGGCACCGAGAAGTGCACCCATGAGCACGTCACGGCCGGTGCGGATACCGCCGTCCACTTGCACGGCGATACGTCCGCGAAGCCGGTTAAGCACGAGCGTTTGCTGGGTTTCAGCCAGGCCGATCTCCCAGGGTGAGCCTGCGTGCTTGATCGAAGTGAGCGGCGACGCACCCGTCCCGCCTTCGAAGCCGCAGATCGTGACGTGGTCGGCCCTGGCCTTGGCGACGCCAGCCGCGACGGTGCCGACGCCGATTTCGGCGCCGAGCTTCACGCTCACCCAGGCATCGGGGTTCACATTTTTGAGGTCGAAAATAAGCTGCGCCAAGTCTTCGATGGAGTAAATGTCATGGTGCGGCGGCGGCGAGATCAGGCCCACGCCTGGGGTCGAATGGCGCACGCGCGCAATGATTGCGTCCACCTTGTGCCCCGGTAGCTGGCCTCCCTCGCCGGGCTTCGCTCCCTGCACCATCTTGATTTGCATCATATCGGAGTTGACGAGATACTCCGCCGTGACACCGAAGCGGCCCGAAGCAACCTGCTTGATGGCCGAACGCATGCTGTCGCCATTTGGCAAAGGCTTGAAGCGATCGGTCTCCTCGCCGCCTTCGCCAGTGTTGGACTTTCCGCCAATCCGGTTCATGGCGATGGCGAGTGTCGTGTGCGCCTCCCGGCTGATCGAGCCGAAGGACATCGCTCCTGTTGCGAAGCGCTTCACGATTTCCTTCGCAGGTTCGACCTCTTCGAGAGGAATCGGCGCACGCCCTATCTCACTCGCGTTTTTCAGCCGGAAGAGACCGCGAACGGTCATCAACTGCTCGGATTGATCGTTGAGCTGCTTGGCGAAGGACCGGTATTTCTCCGGTAAATTTCCGCGGACGGCGTGCTGCAGATCGGCGACCGTATCGGGATTCCATGCGTGGGCCTCGCCGCGGATGCGATAGGCATATTCGCCGCCGACCTCGAGCGCATCCTTCAGGACCGGTGCATCCGCAAAGGCAAGACGATGGCGTTCCGCTGTCTCGGCTGCAAGTTCAGCGAGACCGATACCTTCAACCGCCGTGTGTGTGCCGGTGAAGTACTCGGCGACGAAGTCCGATCTAAGTCCCACTGCATCGAATATCTGGGCACCGCAATAGGATTGATAGGTCGAGATGCCCATCTTGGACATGACCTTCATGATGCCTTTGCCGATTGCCTTTACGAAGCGGTTGAAAGCCACGTTCTTTTCGATCGGCTTCTCAAGCTCAGCGAGATTCGCCTCGATCGTCTCGAAGGCGAGGTATGGGTTTATCGCCTCGGCCCCATACCCGGCGAGCACCGCGAATTGATGGATTTCGTAGGCTTCGCCGGTTTCCACCACGAGACCGACGGAGGTACGCAAGCCCTTCCGGATCAGGTGATGGTGGATGGCACTCGTTGCGAGCAGACTCGGAATCGCGATGCGCTCAGGGCCGGCGGCGCGGTCCGACACAATGATAATGTTTGAACCCTGGTGCACAGCGGTCTCGGCTTTGCTGCAGAGCCAGTCCAAGGAGCGTTCCAAACCTGATGCACCGAGATCGGCGGAGTAGGTGATGTCGAGCGTGACGGTGCTGAAAGGCGTATCCGGCACTTGCGCGATCCGCCGGATGCTCTCCAGCTCTTCATTCGTCAGGATCGGCTGAGATACCTCAAGCCGCTTCAGCTTCCAGGTCCCCTCAAGATCGAGGATGTTGGGGCGCGGCCCGATGAATGAGACGAGGCTCATTACGAGCTCTTCGCGGATCGGATCGATCGGGGGGTTCGTGACCTGAGCGAAGTTTTGCTTGAAATAGGTATGCAAGAGCTTCGGCTTCGCTGAAAGCGCTGAAATGGGCGTATCCGTGCCCATCGAGCCCACGGCCTCCTGCGCGCTTTCTATCATTGGCGCAATCAGGAACTTCCAGCTTTCCTGCGTATAGCCAAAGGCCTGCTGACGGTCGAGGAGGGGTATGTTTGTCTTGGGCCGAGAGGGTTCCGCGTGCGGCAGCGTCTCAACTCTTACCTGCCCATGATTAAGCCACTCCTGATAGGGATGAAGCCCCGCAAGCTGCGACTTAATTTCATCGTCCGAAACAATGCGGCCCTTTTCGAGGTCGATGAGCAGCATCTTTCCTGGCTGCAGCCGCCACTTGTGAATGATCATTTCTTCGGGCACCGGAAGCACGCCTGCCTCTGAGGCAAGAATGACGCGATCGTCCGAGGTTATGATGTAGCGGGCAGGGCGAAGCCCATTCCGGTCTAGAGTCGCCCCAATTTGGCGGCCATCAGTGAAAGCGATCGCAGCCGGTCCGTCCCAGGGCTCCATGATTGCGGCATGGTATTCATAAAAAGCCCGCCGCTTTTCATCCATAAGCGCATTGCCGGCCCAGGCTTCCGGGATCAGCAGCATCATCGCGTGGGCGAGGCTGTAGCCGCCCTGTACGAGAAACTCGAGCGCATTGTCGAAGCATGCGGTGTCGGATTGTCCCTCATATGACATAGGCCAGAGCTTCGAGATACTCTCTCCGAACAAGGGAGAGGACACGCTTGCTTGCCTGGCAGCCATCCAATTCACGTTGCCGCGGAGCGTGTTGATCTCGCCATTGTGGCAGATCATGCGGTATGGGTGGGCAAGCCGCCAAGAGGGGAAGGTGTTGGTCGAAAACCGCTGATGGACAAGCGCGAGCGCCGATGCAAAGCGGGGATCATGCAAGTCGAGGTAATAGTCCGAAAGCTGATAGGAAAGGAACATCCCCTTGTAGACCACCGTGCGGCACGAGATGGAGACCGGATAGTAGTTGTTATCCTTGGTGCCGAACTCCGCGATCACGCGGTTGGATATGACGCGCCTGGCAATGTAAAGGGCGCGCTCGAAAGCGGTCTCATCCGGGATGCTCGCTCGCCGCCCAATAAAGACCTGCCGGTGGAACGGCTCCGAGGCTAACACGATTTCAGGCAGCAACTCGTTGTTGACGGGCACATCGCGCCAGCCAAGCACAGGGAGCCCTTCTTCCGATAGAACCGCCGCGATTACGGCCTCGCACTTTGCGCGCAGTTCGGGGTTCCTAGGCAGAAAGAGCTGGCCGACGCCATACTTGCCGCGCTTTGGCAGACGGAAACCGAGCCGCTCTGCCTCCGCAGCAAAAAACACATGAGGAATCTGCACCAGGATTCCGGCACCATCACCAGCCAAGGGATCTGCGCCCACAGCACCCCGATGCTCAAGATTAAGCAGAACTTTAAGGCCATCTTGGACGATTTGGTGGCTGGCTACGCCTTTGATGTTCGCGACCAAGCCCAGGCCACAGGCGTCGTGCTCATTCGACGGATGATAAAGACCTTGCGGATCCGGAAGGCCATGCGCCGGAATAGCCATCCCGGGTGAAGTCTTGGCGAGGTGAGTCATGGTGCAAAATTGTACAAAGCGGTGAGAGTTGTCAGCGATCTGCATGATACTGGCGTCGCAGCGCGGGCGGGGCTGCTTTCCGCAACTGGATCAAGGGCGGCGTTTTCGGCCGGCGCGAGCCATTGCCGTATTTTTCCCTTTTTTCTGGTACAGATCGCCCATTCTCATCTCTCCAGTCCCCAACTTGCAGCTCCTTATTGCACGCGCAAAAAGCCCGCCCCCGGGACCATCTGTCCTCAAAACAAATAACCCTGGGCCAGGTTTGACGGCGTGGGCTTCCGAGCCCAATATTTTCAGCGTGCCAGAAATTAAGGATTATGACAAGTCTGCAATGTTCGACACGCCAGCGTAGCTACTCGGCTCCGTGCCGGTAATCTCTTCTTTCGCCAGATGCGAGTTCGCTAACCCATCCTAAATAGGCACATCCTTGCCTATGTTAAGGGAAACACGCATCAGTACATAAAGTGGCAATGCCGGATCAATGTTTACAGCGGCGATGGTGTTATGGATTGGCGGGATAATCTGCTGAATACTATTACGCAAAACTGGCAGGCGGTGCGCGACGCCGTCTTGTCCCCTTCTGCCGGCGTGGCAGCGGATGAGAAAGTGGCGAGCCTCGCGAGCCAGACTGCCCCGCTGATCTGGCTTCTCGGCAAGGTGCAATCGGGGAAGACATCGATTGTGCGGGCGCTGACGGAGACGAGTTCGGCCGAAATCGGTCAAGGATTCAAGCCATGCACGAAGACGGCCGCGATTTTTGACTTTCCCGCCGAGGCTCCCGTTATCCGTTTTCTCGATACGCGCGGACTGGGTGAGGCCGGCTACGACCCAGCCGAAGACATCGCCGTCCACGGATCTCAAGCGCATCTCATGCTCGTTGTGATGAAGGCGCTCGATCCGCAGCAGGAGCCCGTTCTCGAAGCAGTCCGGGCAGCGAGGAGAAGGCACCCTGAGTGGCCTGTTGTTGTAGCTCAGACCACGCTGCACGAAGCTTACGGCCCAGGTACCTCTCACCTGCAGCCCTACCCCTACGATAAACAGGCCGGTGGTGACGGCTCGGAGGCGTCCATACCTGCGAACCTCGTAAGGAGCTTGGCATACCAACGCGGTCTTTTTTCTGGACTGCATGGAACCGGCATGATCCTTTTCGTGCCGCTGGACTTCACCCAAACCGGCGACGGATATGAGCCAAAGGATTATGGCTTACCAGCGCTGATGACAGCGCTTGAGGCTGCGGCGCCGGCCGGACTTGTTGCTGCTCTGAAGGACGTGCATTCCGGTGCTGGCGATAAGCTCGCCAATGAAGCTCATCCCCACATCGTCGGTTATGCCACCGCCGCTGCCGCGGCTGATGTGGTTCCCGTCGCCGGTGCTGTCGCCGTCCCAGCGGTGCAATCGAAAATGCTGCACAGCCTGGCGCGGATTTACGGTGTGGACTGGAATAGGAAGGCGCTCGGCGAGTTTGCGGCTTGTCTCGGTGTCGGTGCCGTTTCGCGGATTGCGGCAGGCTTTGGCTTGCGGGAACTAGCGAAACTCATTCCTGTCTATGGCCAAACTGCTGGGGCCGCAGCGGCAGCCGCCACAAGTTTCGCCACGACATTCGCGATTGGAAAGGCAGCCTGCTATTTCCTCTCCCAGCACCGCGCCGGCATCACAGACCCGAAGGGCGTTTCCCAGGCTTATTCCGACGCTTTGTCGCAGGCATTCCGGTTTCGCAGATCCGCCAAGGCAGCCTCGGCATGAGCAAGCGGAAAGCCGGACATTTCGCGCTCCAGCTATGGGTAGCGACCGTTTGCCTCATTTTGCCTAGCCTGACGCTTGTCCCCCTCGGAGGCATCTGGCTTTGGCAGAAGGGCTATGTCTTATACTGGGTCGGCGGTGCCTGCCTCTTCGTGGTAATCGCTTTTCTTTTTCAGCTCTATCTGTTCAGGCGACTGAACATTCGGATTAGGGGGCCGCGTCCGCCTGAACTTCCGGAAGACCGTGCTGCCTCGACTTGGACGCCACGCGAACAAGAAGCCTGGAGCGCTGTCTTAGAGGTCGCTAACACTGTGGACCTCTCTCATTTTGCGAGCTGGCAGGCCTTTCTTGGGCTGGGACAAAAGACAATCGAAGCTGTCGCCAAGAAGCTGCACCCCGAAGTCGAAGACCCTTTGTGGCAGTTCACGGTTCCAGAGGCGCTCACACTGGTCGAGCAGGTCAGCCTTCGGCTGAAGCCGGTCATAGCCGGAAGCATACCTTTTGGCGACAAGCTGACCGTCGGGCAAGTAATCCGCATCTATCAATGGCGCTCGCTGATCGATGTCGCCCAGAAGGGCTATGATGTTTGGCGCATCATACGCATGCTGAACCCGGCTACCGCGGCGACGCAAGAGCTTCGAGAACGGCTTTCCAATCAGATGTACCGCTGGGGCCGCGATGAAATCGCAAAACGGCTCGCCCGCGGCTATGTGAAAGAAGTGGGTCGCGCGGCCATCGATCTTTACGGCGGCCGCTTGCGGATAGAGCCAGAGGATCTCGAAGCGCACGTCACGGGCGCCACCGAGCGAGACCGGCGGGAGCGAGACAAGGTGAAGGCCGAGCCGCTGCGGCTGCTTGTCTGCGGTCAAGTAAATGCCGGCAAATCCAGCTTGATCAACGCACTGATCAATGAGATCCGGGCGGGCGCTGACGTGCTGCCGCTGACGCACAAGTTTACTGCCTATGAGCTCAAGCGTGAGGGTGTTTCGCAAGCTCTGATTATCGACAGCCCTGGCCTTACGAATATGAATGAGCCCCTCGATAAGCTCGTCGAGGAAGCGGCTCAGGCTGACCTGATTCTTTGGGTCGTAAGTGCTGTTCGAGCGGATCGCGAGCTTGACGCGCGGGCGCTAGAAAGGATCCGCAGCTATTTCAGAAGCCGTCCCAACCGCCGCCGGCCGCCCATGTTCCTGATTTTGAGTCATATCGATCAGCTGCGTCCGATGCAGGAATGGGCGCCCCCTTATGATCTTTCTGATAGCGGCCGGCCGAAATCGGTCTCGATCCGTGCCGCGATGGAAGCAGTTGGTTCGGATCTTGGCTTTCCTCAGGATGCCATTGTTCCCGCCTGCCTTAGTCCCGAGTGCGGCGTCTACAATGCAGACGCGATTTGGGCAGAGATCATGGATCAAATTCCCGAAGCTCAGCGGGCTCAGCTTGTGCGGACATTGCAGGACATTGACCGGGGCCTCGATTGGCGCAAACTGCGGGATCAAGCCGTTAATGCCGGGCGCATCCTTGCCCAAGCGGTCTTCACCGGACAAGACCGGCCCGGATCTTGATTGTGCTTAGTCGCCCTTGAGTCGCCGTCATTCCCGCGAAAGCGGGAATCCATGTCAGAACAGCGTAATTGGCTTGTTGAAACATGGGTCCCCGGCGATGCCGGGACGACGCGGCGCTTTTGACGGTTGGTACTAAAGTAAATTGCCGTGCTCAAAACTGATCTGCCGGCATCTCCATCATCACCGCGCTTCCTGCAGTGAGGCTTTGGAAGCGGCTGCCTACTTCCGGCAACATCTTCTGCATGAAGAAGCGAGCGGTTTTGAGTTTCGCGTCGTAGTAGGCTGGCGTGCCGTTGGCTCCGGAAGCGAGCTTTTGCTGCGCTGCGCGTGCAATTTTCAACCACATCCAACCGAGACTTACCAGGGCAAGAATGCGCAGATAGTCAGTTGCCGCCCCGCCAGCCTCGTCCGGGTTGGCGAGGCCATTCTGCGCCAGCCAGCCCGTCGCCTGCTGAAGTTTATTATGGGCGTCGGCAAGCGGCGCAGCGAGAGCGGCAAGCGTTGCATCCGATTTTGCCTCTTCAAGGTCAGCCTGCACCTTCGTGAAAAAGGAGCGGATTGCCTGGCCCCCGTCCTGCGGAAGCTTCCGGCCGACGAGATCAAGAGCCTGGATGGCGTTCGCGCCCTCGTACAGCATCGAGATGCGGCCATCACGCACAAACTGCTCCATCCCCCATTCGCGAATATAGCCGTGGCCGCCATACATCTGCTGCATCTTCACCGCGGTCTCGACGCCCATGTCGGTGTAATAGGCTTTGATAACTGGCGTCAGGAGAGCGACAAAGCCGTTCGCCTCCTGCTTCACCGCCGCATCTGGATGGTGCGTTGCGCGGTCTATCAAGAGGCCGATAAAGACAGCAAGGGCTCTAGCCGCCTCAGTGAAGGCCTTCGCTTCGAGAAGGTTCTTCCTGACGTCGGGATGGACGATGATGGGATCTGCTGGTTTATCCGGTGCCTTGGCGCCAGTGAGGGAGCGCCCCTGTAGCCTTTCCTTCGCATAAGTCAGGGCATTCTGCCTCGCCACTTCGGCGATCCCCAAGCCCTGGATGCCTACGCCGAGCCTTGCGGCATTCATCATAGTGAACATCGCGCGCATGCCCTGGTTGGGATCGGAGATCAGCCATCCCTTGGCATCGTCGAAATTGATCACGCAGGTGGCGGAGCCCTTGATGCCCATCTTGTGCTCTATCGAGCCGCAAGCCACCCCGTTTCGCATTCCCGGCTCGCTGGCCGCGTCCGGCAAGAATTTCGGCACTAGGAACAGCGATATTCCCCTCGTGCCCGCCGGCGCATCGGGGAGCTTGGCGAGTACGAGATGGATGATATTCCGGGTGAGATCGTGTTCTCCGGCGGTAATGAAAATCTTCGTGCCGGTGATCTTGTAACTTCCATCATCCAGGGGTACTGCGCGCGTTTTGATGAGGCCGAGATCGGTACCGCAGTGAGGCTCTGTGAGACACATCGTGCCCGACCACTCGCCTGCGACCATTTTCGGCAAATAGCGATTTTTGATCTCGTCGGTGCCGTGTGCTTCTATCGCGCCGTATGCACCATTGGTCAGGCCAGGATAGGTGGCGAATGAAAGATTGGCCGAGCACATAAATTCTTCGATGGCGAAGCCGACTGTGTGCGGGAGGCCCTGCCCCCCAAATCTGGGCGCGCAGCTTAAGCCTTGCCAGCCTGCTTCCGTATATCTGTCGTAAGCGTCTTTGAAGCCCGAGGGTGTCCGGACTACACCATTCTCATAGATGCAGCCTTCTGCATCCCCTGTTTGGTTGAGGGGCTGCAAGACGCTCTCGCAAAACTTGGCAGCTTCGTCGAGGACGCTCCCGATGAGATCAGGCGTCGAGTCCTCGAAACCCGGAAGCTTGGACAGCTCCTCCGCGTTGAAAACGTCATTCAAAATAAAGCGATACTCATCAACGGGCGCCTTGTAGCTTGGCATTGTTTCTCCCCTTCGAGAAATCCTGAGGGCATTTTACAACCGAGATTTACCACGGGCTCACGTATCGTGCATCGCCGTGGCGAGCCGTTCCGCCACGGCGATGGTTTACCATTTGTAAAAAATTTGTGACAGGGATGGAACAGGAAGGCGAGTCGTTAATTTCTACACCTGCTTGAACAGAACCTTCTAGTTTCGAGCGCGGGCGAAGCGGGGATCTCTATTATGCATCTGTCGTCGGAACAGGTTGTGTTAATACCTGAGCGAATAGTTATTGACAGATTAGTTAAAATTATAATAGAGTATTTCTACTAGCAACTACAGTAAATTGTCCTAGTGTAAACTTGTAATGCTTGATCCAGAGAGTGGATGCACAAGCGTTCTTCAGGGGGAATACAGTAATGCCAGCACTCCAAGAAATAGAACCTGTTTTTTGTGCGGAGGAGTTTCGTCATGAAACGCCTTTGCCCCGGACGAAGTTCAACATTTCGATGGAGAAGAAGATTGAGAGGTTGTGGTACGAGTCGAGACAACACGGCTGGAGTTTTGGCCGTTTTGTTACCGCCATCCTGGAAGTGCTCACAATTCTGCATCATAGGAATAAGCTTGATCAGTTCGATCGTGCTCCCAGAAAGGGTCTCCGCCGGAGAAGCGCGTTAACCCTGACGGCTTCGCGTGATTCCACACTTGTTTCTTAGAAAATTCTGAACGCTTGCCGCTTGACGCGCGGCCGGCGGTTTCCCTTATATGTCGCCGTGGTGATTTGGCCGGCCGGCTTGCAGCCACGTAAAAAAACTCGCTAAAAGGCCGAGGCTCGGCAGCCCGGCGCAAAAGCGGCCGGAATAGGTTTCTCCCGCAAGGAGGCTTGCCGCGCTGGATGATGGATGACTTGCTTGTTCCTGGTTGTGATATTGCTCCGGCCGCCGCAAATTCCGGAATTTATAGAAGCGCCGTTGCTCTACCGCTCGATTGCGGGCGATCCCTGCCATCATTCGAGATTGCCTATCAAACTTACGGCTCCCTCAACGCAGCGCGCAATAACGCCATTCTCGTTTGCCATGCGCTAACCGGCGACCAGCATGTCGCTAGCCGGCACCCGATCACAGGCAAGCCCGGCTGGTGGGAAACCGTTGTTGGCCCAGGCAAGCCTGTCGATACCGGCCGCTATTTCGTCATCTGTTCCAACGTGATCGGTGGATGTATGGGCTCCACCGGGCCTGCCTCCATAGACCCTGAAACAGGCAGGATCTATGGCTTGAACTTCCCCGTCATCACCGTCAACGACATGGTTCGCGCGCAGGCTCGCCTGCTCGATCACCTTGAAATTCCAGACCTTTTCTGCGTGATTGGCGGCTCCATGGGAGGCATGCAGGTGCTTGAATGGTGCGCCAGTTTCGGAAGCCGCGTATTTTCAGCCGTGCCTGTTGCCACGACGGCGCGGCATTCCTCTCAAAACATCGCTTTTCACGAGGTGGGCCGGCAAGCCGTCATGGCTGATCCCGAATGGCGTGGGGGCCGCTATATCGACGAGGGAACAAGCCCCTCAAAAGGTCTCGCGGTCGCGCGCATGGCGGCGCACATCACTTACCTCTCGGACGAGGCGTTGCACCGGAAATTCGGCCGGAATCTTCAAGACAGAGAGAGGATTACTTTCGGCTTCGATGCCGATTTTCAGGTCGAAAGCTATCTCCGTTATCAGGGCATCAGCTTCGTCGACCGCTTCGACGCCAATAGCTACCTCTACATTACGCGCGCGATGGACTATTTCGACCTCGCCGCAGATTTCGACGGTGTCCTGGCCAATGCTTTTGCGGACACGAAAACCCGGTTCTGCGTTGTTTCATTCACAAGCGACTGGCTTTATCCCACTAGGGAGAGCCGGGCTATTGTGCAGGCTCTCAATGCTGTTGCGGCGAATGTAAGCTTCGTTGAGATCGAGAGTGACAAAGGGCACGACGCGTTTCTTCTTCATGAGCCGGAGTTCTTCGATGCCATACGCGGCTTCCTGGAAGCGGCGGCGGAGAGGCGGGAGCTGCCGCAGTCAGTTGAGGGGAGGCTGATGTGACAACGTTCGAAGAACGCGCCGCACTAAAGGCCGCCCGGCTTGCCTCACCGCGGATCGATCTGCTGTTAGTTGCGGGGATGGTTGCGCCCGGCGCAAGAGTGCTCGATGTCGGCTGCGGAACAGGCGAGCTTTTGAAGCTCTTGGAAGAGAAAAAACGGGTCGACGGCCGCGGCATTGAATTAAGTCAATCGGGGGTCAACTTCTGCGTTGCCAAAGGCCTCTCGGTTATTCAGGGAGATGCGGATCACGATCTTGTGAATTACCCAGATCAGGCATTCGACTACGCAATTCTTAGCCAGACGCTTCAAGCCACGCGCCGGCCAAAAGAGGTTCTCACGGAACTACTCCGCATCGCGCGCCACGTCATCGTTTCATTTCCGAACTTCGGCCATTGGAAAAACCGAATTCAAATTTTGTTGAGCGGCCGCATGCCCGTGACGTGGAACCTCCCCGATGCTTGGTACGAGACGCCTAATATCCACTTCTGCACAATCCGGGATTTTCGGGAGCTCTGTGAGCTCGTGGGCGCAAAAATAGAGCGGTCATTCGCCCTGTCCCCGAAAGGCCATCCGCTAGGCACGAAAATACCGCCCGCTCTCCATAATTTAATAGGTCAGCAGGCCGTGTTTCTTTTAACGCGGTCGCCGTAGCGCATTTATCCACAAAAATTTTAGGCGATATTATACTTGTCAAACCCAATGCTCCGTGCTATGTATAATCACAGAACGAGGGATTTACGGCTATGTCATTGCTTTCACAAGACCATTTACAAAACGAGGAAGCGGCCTATGCATGGGTTG
>JBAUNL010000379.1:0-34255 GCA_049579205.1 Rhodomicrobium sp. | reverse complement strand
CGATAGCGGTGCCTATATCACCGCTGGCCTTTTGATCTCCCGCAATCCGCGCACCGGAATCCAAAATGTTGCCATTCATCGGCATCAGATATCAGGCCCCGACAGGCTCGGCGCGCTCCTCTTACCGCGGCACACGCTCGCCTATCAGCATATGGCGGAGGAACAGGGACAAGACCTCCCTGTCGCGATTGTCATTGGAGTCGATCCACTAACCCTTTTATCTTCGCAGGCCATTGCGCCCCTTGATCAGGACGAGCTGGAAATTGCCGGCGCACTGCACGGCGCCCCGCTGCAAGTTGTGAAGTGCTTGACCAACGAAGTTCGCGTGCCGGCGGAAGCGGAAATCGTCATTGAGGGCCGGATTCTAGCTCGCGACAGAGCGCCCGAAGGACCGTTTGGTGAGTTTCCGCAGTATTACGGTGAACGGGCGGAGCGCCACGTTATCGTGGCCGATCTCGTTACGCATCGCCGCAAGCCTTTGTTTCATACGATTGTAGGCGGCGGCCTCGAGCATCTCCTGCTCGGCGCGATCCCGAGGGAAGCGACGATCCTGAACTTTCTGCAGCATAATTTTCCGAACGTCCGCGACGTGCATCTCGCTCCTGGCGGTACATGCCGCTACCATTTGTACATCAAGATGCGGAAGCGCTTTGAGGGAGAGGTTAAGAACGTTATTTGCGCGGCCTTCGCGGCCCACTACGACATCAAACACGTTATTGCCGTCGATGAGGACGTCGATATTCATAAGCCCCAGGATGTTGAGTGGGCGGTCGCTACGCGCTTCCAGGCTGATCGCGACCTCATACTCATTCCTCAATCCATGGGCTCAAAGCTCGATCCCTCTACGCAAGACGGCGTTGGCGCTAAAATGGGCCTTGATGCCACGAAGCCTCTCAATGCCTCCGAAGGTAAATTCCGCCGCATCTTCGTTCCAGGAGAGGACAAAGTCGATTTGGGTGCTGTTGTCGTTGGGAATGATTGGCGGAAGGCAGCGGGGGAGGAACCGTGAGCGCCAGCGGAACAGGGTCCACGGAACCGGCTTCCGGCCCTCTGATCGTCGGAATCAGCGGAGCTTCCGGCATAATTTACGGCGTCCGGTTTCTTCAACTCCTGAAACAGCTGGAAATAGAGACACATCTTATCATGACGCGTTCGGCGCAGATCACGCTCGCGGCGGAGACCGATTGGAAGGTCGCGGAAGTCGAAAAGTTAGCCAGTGCCGTTTACAGCAATCAGGACATCGCAGCGCCCTGCTCCAGCGGATCGTTCCTGACGCGCGGAATGATCGTAGCTCCATGCTCAATCAAGACACTGTCGGAAATTGCGTTCTGCCCCGGCGATAAACTCCTATCGCGTGCCGCAGATGTGACCCTAAAAGAACGCCGCCGGCTCGTGCTACTGCTCAGGGAAACGCCTTTTCATCTCGGTCACATAAGAAGCATGCTTGCCGCGACGGAAGCCGGCGCGATCGTCTATCCGCCTGTCCCCGCCTTTTACCCGCGTCCGGGCAGCATAGAAGAGCTGATCGATCACACAGTCGGCCGTGTGCTCGATCTCTTCGATATTCGCATGCATCTTTCTTCCCGCTGGAAGGGCATGCGCTCGAAGCCTTCCCTCTGACAATACCCACGTCTCTATCGGAAGTTGCCGCGCGTCTCAGGAATGATTAGCGCACCGATAAGGAAGATGACCGACACGCCGAAAGTGAATGCTGCCAGGACTACCGGCAAGGCTCCTGTCGTAGATGCCGATAGCGACACAAAAGTCGGCATGATACCGCCGATTGCGAAACCGGTGTTCCAGGAAAGGCCGGTGCCCGTGGAGCGCAGAGCAGTCGGAAAGCGTTCATTGAGGAATACAAGCAAAGGCGCGTATCCTGCATTACCAAGGAAGGTAAGGAACAATGCGTAGCCAAGCAAAACAGTGAAATCATGCGTCAGCCCCATGCCAATATAGGCTAGAGGCATCCCTGCGAGGCGAAGCAGCGCCATTGTGAGCATGACTGTTTTGCGGCCGAACAATGTGCTGAGATGGCCGGTGGCAATGCAAATGAAGATAGCAAAGGCACTCGACGCAATCAGAATGAGTGCTGTGCTTTGAGTGGGGATGCCGTTCACGACCTTCAGGAAAGTAGGCAAATATCCGGATGTCAGATAGTAGCCAGCACCGGCTCCAAAGGTCATAAGGAGGTTTACGAGAAATAGGGGCAAATAATCGGGCGAGAATAGAGCGCGAATTGGCGCGCGAGCCTCGGTCGTCTTTGAGGTTGCCCGCTTGGCATTAAGCTCCGACCAGATAGGCGACTCTTCGAGCTTGTTGAAGATCAAAAGGCCAAGGATCGAACTGAGAATTCCCGAGAAAAACATAAAGCGCCAGCCCCACACTTCGTAGGCGGGGCCAGGAAACGCTTCGGTTGTTGCAAAATAAACAAGAGAAGCGATCAACGCCCCGATGCCGGCTCCCCCTCCCCCAACAAGGCCAGAGACAGCGCCGCGCCAATAGGGTGGCACAGACTCCGTGCCGATCGTGTGGGTTGATGCAACGACGCCTCCGACAAAGATGCCCTGAAGGAGACGCAAAACAAGAAAAAGGGCGGGTGCGAGAAGCCCCGCCTGCTGAATGGTGGGCAACAATCCAAAGAGTGCCGTCACGATGCCCACGCCCGTCACCGCCACAATCATTGCGCCCTTCCGGCCTTTGCGGTCGGCATAGGAGCCGAACAGCGCGGATCCGACCGGCCTCATGAATAAGGTCACAGCGAAGGATGCGTAGACAGCAGCAAGCGAAATGGTTGGATATTCGGAGGGGAAAAATAACTTGCCCACGACGGGTGCGACGTAGAGCAGAATGAAAAGATCAAAAAGATCCAGCGCCCATCCGAGCGATGACGCAAGAATGGCAGGAAGAATTGGTACGGCCCGTACCGGCATGCCGGCTACGTTTTCATTTCCGCTTACGCTCATGGAGCCCCTAATCACCGTTTTGCGGTCCAGCCGGCGCCTCGAACAGCGAACTCAATGCTGCCGAAAGCTTACTTTGCAACCTACCGCATATTTGCCATGGAGCAACATCTTATCGGGGAAAAGCCAACGGAGGGATCGCCTTTGAACGCCGGGTGCTTGTGTTCCGCTCGGGGGTGCAGAAAGTAGTTGAGTTCAGGCGGCCTTCTCAGCCTCGGCAAGCTTACCGTCAACGTCGCGAAGCTTTTCAGCAAGCCCTTGCAGCCGAAGCAGAAGCTTTTCTGAAATGTGCTTGGCGATGGGCGGATGCTGCTCCATCACAGTGCGCAGAGCGGATTGTTCCAAGGCAAGTGCGCGAAGCCTCTCCTGTGCCGTAACGGTCACGGCATGCACCGTCTCGACCAACATGCCAAGCTCGCCCACAAGGGTACCCGGCCAAATGTCTTCGAGAATGTTTTCGCCTTGCTCAACTCTTACCCAGCCAGCCTTGCCCGTCAAAATCAAGAAGGCGGTCGTTCCTGTTTCGCCCGCGGCAATAAGATTTTCCCCGGCTTCGAAGTACCGCTTCTCGCCTGCATCGGCGATTAGCTCAATGTGATCATCCGGCAGACCATCAAATAATGGAACTTGCCGAAGCAGCTCGATTTTCTGGTCGAGCATGGATTCAACCCGCCCTTCGTTTCAGGAATCTCCTAATAAAGCCAGGACTGAGACACTATGCAGTTTTTGGACGATTCGGTTGTTTTCGCAACAGCTCAGAGGGCGGCCCGCTCGTCTGCGGTCAAAATAACCGCTGTCGCGTCTGGGATGCCTTTCATGCATCCTTGAATCGCAGCTCGTCGATCAGCGGTAGTGGATACTAAAGCATCGCGCAGAAAAGTGTAGGCGGTTTTCAGAAACGCGATGCGATAAAACAAAGACTTAGAGCAGCGCATCGATGCCGTTCTAAAGCGCCGATTCCGCGCCTTTCAGCGTCTGTACAAGGACGGACTTGCCATTCTCGATCCGGAAATGCGCGTAATTGCGGTTAAGCTGATCGCCATGGCTGTCGAAATCGCAGATCGACCCCGCGCCGTCGAAGTTGATCTTCACGCCCTTCCGGACAAGCTCGAGCGCCTTCAGCTCATCCTGGACAACCTCACCGGGCGGGTTGCACAGCTCCCGGATTACTTTTGTATAGACGAGCGGATCGGTGCTTTTCGCTTTCTCCATGGCAAGCGCGAGCGTGCAGACCTGATCGTGCGTGTTGCCTGCGAAGAAATAGATGGTGCCCTCAGGAGCGCCCATCATCTTCAGGAAGCGCTTGTAGCCGGGGCTCTCCAAGGGAGGAGACGGCTGGAAATGCTCGATGCCTTCGGCGAGTTCGGCGCCGACCGACTTTACGAACTGCCCTTCGGCGTCCGCCGCGATCGACAGCGCCATGATCTTGGTCTTGAAATCATTCCGGCGCACTTCCCTAACGATTGAGACGAAGTCGGTAAGGAGGCCGAGGCACATCACGGCGTCTAATGGCTCATTGGTACCAAAGATGCGCTGGACTTCGGCACGGTAAGAGGGTTGGTTGGGGTTGTAGATGACGGTGTCATAGACTTTGCCGCCTGCCTTCTCGAATTCGGCCTTGGCCGGTTCGATCATCGGGATTACGAAGGCGTTTTGTTGCGCCAGGATCGAGACCTTCTTCCAGCCCCTGGAGATCATCGCCTTGGCCATCCCTGGTCCCCAGTCGGTGGCCTTAGCCTGGAAGCGCCAAATCAATCCCTTGGTATCGCCTTCGGTAATGGGATTAGCGGCGCCGGAAACCATGAGACAAGCATTCGCCTGCAGGGTCACCGGCTTGATGGCCATGGCAATGGGGCTGCCCCACACACCGATAATCGCCTGGCATTTGTTTACTTCCAGCAATTTTTTCGTGGCGACCAATCCGGATGTCGGCGTCGACTCGTCATCCTCGAAGTAGAGATCGAATTTCCTGCCGCCGAGGATACCGCCATTGTCGTTGAACAGCTTGCTTGTCAGCTCTGCCGCTTTTCGCATGTCAGGGCCATAAGCGCCTTGCGAGCCAGTGAACGGCAAAAGTACACCGATCGGGATCGCCGCTGCTTGAGCCCTGGCAATATATGGCGAGGCTAGCATGGCCGCCGAGCCGGCGGCCGCAGTTGAAAGCAACTCCCTGCGATTGAGCCTCAAGCCGTTCTTACTCATCGTGTTTACTCCAGTTAGCTACTCGAAAAGTGAAATCGTGGCCGAGAGGGCACTTCCGGCCCCGCAAGTTCATCGTCAATGCGCAAGGCTTCGTTGAAGCGATTGAAAAACCCAGCAAGAGCAATCCTCAAGGTCAGTTCCACGATCTCAGCTTCGCTGAAGTGGTTGCGCAGACGGGCGAATAGGCTGTCGGAAACGCGGCGTGCATCGGTCGTGACGGCGATCGTGTATTCGACCACGAGCCTGTCGATATCATCGAGGCCGGGATTGTCCTTGTATTCGGGAAGACGACCGACGGCGTCGCCTGCCATGCCTTCGATCATTAAGGGCTCGGTGTGATGGGCGACGCAATAATCACATTGGTTGAGCTTTGAGACGGTCACGATAGCAAGCTCAATATAACGCCAATTGATGTTTCTCTGAGCTTTCAGCTCCATCAGCATTCCCATCATATGCGCCATCGCAGAGGGAACATGAGCGAAAACGGCAACCTGATTGCGGAATTGCCCGTAAGATTGCGCGAACTTCTCATAAACGGCAGCCGATTCCGGCGGTAATTCCGAGGACGGCACAGATCGAACGCGGCTCATGGAAGTCCTTTCTAGGAAGGCTTGGACGAAGGATCTTCGGCTCCCAAGAGTGCGGATGCCTTCATCCGGTATTCACCGAAAAACCCTTGTGGGCGATAGATGAGAAGGAGAACCAGGCCCAACCCAACGATAATCAAGCGAAGCGAGGCAAGTTGAGTGGCATTTAGGAAGCCGATGGCGTCTTTGAGGAACCGGGTGCTCTCAAGCACGGTCATTATCAAGGCGGCTCCAATGATCAGACCCCGGTTTGAGCCGCGGCCGCCGAAAATCACGGCCATGAAAGTGTAGCCGGTGATGGTGGCGGTAAATTGCGTCGGGTCGATGTAAGTCAGATAAAAGGCGTGGAACGCCCCTGCAATTCCTATGATCGCACCCCCGAGCGCAAATGCCCGGACGCGAAGGCTCAAGACATTCTTGCCCAGGGTCTCGGCGACGACTTCGTCCTCCCTGACGGTACGCAACGCCCGGCCGAAAGGAGACCGCAGGATGCGGTTGAGCGCCACATAAACGGCGATCACCACTACGAGAAGGAGAAAGAGAAAGGCCGTCTCGTAATTTTCAGGTTTCACGAGGCCGTCGAGAGGGCGTGGGATGCCTGACAGCCCAAGTGAACCGCCCGTTACCTCGTCCTCGCTCAAGGCAACAAGCCCGACGATCTCGCCAAAGCCAAGCGTCAGGATGGCGAGGTATTCTTCTGATAGCCGAGCCGAAATTGCTGCAACTCCTGCGCAGCTAAGGGCGCAGACAAGAGCCGCCGCAACAACTGAAAGCACGGTTCCCGCCCCTGCAAGCGCGGTCAAACCAGCGGTGTAAGCGCCGAGCGCGAAGAAGCCCGCAATACCGAAATTTACGAGACCGGTCGTGCCCCATTGGAGATTGAGCGCGAAGCCGAGCAGGATGGCAATGAGAACCAGAATGATTATCGTTATGACGTAAGCGATCATTTCTTTATCCGCAATGTGCCGAAGAACCCCTGCGGCTTCAGGAGAAGAATGAGCGCGATGGCGATAAAACCGGTTGCCTCCCGGTAATTCGGTGAAATGACAAGGGTCGATAGTTCTTCGGCGAGGCCAATGGACAGCGCCCCCAAAACGGCGCCTGCCGCGCTTCCAAGCCCGCCGACGATCGCTGCGGCAAATACCGAGATGAGATAACTGGATCCAAGCTGCGGATCGATAGCGCGATCGAGCCCGGCAAGTACGCCTGCGACACCGGTCAGGATGCCGGCGACAAGCCAGACCCTGTTGATGACGGATTTGCGGTTGATCCCTCTTACCGCGGCGAGCCCTGGGTTATCGGACACAGCGCGCATGGAACGGCCAAGTGCGGTGTGGTTCAGCATGATGTAGATCGCAATGACTGCGGCAAGGACAGTCGCGACGGCGTAACCCTGCTCCTGGTTCACCCGGAGGTGCCACAGCCGGTAGCTTCCTGCAATAGGCGCATCGTAGCTTTGAGCGGCATTCCCGAAAATGAAGCGTGCGACGTTCTCGAAAATGAAGGACACCCCGATGGAGGCGACCAGAAGGGTGATCGAGGTTCGGCCCTCGAGTTTCGCGAACACAGCCCCATTGGTAGCGATCAGGATGAGCGATAGAACCCCGCATCCCAAAATCGCCGCAAGCAGGAGCGGGAGGTGCAACATTGAATTGAAAACGAAGGCCGAGTATGCGCCGAGCGTCATCATCGAGCCGATGGCGAAATTCGGAAAGCGCATGATGCTGTAGGTGAGCGTGAGCGCGATAGCCGGAAGCGCCAAGATAAGCCCCGTCACCACACCATTGAGAATGACCTGCGGCAGCATCGAACCTTTTCACCTATCCGAGATAAACTTCATGCAGATTGTATTTCGGGCCAAACTCAGCCGGTTTTGCTAAAAGGCGCATCCTGCCGTTTACGAGGACGAGCACGCGGTCTGCGAGCCGAAGTGCTTCCATGACGTTCTGCTCGATCATGAAAACCGCCACTCCCGACCGGTGAATTGCGGCGACCTTGGACATTATTTCAGTGGTTAGGCGCGGACTGAGGCCTGCGGATGGCTCATCGAGTATCAAGATTTTAGGCTCGGCGATCAGCGCGCAGGCGAAGGCCAGAAGCTGCCTTTGGCCCCCCGATAGGAGCCCCGACCTAAGGCCCATTTTCTTGTTCAACTCGGGAAACATTTCGACTGAACGCTCACGCTTCACGGCGAATTCACCCGGCCTAGCGGTGGCATGTTCCGCCACGATCCGCAGATTCTCTTCGACCGTCATGTTCAGGAAAACGTTGTGCTCTTGCGGTACATAGGCCACCCCGGCCCGCAGTCTTTCCCAAGCCGGAAGCCGGGTAACCGGCACGCCCGCGAGCTCAATCTCGCCGCGGCTTGGCCGGATCAAGCCCGCGATGACTTTTGCGAGCGTGCTCTTCCCGGAGCCGTTGGGGCCGATGACTGCAAAAATCTCATCCCCTGGCATGCTCAAACTGACGTCCGAGAGAATTTCGGTCCCATCGTAGCCAGCGGCAACCTGTCTCACCGTCAGGATGGGAGCAGCGGCGGTCATACGACGGCGCCAAGATAGGCATGTATGACTCTCTGATCGGCCACTACCTCTTTGAAAGTACCGGCCGTGAGATTCGCCCCCTCTGCCATGACGTAGACACGGTCGCACAGACGCGCCACGACATCCATGTCGTGCTCGACGATCACGACGGCCTTCCCTTCACCCTTCAGGTCCTGAATAACTGAAGCGATCTCAAGACGCATGGGAGGGCTTACGCCTGCGGCAGGCTCATCGAGCAAAATCAATTTGGGATCAAGCATTAGCGCCCGCGCAATCTCAAGGAGCTTTTTCTGACCTCCCGAAAGCGTTCTTGCCGGCGCGTCGCGAAGCCGCCAGAGGCCGGTCTTTTGCAATAGCTGCCGTCCCTTCATTGCCGCCTTCTGCTGCTCAAGAGCTATCCGGCGGCGCGAAAATAGGGCGCCCGCGATGGTTTCGAGACGGGACGGCGTTCCCGCGATAAGGAGGTTCTCGAGAACCGTCATCTCTCCGAGTTCGCGCGAAATTTGAAAAGTGCGGACGAGTCCGAGGTGCAAGCGCCTCCGGACGGCGAGGTTCGATACGTCGACAGCGTTCAAAAGAATCTGGCCTGCGTCGGCCCTGAAAAGACCGCCAATGATATGCAGCAGCGTGGTCTTGCCGCTCCCATTCGGGCCAATGATGCCGGTGATCTCGCTCGCGGACGCTGTGAGGCTGACCCCTCTTAGAGCTTGGACCCCGCCAAAGGACTTGCAGATGGATTGCACCACCAAAATGTCAGCGGGAGTGGAAGGTTTAGCCTCCCGTTCGTTCGGCGTTATGTGTTCGGCGAGGGCATTGTCAAATTGCATTCTGTTGCCCGCGATCACTCATCGTACTTCAGAATGCTTCAGAAGGAGCGGCTTCCCAGCGCGCCACTCTAAGGTATCGTTTTGGCTTTTCCCGTTTGGCCCTTAGGCCCGAGGGGTTGGGCCTGCCATATAGCGGCAGGTGTGGGGCAATGGTGCCGCTTAAACGCCTAAAGTCTCGAATTGTAGGACCACGATCCATATTTTAAGGATTTCACGCTCCAGCGAAACCGTCAATCGCGTTTGCAACCGCTACCTGAAAAATCGGCTCTTGTCCCGTAATTCGAAGCTTTCGGCTTCTTCCTGGTTACTGGGCCTCCAAATAAGCATCTGAAATAAACCGTACTTATTGTGCCGGTCGTTCCTTTTGCCTGTAGGACCGTATGCGTTCCTTTAGTCCGGGAACGCTCACTGAGCGGACAAGGTCGGCCATGTCAGCGTCGCGAGTATCGTGAGTTGTCAAGCGGAGAAGCAGCGCATGGCTTTCCGCAGCGAGATTGCAGGCAGCCTTGCTCATGGATTCTAGAGCGGCAGGCCAATCGGCGTTGTGCGCAACGCCCGTGAGAAAATTATCTCGCTTCGCTTCCTCAGCCCCGAAGATCAAAGTCTCCGCAAGCATCTTGCGCGCCCGCTCCTGGCCGACCCGCTGGGCAAGCCGCCGCGTTCCTAGTGCAACGCCAAAGCGCAGGCCCGGCATGCAAAAAGTCGCGTCTGGGCTTCCGATGCGAACGCTGCAAGCGGCCACAATGTCCGCACCAGCTCCGAAATTGCTGCCATGGGCAAACGCAGCCGTCAGAAAAGGTGCATGGTGGATCGCTTGCAAGAGCTGCTCGATCCTGACAAAGCGAAGCAGCAGATCGCCTTCCGACTGGTCCTCGAACCCGGTGAAATCGAAGCCTGAACAGAAGCGCGATCCAAGCCCCTCAATTGTCAGAAGCCGGGTTCCGTCTTGATTTGCCGCCGTCGCCGCAACGATTAGCGCTTCGGTGAGACTGGCATTGAGCGCGTTTCCCTTCTCCGGCCGGTTGATGAACAATCGAGTTACAGTACCCTCGCGCTCGACGACGAGTTCCGATGGCATGTTACGCACCCTTCCAGTTGTGGAGGTCATCGTCTCGGGATCGATAGTAACCGCTGTGCTGTGAACGGAAAAAGACGTTAACAACAAGGTGGATTGGAAAGATAGTGAGACGCGATCACCTTTTCGAGCGCGGATATAGCAGGAAGGAGCGCCCCATTTGCCGTCATCCCCGATCGCATTTGCGCCAGAACTTCCTGTCGCACTGCAGTGAGATCGATACCTAACACGCACCGATCCTTGACGATGGTGCGGCCACCAACGATCAACTCGCTGATGTGCCTCGCGGTTGCCCGTGAATAAAGCACATTGACAGGATCGATGCCGTCTCGCAGACCATCATTGTCGATTGCGGCCCAATCCAGTAACAGCATGTCTGCCGGGGCACCCGGCTCCATGAGAACGCCATCGTCAACGTTTGTCACGGCAAACCGGCCGTTCCTTACCGCGGCCTGAAGCGCCTCGCGTCGCGCCCTGGACAAGTCAAAGCCGGTGCCGGCATGCAACAGGTATGTAAGCCTTAATTCGCGCAGCGCATCGTCGTCATCGTCAAGGGCCTTACTGTCAATCCCTAAAGCGATTGAGCAGCCCTTCTGGATCATCTGCTGAACAGGAGCGACACCGGAATGTAGATGAAGGTTTGAACTGGTGTTGACGCTGATCGTTACCCCGCGTTCGGCCAACAGTTCCAATTCGTCCGGTCGTGCCCAGACACAGTGCGCCAACGTCAATCGCGGGGACAACAGCCCGAGCCTATCGAGCATGCGCACCATGCCATCGGGATATTCGGCATCAGCCCATTGGCGTTGATAAGGCGTTTCTAAAAGATGCATGTGGACGCGCCGGCCCGTACGGTGCGACGCTTCCGCGACCGCCTCCAGTAATTCCTCGCTGCACCACTGCACGCCATTGGGACCGTATTGAACGTTGAACCAAGAGCTGCCAGCAGCGGCAGCGACGTCATCGACAAGCCTCATATATTCGGCTGTGGAAAGGGGCTTACGCAAAAATCGCGTCTCGATTTCGGCACGGGTTTCTGGGGCAAGCGCGTTGAGAATTGGCTCGGTGGGACCGTAGACGAGCGGATTGCGGCCTTTCATCGACACCGCAAAACCAACGCGAACGCCCACATCGCGGGCTGCGCGCGCGACTTCGGCTGCTTCTGTTGGAAGATCGGTAAAACCCTGCGCACGCGTATAATGCACCATGACGGTCCCCGCTCCGCCGAGTGCACTGTTGGCGAAGCTCATGGCAGCGGCGAGATACGGGTCCACCGATGGAAACAGCGCAAGATAGTGAAGCCAGGATTCGAGCGGTTTGGCGTCGGCACCAATCGAGCTTGTCCGGATCGCCCGGCCGTGATCATGCGCGTTGACGAGTGCGGAAAGGGCGAGTAGCGGCTCCGCCGGCTGTGATGCGGGTTCGATTGAGACAATCGAGCCAGCGTCGATGGCGATTGTCTGGGGGCCGCGCATTGCCACGGCTGGGCCGACGACGTGGAGGCAGGTCAGATTGCGGGTCATGCCGTTCATTGAGGAGATGCCCTATCTAAATGGCGGCCGGCTTCTGCTGGGATGAATGCGCGATTGAATATCGCGCCGGGCGCCGAGGTCTTTGCGCAAGAAGTTCGGCATTTGCCAACCTATTATCACTTTGCTTAGAATTCCATGTCGAGTTCCTCGACATCTTCCTCCTCCGCTCTTGCCCCAGCCACCCATTCCTCCATTGCCGCCCACACCATGATGGTCCGGCAATAGTCCGCGCACGCCCTATCCAGCTTAACGTCATAGGTCAGAAAGCGGGTGCAGACCGGAGCGTACATGGCATCGGCCATTGAAAGCTGACCAAAGAGATAGGGTCCGCCATAGGCTTCCAAGCAGTCGCGCCAGATTGCAATGACGCGGTCAATATCCGCCCGCGCACCGGGAAAAATCTTAAAGCCGGGATGATGGGCCTTCAAATTCATCGGCAGCGCTGAACGCAGATTATAAAAGCCGGAGTGCATCTCGCCGCAGATCGAGCGGCAATGCGCGCGCATCTTGCGATCCTTCGGCAAAAGCTGCGACCCAGGCCTGATCTCCGCGAGGTATTCCGCGATGGCAAGGGTGTCCCACACCTTGATCCCCTCATGCGTCAGGCAGGGCACAAGAAACGAAGGCGAAAGCAACAGCAGTTCGGCGCGGATGGATGGATCGCCGATCGACACGATGTTTTCTTCTATCTCGAGACCGGCGAGCTTACATAGAAGCCACCCGCGCAGCGACCACGATGAATAGTTCTTACTGCTAATTGAAAGCGTAGCCTCCGCCATTACCGTGACCTTTGCTTATGGTTCAAAACTTGCATCGCCTCGGCGCGGCGATTCCGGTTACAGCCGCACGTGCAACTTCTGTTCCACTGCCAAGGCCTAGGATGCTTTACAAAGCTTATGATTTCTACTCAGACGCCATGTTACCGGCAAGAGGCCTTGCTCAGCTCGGTTTGAGCATGGTTACGCCTTTCATGGCAAACGGCAATGGCAAGTGGCTAAGAGATTTTACGGCAGCCTGTGAACTGATTTACCGTGCGCAGCTCTCACACACACCGCCCCCATTTGGCATCAAATCGGTGCGCGTTGGCAACAGGGATGTTCCAATTACGGAGGAAGCGCTTTCCGTAACCCCATTTGGAACCCTCCTACACTTTAAAAAGGACACAAGCCTTGCGCAACCTCGCGTACTCGTCGTGGCCCCGTTATCTGGCCACTTCGCGACATTGCTTCGAAATACCGTGCAGACATTGCTTGCGGACCACGATGTTTGCATAACGGATTGGCACAATGCCCGCGATGTAAGCAGTTCCGCGGGTGCCTTCGCTTTTGACGACTATGTCGAACATCTCATTAATTGGCTGCGGTTTCTTGGGCCGGGAACGCATGTCGTTGCTGTCTGCCAGCCTTGCGTGCAGGTTCTTGCTGCCGCCGCCATCATGGCCGAGAGCAGCGACGCCGCGCAGCCCCGCAGCATGACCTTGATGGCCGGGCCGATCGATACGCGCATCAACCCCACCAAGGTGAACGACCTCGCAACGGGGAAGCCGATTCAGTGGTTTGAAAAGAACCTAATCGACCGCGTGCCGCCCCGTTACCTTGGAGCAGGAAGGCGCGTTTATCCCGGTTTCGTCCAGCTGGCGGCATTTTTGTCGATGAATATCGACCGGCATCGAAAGGCGCACTTGGACCTCTATCAGCATCTTGCTCAGGGCAGGAGCGAAAAGGCCGAAGCAATAAAGACATTTTACGACGAGTATTTCGCTGTTCTCGATCTCCCCGCGGAGTTCTATCTTGAAACCGTTGCTTGGGTCTTCCAGGAAGCGCGGCTCGCGGAAGGGAAACTCACTTACCGCGGTTCGCCCGTTAAACCTCGGGCAATTAAGCAGACCATGCTGCTGACCGTGGAAGGTGAGCGCGATGATATTTGCTCAATCGGCCAGACCGCTGCGGCCCATGATCTTTGTACGGGACTGCGCCCGCATATGAAGCGCCATCACCATCAGGCCGGTGTGGGACATTATGGAGTGTTCAGCGGCCGGCGTTGGGAAACCCAGGTTTACCCTCAGATCCAGCACACAATCCTCGCTATCGACTAAACACTACTCTACACCCTTGGCTTTCGACGCGATGCTCATGCGCTCCATCTCACGCCGCATTTTGAATGCGATATTGTCTTCATCGAGATCCACGCTCGCATAAGTCAGGAGAGTTCCCGCCTTTATATCTTGCCGGAGTTTCGCACCATGCGTAAGACCAATCGGCAGAAGGCCCTCTGCCAGAGATCGCGCCGAGGAAACAAGCTTGCCATAGACGGTATAGCCGCCTTCGCCATCGAGAACTTCGCTGCTCTTCAAATCGCGCTTTGCCACGGCCACGGCATCACCTCGCCATTCCAAAGGCGAACCTGTTGCCTCGCCTCGCAGGGCGGCACTAAGCACAGAGATGGACAGCTCAAGGCCGATAAGGTGATAGGGCTTGTACATCGCGGCATAGAAGCCAGTGCTGTCGGTTCGAAGCCCGTATTGCGCAAAGCAGGCGGCAGCGTATTCATTGGGTGCCTTGAGCACCACGAAGACGCCCCAGCGAAGATCTCGGAATACCAGGCGGCCGTCGCGCTCCAGCGATGAGACCACTTCGACCATGCCATCATGGTCGAGAATTCCTCCGCAGGTTGAAGGCCTCAGGACGTGGGCTAAATCATCAGCGCCGCAAGGTGGGAACGAGAGGCCATCGGGAGGCACATTGAGGCAGCAGGCATTCGCCACGGCCGCCATTTCGATTGCCGATTTTGTGCCATCGAGAAATGAATTGAACATCTGGGCATTCATTCCCGCCTCGGCGGTTTGCCTGGGCGTTAGGCCATAGTGTTGCCAAACGTCATCGGGTGTTACACGGTGGTAGCTGGGAAGGTACTTTGTGCCTTTCCCGGCGGCCGCAACTGTGAACCCGGAAGACCGCGCCCAATCAACCATTTCGGCAATAAGTGCAGGCTGATCGCCATACGCCATGGAGTAAACGGTGCCCGCTTCGCGCGCTTTGGCAGCAAGTAGCGGCCCGGCCAGGACATCAGCCTCTACGTTGACCATGACGATATGCTTGCGAGCCTCGATCGCTGCCAGGGCGTGAGAAATACCGGCGCAAGGATTGCCGGTGGCTTCGATGACGATATCGGCCTCATCAGACGCGCAAGCGCTGATACCGCCGGTTGCAAACCAGGTGCGCCCGATCCGGCCAGTGTCCCACCCCGCCGTCTTACAAGCAGACCTTGCTTTGTCAGGATCGATATCGGCGATGACGGTGACCTCAACTCCCGGAAGAGTAGGCACCTGCGACAGGAACATGGTGCCGAACTTGCCGGCCCCAATTAAGCCCACGCGAACGGGCTTTCCTGCGTCTCTGCGTGCACTTAGCAACGCGCTTAGGCTCATGTTATCACCGAAAGAGGGAGCTACTAGACCTACACTGCATAGAGCCGCGTAGCCCTTAGGATAAGCGACGCAAATAGACTTTAGATTGATCTTAGCCTTCAACTATTACACAGGGCAAAGCTTCCTAGAAGAGCTTCATGCGAAAGTCTTAGCTCCAATGTCTTAGCCCCCGGCACAATTGACTGTGATAAAAATCTTTGGAGGTTTCGAAGACGCCGTTCTTGAAGCCGGCGCGTAACTGAGTGTTGGGAAAAACGTCGCTCCATTGGAGGAGGAATTTCATGACGATTGCCGCAGATAGAACCTTCGGGCCGGCCGGCGAGATTACGCAGGCCGAGCAGCGCAAGGTTGTCCTTGCATCCTCGCTCGGCACCGTGTTCGAGTGGTACGACTTCTACCTATACGGCTCGCTCGCGGCCATTATCGGATCCCACTTCTTCACTGGCCTGACGCAATCAGGTCAATTTATCTTCGCACTGCTTGCGTTCGCCGCTGGCTTTTTTGTCCGGCCCTTTGGCGCCATCTTTTTCGGGCGCCTGGGTGATTTGGTGGGCCGCAAATACACCTTCCTAATCACAATTGTCATCATGGGTTTGTCCACCTTCTTGGTTGGGGTGCTCCCCAGCTATGGGTCGATCGGCGTCGCGGCCCCAATCATCCTCATTGCCCTCCGCCTCCTCCAAGGGCTCGCGCTTGGCGGCGAATATGGCGGTGCCGCGATCTACGTCGCCGAGCATTCTGAGCCTAATCGCCGCGGCTATCGGACAAGCTGGATTCAAACCACGGCTACACTAGGTCTCTTCCTCTCGTTGATTGTCATTCTGCTTTGCCGCCAATTTGCTCCTGGCATTACAGCGGCCGAGAAAGCCGCCTCCTTCAACGCGGAGTATGGCTTGTGGCGCGTTCCCTTCCTCGTTTCGATTTTTCTCTTGATCATCTCGGTCTGGATTCGGCTCAGCCTCAACGAATCGCCCCTCTTCCAAAAGATGAAAGATGAGGGCCGCACTTCCAAGGCTCCGCTGGCGGAAGCATTCGGCAACTGGACATTCGGCAGGATTGTCCTACTGGCGCTTCTTGGACTTACCGCTGGCCAGGCTGTAGTCTGGTACACAGGCCAGTTCTACGCCCTGTTCTTCCTGACCCAGACGCTCAAAGTAGATCCCTACTGGGCTCAGATCATGATTGCGCTATCGCTGGTGATCGGCACTCCCTTCTTCATCGTGTTCGGCTGGCTGTCGGACAAGGTCGGCCGTAAGCCCATTATCATGCTGGGCTGCCTGCTCGCGGTTCTCACTTATTATCCTACCGGTATCCTTCAGTACATTCCGGGCGGCGAGAAGTACACTTACCCGGGCATTTTCGAGTTGCTAACCCGGTCCGCCAATCCAGACCTCTATGCGGCGATAGGCAAGACGCCTATAACCGTGGTTGCCGACCCTAACCAATGCAAGTTCCAGTTCAATCCGGTTGGATCCGCAAAGTTCACAACCCCATGCGATGTGGCTAAGTCAGCTCTCGTGAAGGCCGGTGTTCCCTATAGCAATGAAGCAGGGCCGGCGAATGTGGCGCAGATAAAGATTGGAAGTCAGGTCATCCGGTCCTACGACGGGGCAGCCCCGGATGCGAAAGCCCAAGGAGAGCGCTTCTCGAAGGAACTGGCTGATGCATTGAAGGCGGATGGTTATCCTCCCAAGTCGCCGATCAATGGCATCAACTGGAGCGTCGTCGGGTTGCTGACCATCCTCGTTATCTATGTAACGATGGTTTACGGCCCGATCGCAGCCATGCTGGTCGAGCTCTTCCCGACCCGTATTCGCTACACGGCGATGTCGCTGCCATACCACATCGGCAATGGCTGGTTCGGAGGATTCCTCCCAGTCACCGCATTCGCGATCGTTGCTGCGACCGGCAATATTTATGCCGGCCTCATGTATCCGATCATCATCGCGGCGATGACCTTTGTCCTGGGCGTGCTTTTCATTCGTGAGACGAAAGGCACGGACATCGCCAACTAAATACATAAAACATTACACCTGGGGGCCGGGGAAACCTGGCCCTTTTGCTGCCTGCAACGAATCTTGGTCAAGCTAGCCGCCGATTGCGCCTGCCGAAAAAACTGCTACTGTTTCTCTTAGCAATGCGGAATGCATAATTCGCAGGCAAACTTAGCGGAGGGACAAGGGTGAACACGGGAGAGACGGAGATTGCTGCGATGGACGGCACTGCGTCACATTCCGGACCTCATGAGGAAACAGCATCCCATATTCAACCAGCCGTCCTTCTCCATGATGCTATGCCGGCCCACCCAGCCCTTTTGCCCCTTACCGTTATCGCCGATGCTGCAAGGGCAAGGCCTTCAGTAACAAAACCTGTTCACAATGCGAGCACCTCCCCGGGCCCCATCTATGGTGCGCTCGATTTAGGCACCAACAATTGCCGGCTTTTGGTCGCCCGTGCATCCAGACGCGGCTTCTTTGTCATCGATGCCTTCTCCAGAATCATAAAGCTCGGCGAGGGCGTGAGCCAATCGGGCCTGCTGTCCGAGGAGGCGATGGCACGCACGATAGAGGCCCTGAAAGTATGTTCGGCAAAACTGGCGCGCAGAGAGGTAACAAGGTCGAAGCTGGTTGCCACGGAGGCATGCAGGATTGCAAAAAATGGGCGCGAATTCCTTGAGCGGGTGAAGGGCGAGACAGGGTTGTCTCTGGAGATCATTGGCAGGGAAACCGAAGCCCGTCTCGCCGTCTCGGGCTGCGCCTCTCTCATAGACAAGCGCAACGACTATGCCCTCATTTTTGACATTGGCGGGGGATCCTCGGAGTTCGTCTGGCTGAACCTGAAAAGAGAGCAGCGCGGGCGGCGCATCTCGATCGAGGACCGATTGCGGGTTCAGGATTGCATCGAGGCGTGGACCTCCCTCCCTTTCGGGGTTGTCACGCTGGCGGAAACCTTCGGCAAATCCTGTGTGGAGGGATCTCAGTTCGAAGAGATGGTGCAATTCGTAGAGGCGCGGCTAGAACCATTCAGCGAAGCGAACGCGATTGCTGCCAAGATCGCCCGCAGCGGCGCGCACCTGCTCGGCACATCGGGAACCGTTACGACTATCGCCGGGGTGTACCTGCAGCTCCCAGAATACAGGCGGGCCAAAGTAGACGGCTGCTGGCTTTCCACCGAGAGCATCCGTGAAGTATCGAAGCGAATTGCCGGCATGAACTATGACGAGCGCGCCGCGCAACCTTGCATCGGAGCGGAAAGAGCCGATCTCATTCTAGCGGGATGCGCGATTATGGAAGCGATGCTGCGGATTTGGCCGGTAAGATCTTTGCGTGTCGCCGACCGGGGTCTTCGCGAGGGGATTCTCGCCACCCTAATCGCGGAGGACGCCGTGCAATACCGGCATAAAAGCAATGGCAGAAGCAACGGGGCAGCAGACCGGAAGGGGATCCTTCCCCCATGACGGGCCGTGCACGCGCTCAGCCGCTGAGGGTGAAGCTTCAGAAATCAAAGGGGCGGACGCAGTCTTCCAAACAATGGCTCGAGCGGCAGCTCAATGACCCCTTTGTATTGGCTGCAAAAAGGGAAGGCTATCGCAGCCGCGCTGCCTACAAGCTCGACGAGATTGCAGAGAAGTATGGCATCCTTAAACCGGGCGGCGTGGTGGTGGACCTTGGTGCTGCTCCCGGGGGGTGGAGCCAGGTGGCCGCAAAGCGTGTGAAATCGGCGGAGGGGTTGGGGGCCGTTGTTGCGCTTGATATTCTTCCCTTGGACCCCATTCCGGGCGTGGTTATGCTCCGGCAAGACTTCACCGACCCGCAAGCAGAGGGGTTGCTGATGGAAGCCCTCAACGGGCGTAGGCCGAACGCCGTTCTTTCGGACATGGCGGCTCCTGCCACCGGACACCGACAAACGGATCATCTGCGCATCATGGGGCTTGCAGAAGAGGCACTCGCCTTTGCGCTGAAAGTCTTGGCTCCGGGCGGAGTTTTTCTCGCCAAGGTCTTGCAAGGCGGAAGCGAAAAGTCTTTGCTCGACCTTCTCAAACGCGACTTCGCCAGGGTTAGGCATGTGAAGCCCAAGGCAAGCCGCGCCGAATCACCCGAGCTTTATGTTCTCGCCACGGGCTTCCGTGGAGCGAAGCCTGCCTCTACTGAGCCGGAGTAGCCGGCGGAGCCGCTTCCTTTTCTCCTGGTGCCGGAGAAGGCGCGTTCGAGCCTGCGGCCCCAGCTGGCGGAGAAGCGGGCGCATTCTGAACTGCTTGTGATATACGCCGCGCGAAGGCAGCCTCGGACGCTGGTTTGCTGCTTCCAGCATCGGCCCTTTTTGCATTCCTCAGCGCTTCTTCCGACTTCGCGATCTCTTCGCGGGAATATTCGTTCGCGTTACAGGAGCATCCCTTGATGTAGACCTTGCGGTTGCGGAATGCGTTCGGCATCTGGCTGTAGGGCCGGCCACTAAGCGATACCATCTGATCCACGTCTTGATCCGAGCGGTGATAGAAAAGCTCTGCCGGAGCCGCGCATTGGGAGTGGCATTTGGCATCGTCTTCGCGGAATTGGCTTTCAGTCGTCGCGTTGCTGATCGGGAAATAAAAGCCGTCGCATTCCCTGACGCAAAGAGTCCTGTAGGCCGACGCGCCATAGCTTGGTGTGTAACGGCTCGTGTCGTCGGAATCCTCGTTACTGAAGAAGGAAAAGATTGAGCTGTTACGTCTGCGCTGAGCGTCATATTCCCGGGCATATTGATCGCCGCAATGGTTCCGGGCAAGCTCTGCTATAAGGTCATCGTGGCGTGCCCTCGGTGAATTGCTTCTAAGCGCCGAATCGCGTTGCGCTTTCAGCTGGGCAAGCATGTTCTTGGCCGCCTGGATTTGACCATCAAGATCAATGCAGCGTGGCGTGCGCCGTAAGGAGCGTCCGAACAGGAACATCTCCTCATAGCAATTTGCCTGGTCGGCGTCGGATTGGGCGCGGCGGAACTGGGCATCAGCCTGACGCATATCCGCTTCTATGCGAGGAAGCTGATCCTGGGCGGCTGGATTGATGCCGCCGTTGGTTAGCTGGAATTCAAGATCGCGGCACCGCGGGTTGACGCTTACCGCCGGCCCATACGGCGAACCGACGCCCTGTTGGGGGGAACCATATCCCTGTTGTCCGTAGGGTGGCTGCTGGCCGTAACCCGGCTGCGGTGGCGGGTAGCTCTGGCCGTAACCGGGCTGTTGCGGCGGGTAGCTGCGGTTGTAGCTGTCGCCCCAGCCCTGGGCGTGGATTGCGTGCCATCCTCCGGCCGTGAGCATTGCGCAGACGCAGCCTATGCCTAGAATGCGATAGAGGGTCTTCATGATCATCTGCCCCCATGAACCAGTTCTGGAAGGCCGCCGCTTGAATCGAGAGTGCGAGTATGGGCTGCGCCAAACTTCAACGCAACCCATGCAGTTGCGAATGGGGACAAGTGCCTCAGCTGCCTTCCAAAGTTTGTCAATTTAATGAATTGTAGGTTCGCGGCTTGACCGCAATGAAATTTGCGGCGATTGTGGCGCCATGGAACGAAGCGCCACTTGCAATGGCCGGAACATTATTATCGCGAGCTGATATAGGAGCTGGCGCGGCATTGCATTTGGACTGAAGAATAGCCCGCCAGCAAGGGCAGGGCTTTATGGTACTCAAGCTTTATAACACCCGAACCAGGCGGAAGGAAGTCTTCGAGCCGCTCGATGCGAATGCCGTGCGCATGTATGTGTGCGGCCCGACCGTCTACGATTACGCCCATATCGGCAATGCGCGGCCCGTCATTGTTTTTGATGTGCTGTTCCGCTTGCTGAGACATCTCTATGGGCCGGAGCACGTAATTTACGCGCGCAACATCACGGACGTTGATGACAAGATCAATGCGCGCGCGGCGCAGGAGCGCATTCCGATCCGCGAATTGACCGAGCGGACGGCCGCCCAGTTTCACGCCGACATCCGGGCCCTTGGCGTACTTATGCCGGATGACGTCAACGTGCCTGGCAAACCGCCAATGTTCATCGAGCCGCGAGCCACGGAATATGTCTCACGGCCTGATGCGCCTACGGACATGATCCGCATGATTCGGATCTTGATCGAGCGCGGACACGCATACGAAGCCGAAGGTCACGTGCTGTTCTCGGTCGCAACCGACCGGGATTACGGCAAGCTCGCGCGGCGCAGCATTGAAGAAATGCAGGCTGGCGCGCGCGTCGAGGTAGCGCCATACAAGCGCGATCCCATGGATTTCGTGCTGTGGAAGCCGAGCACCGGCGCCGAACCCGGCTGGGACAGCCCTTGGGGCTTCGGCCGCCCCGGCTGGCATCTCGAATGCTCTGCGATGTCGGCAGCCCTTCTCGGCGAGGTTTTCGATATCCACGGCGGTGGCATCGATCTCTTATTTCCGCATCACGAGAACGAGGTCGCGCAATCGACTTGCGCGCACGGCACCAAGATCATGGCCAATTTCTGGATGCATAATGGCCACCTTCAGGTGGAGGGTGCCAAGATGGCGAAGAGCGCCGGCAACTTCGTCACCATCCATGAGCTTCTTGAAAACTGGGAAGGCTTTGGCTGGCCCGGCGAAGCCCTGCGCTTTAACATGCTGCGCACGCACTACCGCCAGCCTTTAGACTGGACTTTCGACAGCCTGGACGAAAGCCATAAAATCCTTTGGGATTGGTACGCTCAATTAGAGGGTATGGAGCCTGCCAGTAGAGTGCCGTCGGCGGTGATTAACACTCTTAGCAACGACCTGAACACCCCCGCAATGATCGCTGAATTGCACAAATTTTTCCATGAGAGGCAATTCCCGGAGTTACTGGCGAGCCTGTCCTTTCTCGGCTTCTCGGGAAGAAGAGAACGGGTTGCGAGGTTAGCTAGAGCAGTCGGATCTGCGATAGGGAAAGCGACTACACCAGGAGAAGGAAGCACAGCCGAGATTGAAGAGCTGAAAGCAGCGCGTTTGGCTGCGCGGAAAGCTAAGAACTGGGCCGAGGCGGACCGCATTCGCGACAAGCTCATCGCCAAGGGATTCACAGTTAAGGATGTGAACAACCCAGAGACCGGGGAGATCGAGACAAAACTGGAGGTCGCGCGATGAGCGGCCGGCGAAATCACCCCCTTGCCCCGGACCCGAAGCAGTCACCTCTCACCCGGGCGCTTCGCGGCCGCCCTCTCGCGCAAGGGCGCAAGTTTACCTCCCCGGATGCATTATGAAAGAGCGCCTGTACCTGTTTGACACCACGCTGCGCGATGGCGCGCAGACGCTGGGGGTTGATTTCTCGCTTGAGGACAAGCGCGTTATCGCCGAACGCTTGGATAGCCTTGGCATCGACTATATCGAGGGCGGCTATCCTGGCGCGAATCCGGTGGATACGGCATTCTTTGAAGCGCCGCCACGTTTGAAGGCGAAGCTGACCTCGTTTGGCATGACGAAACGTGCGGGCCGCTCAGCTTCGAACGATCCAGGCTTCCAGGCTGTCCTTCAGGCGAGCGCCGATGCAGTCTGCCTGGTCGCCAAATCGTGGGATTACCATGTCGAGCTCGCTCTCGGCGTTTCACGCGAAGAGAACACTGATGCCATCGCGGCCTCTGTCGAGGCCATCCGCGATACTGGACGGGAAGCGCTTATCGACTGCGAGCATTTTTTCGACGGCTATAAAGCGAACCAGGACTATGCGCTCGCTTGCGCCAAAGCGGCTTACGAAGCCGGAGCGCGCTGGATTGTTCTCTGCGATACGAATGGCGGTGCTCTGCCGCACGAGGTCGAGGCCATTGTTTCCGATGTGGTGCGCTTCATACCGCGCGAACGTATCGGCATCCACGCTCACAATGACACGGAGAACGCCGTCGCCAACACGCTCGTGGCGGTTCGCGCCGGGGCGCGGCAGGTCCAGGGCACGTTGAACGGGCTCGGCGAGCGCTGCGGCAATGCCAATCTCACGTCCATCATCCCGACGCTTTTGTTGAAAGACGATTATGCGCGCCAATTCCAGACCGGAGTAAGCCCCGCCGCGCTCCGCACCTTGACGGCAGTCTCGCGTCAGTTCGACGAGCTTATGAATCGGCAGCCGAACCGGCACGCGCCCTATGTTGGCGAATCGGCCTTCGCCCATAAAGGCGGAATTCACGCATCGGCTGTGATGAAGGAACCGCGCACCTACGAGCATGTGCAGCCGGAAAGCGTTGGGAACGCCCGTAAGCTTCTCATTTCCAACCAGGCTGGGCGCTCGAACATCCTGGCGGAACTATCCCGCATCGGCATCGAAGCCGATAAGGACGATCCGCGCCTGCCTGCGCTTTTGGATGAAGTGAAGACCCGTGAGGCGCAAGGATACGCGTATGAAGCTGCGGACGCGTCGTTCGAACTCTTGGCGCGGCGCGCTTTTGGCGAGGTACCGGAATTCTTCAAGGTCGAAAGCTTCCGGGTGATGGTGGAGCGCCGCCACAATGCAAGGGGCGCGCTCGTTACTATCTCCGAAGCGGTAGTCAAGGTCCGAGTCGGTGATCAGCTCTTCATGAACGCAGGCGAAGGCAACGGCCCGGTCCATGCCCTCGATCAGGCGCTCCGTAAGGATCTAGGCCTTTATCAGCCAAGCATTCAAGATTTGGAGCTTGCCGATTTCAAGGTGAGGGTACTCACCGGGGGCACGGATGCGGTAACTCGCGTGCTTATCGAGAGCTGCGACCGTAAGACGGGCCGCCGGTGGTTCACCGTCGGCGTTTCACCTAATATTGTAGATGCTTCCTTTGAAGCGCTCCTTGATTCCATCGTCTTTAAACTATGGACGGACATGCATAAGCAGAAGGTGTGACCGGTTTATCCAATTGCATAAGCTTGGAACGACCCAGCTGTTATTGTCTTTAGTCTTGATACCTGATATTTATAACGGCCTAATGTCTAAACCACTTTTGACCATAACGGCCGGGTGTCTGGCAATTGGAGCGCTGTTTCCCGAGCCACATACATTTGCTGCGGGCCGCGGTATTGGTGGCGGGTTCGGCGGCGGCCACATTGGTGGGATCGGTGGGGGCGTGATCGGACGTCCGCCAGCGATAGGCGGTATCGGCGGCTGCTTTCACGGCGGTGGGATCGGCCCAGCCATTCCAAGAATTGGCGTACCTCAAGGCCCCCGTTTGGGTGCTACGCCGCAAATTGGCGGTCTCTACACTTCCCCAATGGGTGCCTATCCCCGTGGGCTGAGGGGTCTCCGGCATGGCCGCATTGGCGTCAATCATGGCTTGGGATTGCACGGCTATCAGGCTCACCGCCTGGCCGGGGTACATAACCCGAGAATAAGGGGACAGAACTCCACGGGCCTTGCCGGGCGTACAGCGTTGCAAAGGCAAAGAATAAACAGGTTCGGGGCTGGACACAATCGAAGGTCGGTGCTCCCGCATGCCGCTTTGGCTGCCGCTGCTATTCCGCACGCCAACGCGTTCGACAATGCAAGGTGGGGCGGTCACAGAGAGGGACACCATAACCACCGCTTCAGGCACTTTTGGGCAGGAGGGGTCTTCTGGCCCTACTTCTTTGGCGACTTTTTCTCTTATGCTTTCTGGCCAAGCGCCTATGACGGACTATTCTGGGGCTACGGGCCAGACGCACTTCTTTGGTCCGCATTCTGGCCCGGCTACGAGTATCCCTATTTGGATTATGGGTATTACGCCACGCCCGCCTCGGGCGAATACTCCGAGGAGGAGATTTATGGGGGTATCCGGTCGTCGACGGTTCCGCTGCCGCTCTTCCCGCTCCCTTCGAACGAGGCTGCAGGAAGCTGCGCTGGGTTTGCTCCGGGCGTAAGCGAATTGCCCATAATGCAGATGGAGGCGATTATCCGGCCAACATCTGCGCAGCGCCCAGCTTTCGAGCAGCTGAGGTCCGCGCTGATTCAAGCTCGCCAAATGTTGAACCGGGCTTGCCCAGCGCAAACGCCAGCGACCCCGGTGGCCCGGATAGATGCGATGGCGCAAAGGCTCCAAGCCATTCATGAGGCGATCATGGCTGTTCGCGGCCCGCTTGAAAGACTTTACAGTGAGCTGAACGATAGCCAGAGAAAAAGATTAGAAAGGGCGGCCCAAGGCGGGCGCAACCACCAAGACTTCGACGTCGCAAAATTGTGTTCACGGCAAGCTGGCTTTGTAAATGTCCCGGTTAACAGCATCACGCAATTGGTCAAGCTTGACAGTCCGCAGCGCGAGGCCCTGGATGAGCTGACGCGGGCGTCGCAAACGGCTGCCCAGAACTTAGAGAAGTCCTGCCCTTCCAGCGTACCAAATACCATCACAGCGAGAATCGACGCTGCCGAGAAGCGGGTTGAGGCCCTCATTGAAGCGATCGGCATCATTCGTCCCAAGCTCGAAAACTTCTACGCCTCGCTCACGGACGCGCAAAGGGACGCGCTAAATACCGGGATGCCGCAGGCAACTGCGGCTGCGACGCGCTGAGAGCGAGGCCGTGAGGTGTCCGCATTCAAGCTACCGGAAGCATTTTTTTTAAAATTTTGCTAAACCTGGAACGCTAGTCCCGCATTTGCCTTCTCCGATCATCCTAAACAGTTTAGAGGAGGAGGCAGAAAATGCCTGGAAGGCTTTTGGTTTTTGCCGGCTGCCTGGCGCTTGGAGGAATCGTCGCCGGGACATCGGCGAGCTTTTCGGCGCACAGGGGCGCAGGTGGAGGAGCTCACTTTGGGGGGGCACGCTCCGGCGGGGCGCACTTTGGCGGCGCTCATTTCGGCGGAGCTCATTTCGGAGGAGCACGACTCCGAGGCGCCCATCTTGGCGGGCTCCGCGGGGTTCGCAGCATTGGCGGCCATCGCTTTGGAGGGAGGCATTTCGCCTCGCATCGGGCGGGCAGATCCAACTTTAGAGGCGCTCATACTCGTCATGCCATGAAGAGTGGTCACGGCGCCAATTTTGCGCATCTGCACCGCCTCAATCACGGTGTGCATGGTACTGGCGTGAACCACGCCACGCACGCAATGGCGAACAACAGAAATGGCCGCATTAGTGAACGCACGCTCGCAACGAACTCGGCCCTCAGGCACGGGAACGCCTTTGCAAATGAGCGCTGGGGCGGGCACCAATGGCGCGATCATGGCTTCAGGCGCTATTGGGCGGGCGGCGTGTTCTGGCCCTACTTTGTGGGCGACTACTTCTCCTACGCGTTTTGGCCGTATGACTATTATGATGCGTTCTGGGGCTGGGGTCCGGATAGCTTTCTATGGAGCGCGTTCTGGCCCAATTACGATTACCCATATTGGGATTATGGGTACTCTGCCGGAACACCCGATGCCGGCGACATTTACGGCGGCTACCGCGCGGCGATCCCGGAACGCGCACGGCGTGTTGCTCGCGTTAGTGGGCAGGAAGCCGTCTCAACCTGCGCAGCCTTCGCTCCGGGTGTGAATGGGTTGCCTGTTCAGCGCCTCGAAGAAACTATCCAGCCCACGGAAGCGCAACGGCAGGCGTTCGATGATCTAGAGGCCGCAATGATCAAAGCAACCGATATCCTGAACAATGCCTGCCCTGCTGAGACGCCGTTGACGCCGGTAGTGCGGCTGGATGCAATGGAACAGCGCCTCAAGGCAATGGGCGAGGCGATGGAGGTCATTCATGGTCCTTTGGAGAGGTTGTATGGCGATCTGACCGAGCAGCAGAGGCAAAAACTAGATGCGGCTGTCGCGAACGGTAAGCAGCCGGCACAAATGGACCTTGCAAAGCTTTGCTCGAACCAGGCTGGCTTCGTGCGTGTCCCGGAGGATGGCATCGCCCAGACGATCAAGCTGAACGAGCGGCAAATGCAGGACCTCGACAACCTGAAACAGGCATCCGCCCAGGCCGCGGAACAGCTTCGCGGCTCTTGCCCTTCCAGTGTCCCCGACGGGATCAATGCAAGGCTCGACGCGGCGCAGGCGCGGATTGGAGCGCTGATTCGGGCTATCGATACCGTGCGCCCGGCAGTGGAGACGTTCTTTGCATCCCTGACGGATGCGCAAAAGTCGGCGTTGAACTCGCGTGCTCCTCAGACGCGAACGGCGTCAGCCCGGCACCGCTGAGTGACATACAAGACGGCGCCGAAGGGCGCCGTCTTTCGAGAGTTCAGCAATAAAGCTGGCGCACGCGACCGCCCTCTACTATTTGAATCCACCGATTGATACGCTTCGGAACCCCAATGCTCCATTGGTCCGACATAGTTTGGCGCCTGGTGTGTGCCGCCGCGGTGGGCACCCTCATTGGTTTGGATAGAGATCTGCGCGGGAAGCCAACCGGGGTCCGCACTATGGGTGTCGTTTCGGTCGGAGCTGCACTAATTGTTCTGTCAACCCAATATCCGGGCCCGGACAGCGCTGCGGCAAGCCGCGTTATGCAGGGCATCATTACCGGAATCGGCTTCCTCGGAGCGGGTGTGATTCTCAGAAACCCGCGCGGTGGCAAGGTCCATGGCCTGACAACTGCGGCAACGATCTGGCTTACGGCGTGCTTCGGCGCCGCCTGCGGGGCGGGAGCTTGGCTCCCAGTCGTAACCGCGGCTGTGCTTGTGGCACTTATTTTAATCACAGGGGCGCTCGTTAGAACGGGCAGCTGAGCAAGAGCACCAAGGCGAAAATGAAGGCTACGATTGAAAAAGTGACAGCGGGTACAATGCTTATTCGGGCGGATCATCGAGAAGCTTGCCGGGATTGAGAATGCCGTGCGGGTCAAAGGTAGACTTGATCCGGCGCATGAGCGCAAGTTCGATTGGCGCCTTCACGCTACTGAGCGCTCTCGCCTTCATGCGTCCAATGCCATGCTCGGCACTGATTGAGCCGCCGTAACGCAAAACAAGTCCATGAACCGCATCCGCGACTTCGTCCCAACGCGCCAGGAATGCGGCCTTATCCATGCCAATGGGTTGCGAGACGTTGTAGTGAATATTGCCGTCACCGTAATGGCCAAACGGCACTGGGCGGGCACCGGGAATTAGCTTTTGAACTATTTCGTTCGCCTCCTCGATGAAGGCTGGAATTGCCGAAACCGGCACCGAAATGTCGTGCTTGATGCTTCCACCTTCATATTTCTGCACCTCGGACATCGATTCGCGCATCGACCAGAACTCCTGCGCTTGAGCCTTTGAAGCGGCAATGGCCGCGTCCGCGACAATGCCCTTTTCGAGCGCGCTCTCGAGTATCGCCATGGTGACACGTTCTGCCAATCCTTCCGGCACAGGCGAGGTCACCTCCAAAAGCACATACCAGGACTGCGGCTGGCTAAGGGGGTCCCTGAACTGCGGGGTATGAGCGAGCACGAACTCAAGCAAGGTCCTAGGAATGATCTCGAAGGCAGAAAGAAGCGGTCCTGCCGTTTCAAAGGCCCTACCGAAAAGCTCAGCCACAGCGTCGAGGCTCGGACATCCCGCAAAGGCGGTGGTAACCTCGGCCGGGCGCGCAAATAGTTTGAGCGTTGCAGCCGTGATCACCCCAAGTGTGCCCTCCGAACCGATCAGAAGGCTTTTCAGATCGTAGCCGGTATTATCCTTGCGCAGGGACTTAAGGCCGTTCCACACCTCTCCGCCGGGGAAGACCGCCTCTATGCCGAGGACGAGGTCCCGCATGCTCCCATAGCGAAGAACGTGAATTCCTCCGGCATTCGTGGCGATGTTGCCGCCGATTTGACACGACCCTTGGGACCCAAGGCTCAGCGGAAACAACCGGCCTACCTCTTCCGCGGCATTCTGCGCGGATTGCAGTGTCACGCCCGCTTCCGCCGCAAGGGTGTTGCCGGCGGCATCGACGTTCCTGATCCTTTTCATGCGATCGAGGCTAAGCACAATCTCGTTCCCCGTTTCGAACGGAATTTGCCCGCCGACAAGTCCCGTATTGCCTCCCTGCGGGACAATGGCGACGCACTCGTCATGTGCGAGCTCGAGAATTTCGCTGACCTGCTTTACCGAGGCCGGCCGGAGAACCATCGGAGAGCGGCCATGAAAGAGCCCGCGCCATTCCTCAAGGTAGGGTGCTATGTCTTCAGCGGCTGTCAGCGCTCCCTTGCCGCCAACGATCGCTGCAAACTTCGCAAGGACATCCGCAGACGGGGCCTTCAATTCAGCGGGCATCCGCGGCCACCAACGCCATTTCGTGCTCAAGCTCCTTGAACCGCAGCAAATAAGCGGCTTGTGCGGCCGCGGTCGCCATCGGCTCAAGGCAATTAAGAACGCCAGGGAGCCTCACATCGAGTGATGAGGGATCGCCGAAATACTGGCGCGCATCGGCAACCGAAAAGCCTGCAAGCTGGGTTGCTTCATGGTAAGCGGCGATCTTGTCCGCCTTCTTGATGAGCTGAGCGGTTCCTGCCGGCAGTTGGGGCGAGAGCCCAAAGCGAATGTGGACGGCGAGTTGGATGCGCTCCTCGAAGGCTTTGTAATTCACGCCCATGGCTGCCTTGAAGGGGCTGATGAGGTCGCCGATCACGTATTCGGGCGCATCGTGGAGGAGAGCCGCAAGCCGGAATTTCGGACTTAGCTGCGGTTTGAGCGCAGCTGCGATTGCCTCCACTAGAATTGAGTGCTGCGCGACAGAGAAGGCATGCGCGCCCTTGGTTTGCCCATTCCAGCGCGCAACGCGGGCCAGGCCATGGGCTATATCCCCGATCTCGATATCCAAGGGCGGGGGATCAAGAAGGTCGAGCCGCCGCCCCGAAAGCATCCGCTGCCATGCCCTTGGGGGCTTGCTAAGCTCGATGGAAGCCTCGGATTTGGTCTGCATGGAACCGCCAGAATCGATTTGGCCTTTTATGCCAGAATTTGCGGCCGGGCCAAAGCTGCGCATACGTCATGACGATGGCAGGAGACAAGATGATCGTTGACGAGGCCGCATGCCTGCATCAACGAATAGGTCGTTGTGGGGCCCGTAAAGCGGAAGCCTCTTGCCTTCAACTCTTTCGCTATTTTCCGGCTAAGCGGCGTTTCTGCTGGCACTTCCGCCATGGTTGCGAAGCGGTTCTGAATGGCTTCACCGTTTACGAACGCCCAAAAAAATGCGGTTAGCGATTGCCTCCCGGCCAATGCGAGATAAGCGCGCGCGTTCGCGATGGCAGCTTCTATCTTGCCGCGGTGCCGAATAATTCCGGGGTCGGCAAGTAAGCGGTCTATCTCTGCTTCGCCAAAGCGGGCCATCTTTTCTACGTCGAAACCTGCAAATGCTTTGCGGAAGGCCTCGCGCTTGCGCAGGATTGTGATCCAGGACAAACCTGACTGAAATCCTTCGAGAATCAACTTCTCGAAAAACTCCGCATCCCGGGTTTTTGGCAGCCCCCACTCCTCGTCATGATAGCGGATGTAGAGGGGATCATTCCTAGCCCAAGGACATCTGCAGAGGTCCCCTTCGAGGCCTTCGGACTGGGCGCTCATGCCTTCGCGGCGTCGAGTGTGTAGTTTGCCCAAACCGGAACCGAAACGGTGACAGGAACGCCGCCGGCTATCAAACTCTGTCCCGAGTTTAACGCGTCCCTCACACGGTCCAGCCGGCCGAGAGCGATCCCCCGGTTTCCGGCCACCGAGCCAAGCCGACCTACAGGGAACCCGTCCGCAAGGATGTCCGCGCCACCTTCCGGCAGCGATTGCTCTCCCGAGACTGCAAGAACGCGCGTGCGGGCAGTACCGCGATGCTCCATCCGCGAAACAACTTCCTGGCCTACGTAACAGCCCTTTTTAAAGTTCACTCCATGCAGCAAATCGAGGCAGGCATCATGCGGAAAGGTGTCTCCATAGGCATAATCCTTGCCGCCTTCCGGCACGGCAAGTTCAATCCTCATCTGATGGTAGCGCGCGATGCCGGCTGGAAATCCTTCCGCTTCACTTTCGGTTAGGAATGCCCGGAAACCGAGATCGGCCAAGCGCGGATCTCGATAAGACATCGAGGCGCTAGCACTCGTCAATCGCCCGGCCTCGTCTCCCCAAGCCGCCGCGATTCGCCACCGGCCGGAAACATCGGACAGCGTGACCTTAGCCCGCAGCTTATAAAACCCCAGCCGCTTCATGAGGTCGGGTGCGGCAGTCCGCACGCAATCCAAGAGAAAGGCCTCGCCAGTGTTGAAGACCAGGAAATCAAACAGGATTTTGCCCTGTGGAGAGAGCAGAGCCGCGAAACATGCGGCTCCTTCGGCAAGCCCCTCGGCCTCGTTCGTGATCAGTCCTTGCAGAAAGCTGGCACGATCTTCGCCAGCAACCTCGATCACGCTCCTATCAGAAAGAACTGTCGCCTTAGCAGTCATTGGCGCTGCCGGCTTCTAAGCTCGGCCCTGAGTAAACTCGCGGAGTGCTTCATGACAGCACATGATACTTCTTGAACCAGGCTTGCATTTGCTTCCAGCCATCCTCAGCCGCTTCCTGGCGATAGCTTGGACGGTAGTCGGCATGAAAGCCATGTGGTGCGCCGGGATAGATCTTGAATTCCGCGGTCTTCCCGGCAGCTTTCAAAGCTGCCTTCATCTGCTCCACCTGCGCAACCGGGATGCCCTGATCGGCCTCGCCATAAAGACCAAGGACAGGTGCTTTGATTTCGGGCGCAAGCTGCAGCGGGCTTTTTGGCCAGAGCGGGTTTTGCGGATCGACGATTGAGCCGTAGAACGCAACCCCGGCTTTGAGGGCGTTATTGTGTGCGGCATAAACCCACACCGTCCGGCCTCCGCGGCAGAAGCCTACGATGCCGAGCCTTGAGGTGTCGCCGGCTTGTTTCTTCGCCCAGGCCACCGTCGCGTCGAGATCGGAGACGAGCTCTGCATCCGGTTTCGAGTTCACGATGGGCATAAGCTCTTTGAAGTCGGTGATTTTCGTAAGACTGGTGCCTTTGCGGAAATAGTAATCAGGCGCAACGGCCAAGGCGCCAAGCTTGCCAATGCGCCTCGTCACGTCCTTGATATATTCATGCAGTCCGAAAACCTCCATCGCGACAAGAATGACCGGCGGATTCTTAACTCCCTTCGGACGCGCGAAATAAGCGGGCATTTCTCCGCCAGGGACTGCGATCTTGGCATCTCCGGCGTCAAGGTCTGCCGTATCCGTTTTGATAACATCCGCACGCACATCCCCCGCAGCAAGCGTGTAGCCCGCTGCTGTTGCGGCAGCCGCCGTCATGAACCCTCGGCGGGAAAAAGGGGCGGCCCTCGTCATGCCTTCAATATCAGAGGTCAGGATCTGGTCTTCTGGCATCGTGTCTCTCCGCATTGCTCTCGCCGGGAAACTATCGTTTAGAAGGATCTATGACCAGAAAAGCTTTATCAAAATTTGGGGAGCGAGCCCTCGGCTATCAATTCGTAGCGGGAAACTGGTATGGACGCGTCTCCGCTGCTGGCACCGCTTGAACGACATGAAAACCCCGTCTTTTCAATTCCGCCAGCAATGAAGGTAAGGCCTCAGCGGTCCTCTTTTGAATATCATGCAGGAGAAGGATGCCCTTCTTCTTGCGTTCGAGGCGATGAATCGCCAACGCCAACTCTTGCTCCGGGCTGATAGGAGTCCAGTCGTTGACAAACACGTCCGCGCTCCAAATCGTCAGTCCGTGCTTGATGGCATACGCTTCGGCGCCGGGGGTGGGATCGAGATAAGGAAAACGAAAAAACGGCGCCGAAGTGTGCCCCTCCCCAAGTATCCGGTCCACTGTTGCGATTCCGCCCGAGATCTCTTTAGCCGATGCATCCAGGGGGATATGGTCGAGATGAGCATGATGTAACGTATGCGTTCCGATTGTGTGGCCTTCCAGGCGCATACGATGGAGCATCTCGGGATACGCCGCCGCCATTTGGCCGACAACGAAGAATGTGGCCTTTACGCATTCGAAGGCCAGGGCATCGAGAACCTTGCCGGTGTATGGGGGCAGGGGCCCGTCATCGAAGGTAAGGACAATCTCGCGAACCTGTAGCGGCAAGGTTTGACCATACTGAACGGTTCCGAGCCGGTCATATTGCGAGGGCTGGATTGGCAGGATCCGGCTCACGCCAAGCGCGGACGGGTTTGCTGGGCAATCTGAAGCGAATGCCGCGAAGGAGAGAGCAATCGAGACAAGAATGGCGCAAAGGGCAGGCTGAAGTAGCATGGGGACTCGCTGAAGTATCTTTGATAGCGGAGGCGAGCCTGTGAAGGCCTGCAATCCATACCGGACTGAGGGTGCAATTGCAAAGCCTGCGCCAGTTTGGAAAACCTCGTAAAAACGTCTAAAGGGCGGCTTTCACGACAGTTCGGGCCTAATCCGGCCTCAATTCAGAGCTTATGCGTGCTCTGGCTCCTGAGGTCTTCAACCGGATCGCGAAAGCATGCGCCAGACTCGCAAAATTATTTTATTCGCCTGTTTTGCGGCGGGGCTCGCGGCAGCGGCGTGCGGAACGCCGCCCGGCCTCAAGGAGGGCATTGATGGGGCATTCGTAAGGGCTGCCCCGACCTGGGATCTCAATCACGACGGCAATGTCACTTGCGATGAGTGGAAGGCTTACGCTGCAAGCCTTTTCAAAGATTTCGACCTCGACCGTGACGGGAAGCTGACGCCGGAGGAATTCGCGGCGATGGGCAGGGCCGACCGCCTTTTCCAGACGGTGGATTTGAAATATTTCGATACCGCCAATAAGGGCTACGTCACCTTAGCGGACATAACCGACCATCCAAACCCCGCTTTCGATCAGCTCGACAAGGAAAAGACCTGTGTGTTGAAGCAGCATCAGTTAAGGTCGGCCACTTCCGAGCGCCCCAAGCAGGATAACCCCGGGGTCCCCGGGCCCGGCGGGCATTAGCGCTTTCGCCTCCTATCGGCGGCAGTTATACGTTGCCCGAGAATTGCCGGCGGCCACACCGCCTGTAAAGGGTTGGCGAAGCCTTAGAAATCCGGCTTGAAAATCATCAGGTAGAAAATCGCGAGGACGGCGGTGAATGCGGGCCAGCCTAGGATGAACCAAATCCGGAGGTAGTTAAAGTACTTATCCGGAAGAGGTGTCCCGGCCACGAGACTGTCTCCCGCGATTTGGCGTAACTTGATTTGGATCCAAACGACGGGCAACCAGCAGGCGCCGACGAAAATGTACAAAGCGATCGAGAGAGCAATCCATCCCGAGGTTAGCGGAAGGCCTGCCATAAC
>JBAUNL010000378.1:0-49505 GCA_049579205.1 Rhodomicrobium sp. | reverse complement strand
GCCACGGACTTCTTGCATTAGGGACCGCGATGCACCGATATTTTCTTGGGTATAAACTTGAAAAGTGGCTAGGCTGACATCAGAGATTTCTTCCTCAGCCAAAAATGCTTGTGACGGCACCATAGCCGGTGACGGCATGGCCGCTTCAGATCCGCCGCTTGTTGCGGCCAGGGATAGCCCTGCAACACCCAATACGGAGGATACGGTCAAAACCTTCCTTGATCGTTTCGCCTTCAAAATACGCTTCGTTTGCGACATAAAATGGCTCCTCCTTGATTAGCTACTTTATGAAATTAACACTCTTCCTGGCCTCTGCACAGGTGCCGCGCCTAATCACTTCTGGTGAGAATTATCTAGCAGGGCGGAGGCCGGCTTGTTCGATCTCAGAGCTGCCCTTACTGGCGGCGTGCCAACGCGACGAAGCTGTTGGCAATTGCGGTAACTTTCAGCCGTTATGACCGAACGAAATTTCAAAACTCCTTTCGAAAGCCGCTAAGACCTGTCATCTTGCAAATGACGCTCCGTTAGCCCTCCTGGCACCATCAACACAGCGGGGCGTCGCTTTTCAGCTCCGGATGTCATTCAATCGAAGCCCCAGCCGAGAATGCCAATACTCCAATTCATCGAAGGCAGCGGAATAGCCGTGGTGTCGGCGCAATAAGCTCTAGGGATGAGCTCCCAATTACCCGGGCCGGGCTGAATTCCTGGTGCGCTTATCTTTGCCCCAGTGACCGTCACCCATCACTGTTTTTGTCTGGAAGACGGTTGCGGCGTGAGTCGGTGCCAACAGTACAAAATGTCCGAATGCGGCCCTACTTCACCGTCTGAATCTGAACCCTTTGTAGCCCGCAAAGGGATCCGAAAGCGGGCGTGAAGATCTAAAAAAGTTTTTTGGGCGACTTGGTCCGTTCTCGGCCTTGAGCACGCATGACACAACCCGAGACATGGAGGAGGTCCAATGAGGCCGAGGGGACAGAGCGCCAAAGGGAAAGGCAAGCGTCCGATGAGCCTAAAGCCGGAATGGTCGCAGCTGAGGCCGTCATCTTCCATGGAGCGAGAGGCTGTCCACACCGGCGTTTTAGGTGCCATTCGCCTTTGAGGGAGCCCAGGCCGCCCGTACGCGGCGATTTCGCCGTCTAGGTTCACTTTGGACATGTATCAGGCGCGCCTTGCGCATATTGCAGGTATCGCAATGGGTGTTGCCTTTTGTGGCGACCAGTAAGTCGGTTGTTATAGGCGCTCGCGAATTTCGGGTTGAGGCGAATCGCCTGATCGTAATCGGCGATGGCGCGGTCATGCTCGCTTTTGCGGCTGTATGTGCGGCCGCGGTTAGAATAGGTGATCGCGTCTTTTGGGTCGAGCCGGATGGCCTGATCGTAGTCGGCGATGGCGCGGTCATGCTCGCCTTTGCCGTCATAGGCGGAGCCGCGGTTGTTATAGGCGCTCGCGAATTTCGGGTTGAGGCGGATGGCCTGATCGAGATCGGCGATGGCGTGGTCATAGTCGCCTTTGCGGTAGTATGCGACGCCGCGGTTGTAATAGGCGTTCGCCTTGTTGCGCCCTTCCTGCCCCTCTATGATGAGCGTGCAGTTGTGCACTCTCAGGTCTGGATCCTTGTCTTGGCCGCAGTCACTCGCCGCATCGGCTAAAGCCCCACGGCATACGGCCTCCATCAGCCAAATAGCAATAATAAATGCGCGCATGGAAAGTTCTCCATACCAGTAACTGAGCAAATCTACTGCGGGATGAAAGCCAGCGCCAGCGCCAGCGAGTAGGCTGCAGGCAAGGTTCTCGGTGCCTTATTGGCTTGATCCTGAGCGCGCGGTGCCGATATTCTTTCCGATGCGGCGGTCAACCACGGCAATTGCCCCACAATGCCACAATGTGATTGCCCGCCGCACCCTCACCTTAGGCGTCGATCCGAACCACACAAGGAATTGGCCGCAAACTGCTTTAAGCAGGCAGAGAGGGATTTTTGTTGCATTTGCCGTCTGATATTTTCGAAATTGCTCAGCAATCTATTTCAAGGTAATAAAGTTATATACTTAGGTCAGACCCTACGCGCTCCAGGGAATAAGTTATGGCCTTTGAAGCGCGGGTTTGGACATGTTTCTAGCTCGGCCGCCAGGCAAAAAGTAGGGGAAAGTAGGGGCGAGAGGCCACGCTGCTTCTTCCTCTGGGCAATTTTCCCAGCGTTCCGGCCGCGGGGCTGTCAACGCACGTACGGTCCTACCTTAAATTCATCGCAGGCGTTCTGCGACTAATCTCGTGCTAGGCGCCAACCGTCGCAGATGTCGCAACTGTCGCTGTCGCAAAGCCTCAACCCTCAAAAATCGTAATTGCGTCGCCTCAGGCCATGCAGGGACCTTCCGGCGGGAGCGCGGGGCCTGGTAACGCCGATGGCGAGCGCCTGAAGCAAGGCCCCGAAAGACGGGCATCCGCGCGAAACTATACGCAAGTCTGGCCCTTGTTGCCTCTTAGGGCGAAAGCTCCGGTTTTCGCGTTGGTTCCGACTAGGTTCCGACTTTTTTTGTATTGCGTTGGCTTTTGGTCTGCTAAGTCTTTGATTTTATTGGTACCGCTGGCCCGGCTCGAACGGGCGACCCCCAGATCCACAATCTGGTGCTCTAACCAACTGAGCTACAGCGGCGAAGCCGAGAGCCGAAGTAAACAGCGTTTCTCATCAAACTTCAAGCGCCCATCAGCCCGGTAGAACGGCTGATGCCAATTTTGATTTCGGCGCGCCGCTTGCATCGCGTTACCCAAAAACCGCTAACACTTTTCGGCGCGATGCTCTAATGCAGATTATGCGCCTGCCCGTTGGCCCGCATCTTGTAAGTGTGCGCCGGCCCCATACGCCCCAGAAAGGCTTTCAGCAACTCTCCCTGAATGCTGGCCGATCCCTCGGCGAGAAGCCTGAATTGCGCCGCGGCGAAGCCGAACTGTAGGTTGAGGGCGTCGAGCGGTCCTTTCGCATTGGAAAGGTCTTCCACAAAATGGAATGTCTGCTCGACACTTTTCCGGAAGGCTTCCGTGAGCGCCGAGCAAATCGACTGCGCGGAACTGTTTGCTTCTGAGTAAAGCTCGTCGAAAGGGTAAGCCACTTTCTCCTGCCGGCCAGCTTCAGCCGCTCCCTGTTGCTGTGAATGCGGTGACGCTTGCCCCGGATTCCGCGTTTCCCCGGCCGGAGGCTCGGGAATCACTGAAAACGGTGCCGACACACCCGCGGCGCCCGACGAAGCGGGGAACGCTTGCGGCAGCATCGGCTTATGCAGGGGCATAAGAGAGTCTCGGTAAGAAGGGAAGGAGCGTTCGTAAGTAAGTCACATCTAAAAGCATAGCGCTATCATCCGGGCCGCCGCTCATAGACTTGCGTAGAAGAGGTGCATCAGAAAATAGCGCTGGCTGATGCACCGGCGATTTCATACTCGGGAAAGATTCAGAAATGGGCCGAAGGGTTGGCCTTCTGCGCCGACTGCGCCAAAAGGCGGGACAACTCCTGCGCCTGTTGAGCATAGGTTTCCATTTGCTGACGCGCGAACTGACTTTGAATGTCTAGGGCCTCTTTCAGATCCTTGGCATTGACAAGGCGCTGGGCCAGCTCAAAGTTCGCTTGCACATTGGCCTCTGCGAACTTCGTCGCCTTCTCGTTCATTTCCCGCGCGCCCGATGCGAACACGTCGCCCGACTTGGACACCACATCCTGAGCCTGGCGGGCTGCTTCAAGAAAGCGGTTATAGGCTTCGCGAGCCTGGTCGACGCTTCTGCTGGCGATGTCACGAACGGATGAGGGAATTTCAAAATCCATCTGCTGGTTCATAGCGGTCTCCTAATTGCTCTAGGCCTGATCCTTGGGCGCTGGCGCGTAGGGCTTCGGCACTACCAACATATAGGACGGGATTTGGTGCATTGCAACAAAAAAATTGTGCAGTGCACCATAAACATGAAAACTCGCTTGACGCGCTAAATTTCCACAAAGAAATGTTAGGCGAGCGCCACGTGCTTCTTGCAATACCAAGCGAACATAGCCCATTTCCGTTTGCTCAGCGAAAGGTCCAAATAGGGCAGGAGGTGCCGCAATACACGATCCGCTCATAGACCTTTTGCAAAGCTCGCGGGCAGCCTTCATTTGGGATGCTACGGCGAAAGCGGTCACTTGGTCGAATCCCCCGGCACGTCTTAGATTCGACTTCCTTTCGCACAAGGGTTCGCCAAAGCTTCCACGCGCAATGACTAGGCTGCTCAAGAACTGCGGAGCCCGGCTCAAAGAAACCGGAGAAGTACGCAGTCTTATTGAGTTCAGGATTTCAGGCGTTTCTGCCCAACTCTCTGTAGAGGCACTCCGGCTGTTTGGAGAGCACGAGGGCCTGGTTGTTGCTGAGGCAACAAGGCAAGAGCCGGCAAAGCCAACGAAGCTCGCTAAACGTAAGACCGCCCAAAAGACTGACAACATTATTGCCGGCCATCATCCTAAGCCAGTTAGAAAGGATGGAGAGAGAAGGGAAAGAAACGCTCGGCCCGTCCCGCAGCTTTCCCATGATGAGATGCGCTCCTTCAAAGCCATTGGGCGCAAAGTCAATCGTCTTTGCCGGGAGCGGCGGCCAACCGCGCCATTACTGCCGGCTACGTCCTTATACCCGCAAGCAAGGGCGAAACCGGCACCGCCTTTAAGCGATGGTGCCCATGAAATTCTAACCTCCGCCTTCGATCTCGTTCTTCTTCTTGATGCAAGGTTGATCGCTATAGCTAGCGAGGGACGCTCGCAGCCATTCGGCTGGCGCAAGGGCTTCTTAAACGGCAAGCCGGCGGCAGGCCTATTCGCGCGATCTGAGCAAGCTGTCTTCCAGCAGATGGCAAGGAAGGTGACAGCTGGGGAATTCCAATACTCGAAGGAAGCTCTACTCGCCCTCAGTGAGGATGGCAGCTGCCTCCCCTGCCGCGCCGTCTTTGGGCGCGCAGATAGAGACGGCTGTGCTTTTTTTTTGGCACTTCTCACACTGGAATTGACGCCACGCCTCAAAAGTCTGAAAACGCAGACAGTTACGCCAGACCGCACTCGAGGCCTCGCAGCTTAACGCAACCTTAACTTCAAGACTTTTGTCGGGGATGACATTGCCACCCGCGCCGCGCAGTCTCGCGCGAGGAGCGCTCATGGCGGATGAATTCATCTTACAGACATCGGGGCTGACCAAGGAATTCAAAGGTTTTTTCGCAGTTAACGGCGTCGACCTTGCCATCAAGCGCGGGAACATTCACGCCCTCATCGGTCCCAACGGCGCCGGAAAAACAACCTGTTTCAATCTATTAACCAAGTTCCTCAACCCGTCCAGCGGCAGCATAGTTTATCGTGGGGAGGATATTACTGGAACACCGCCCGCCGATGTGGCGAGGAAAGGCCTTGTCCGCTCCTTCCAGATTTCCGCCGTTTTCCCCCATTTGACCGCTCTCGAAAACGTTCGCATTGCCCTTCAGCGCCGCCGCGGCGGGAGCTTCGACTTCTGGCGTCCGCAATCGGTACTTAATGAGATGAACTTGCGCTCCTGCGAGCTCTTGGACGCAGTTGGCCTCCTCGATTTTGCCGGGACTACCGCCGGGGAATTAGCATACGGCCGTAAGCGCTCCCTTGAAATTGCGACTACCCTTGCCCTCGATCCCGAGTTGATGCTCCTCGACGAGCCAATGGCCGGCATGGCGCACGAGGACGTGGATCGCATCGCAGCCCTCATCAAGAAAGTGTCGGCCAACCGGACCATCCTGATGGTCGAGCATAATCTGTCGGTGGTGGCGAACCTGTCCGATTTCATTACGGTCCTTGCCCGCGGACGGGTTTTGGCCGAGGGGAACTACGCCACCGTCTCCAAAGACGAGCGCGTCATCGAAGCCTATATTGGGGTTGGCCATGGCTAGTGTTGCTGCGCAACCCGCTTCAAGGCCAGAAGCCCGGCAGGAACCTGTTCTCGCGGTTCGGGGCCTGCATGCCTGGTACGGCGAAAGCCACGTTCTTCACGGAATAGACTTCGACCTCTTTCCTGGCGAGGTGGTTACGCTTTTGGGAAGAAACGGAGCTGGGAAAACTACGACGCTCCGGGCGATTATCGGCATCATTGGCAAGCGCCGGGGCTCAATCCGATTTGAGCGTACCGAGACCATCGGCCTTCCCTCTCGTGCAATCGCACGGCTCGGCCTTGGATATTGCCCCGAAGAGCGGGGGATCTTTTCGAGCCTTTCTGTCGAGGAGAACTTCATGCTTCCGCCGGCCGTGAAGCCCGGTGGTTTGCCAGTTAAGCGGATTTACGAACTCTTCCCGAATATTCACGAACGAAGGGCAAGCCAAGGTACAAAACTGTCAGGGGGGGAGCAGCAAATGCTCGCCATTGCCCGGATCTTGAGGACAGGGGCAAACACTCTTCTCTTGGATGAACCGACGGAGGGTCTCGCACCCGTCATCGTACAGCAGATTGGCCGGACCATCCGCGAACTCAAAAAAGAAGGGTTCAACATCATTCTCGTTGAGCAGAACTTTCACTTTGCTGAGACCGTCGCCGACCGTCATTACGTTGTGGAGCAAGGCCGCGTAATCGACATGATCCCGAACGCGGAGCTTGAAGCAAATAAGCAGAAGCTGCACGCCTATCTTGGCGTCTAGTCGAAACCAACATCTAGAAGGAGACGAACGTGCGTTTTAAGACATTTTGTTTTGCCGCGGCCGCCATTGTTGCCTGGCCGGTTGCCTCCCAAGCTGAGACCGCAGTCAAGATCGGGGTTCTCAACGACCGCTCCGGCCTCTATGCCGATCTTGCGGGAGAAGGATCCGTTGTCGCTGCTAAAATGGCGATCGAGGACTTCAAAGCCGCCGAGAAGGGCTTGAAGGTCGAGGTCGTATCTGCCGACCATCAGAACAAACCAGACATCGCTGTTAACAAAGCCCGCGAATGGTACGATCAGGACGGCGTCGACGCAATTTTCGACGTTCCAACTTCGAGCGTTGCTCTCGCAGTTTCCGCTATTACGCAAGAAAAGAACAAAATCTTCATCGACTCTGGCGCTGCAACCTCCGATCTTACTGGTGCCAAGTGCTCGCCAAATACTCTTCACTGGACCTACGACACATGGGAATTGGCCCACGGGACGGGGTCTGCGGCGGTTAAAGCTGGCGGCACGACCTGGTTTTTCCTGACAGCCGATTATGCCTTCGGCGCCGCCTTGGAACGCGACACGTCCGCCGTTGTCGTTGCTGCGGGAGGCAAAGTGCTAGGTGATGTCAAGCATCCGCTCAACACTCAGGATTTCTCGTCCTATCTGCTGCAGGCGCAGTCGTCCGGCGCCAAAGTTATCGGGCTCGCCAATGCCGGCGGGGACACCATCAACTCGATAAAACAAGCATCAGAGTTCGGCATTGTGCAGGGTGGGCAGAAACTTGCCGGCTTGCTGGTGTTCATCACCGATGTCCACTCACTTGGACTGAAAACCGCTAATGGTCTTGTCCTCACCTCGCCGTTCTACTGGGACCTGAATGACGGTACTCGCGCCTTTTCTGACCGCTTCATGAAGACCACCAACAAAAGGCCCTCCATGGTTCAGGCCGGCGTCTATTCAAGCGTCCTGCATTATTTGAAGGCTGTACATGCGGTGGGTAGCGCAAAAGACGCCCAGAAGGTCATGGCGAAGATGAAAGAAATGCCAACCGAAGACCCGCTCTTCGGCAAGGGCACCGTTCGCGCTGACGGCCGCGTTCTCCATGATTCTTACCTCTTCGAGGTGAAAAAGCCCGAAGAGTCCAAGGGACCGTGGGATTATTACAAGCTAATCTCCACGACGCCCGCCGATAAGGCGTTCCGGCCCATGAATGAGGGCGGCTGTCCTTTGGTTGCAGGGAAATAATGGAGGCTGTAAACATTATCTGAGGCTGCAAATGTCAAGAGGCCGCAGTAGCGGCCTCTTCAGAGGCCAGGAAAAGGGATGAGCTGCTCTGATTTCTCTACATGCGTGATGAGCGTACTGGGTGTCCCTCCGCAGGCTCTCTTTGGACAGCTGCTGCTCGGGCTCATTAATGGCTCGTTCTATGCAATGCTAAGCCTTGGACTGGCCGTCATTTTCGGACTGCTCAATATTATCAATTTTGCGCATGGTGCCCAATATATGATGGGTGCCTTCGGCGCCTATCTCCTTCTCAATAACGGCTACTTTTCCATCGGTTATTGGCCGGCCCTGATTTTGTCCCCGCTGATTGTCGGGCTTTTCGGCATTCTCTTAGAGCGAAACCTGCTCTCGCAGCTGAACGTCCGAAGCAAGACGCGCAGCTACACCGCGATCGGTGCCTTCTTCGTTATTCTGTTTGTGCTTTACGGTTCACATTTGGCTTCGGTGCTCGGATTGGGCGTGGCAGTGCCCGATCTGCCATCGCTCCTTGGTTACAACATCGATGCGACCGTTGCCTATTCAGCCGCCGCAATTGGCGGGCTCTTGGCTGCCACCGTGTTTGCCAATACGGGACTGATTGCGTCCCATGATGCCGATCAGCACACGGACCATCTTTATGGCCTTTTGCTCACTTTTGGCCTTGCTATCATCATTCAGGGCCTTTTCGTCAATCAATACGGGTCTTCGGGGCTTCCCTACACAATCCCCACTGAGCTTTCGGGAGGCAAGAACCTCGGCTTCATGTTTCTCCCCATCTATCGCGGGTGGGTGGTCATCGCCTCCCTCTTCGTATGCATCTCGACCTGGCTCATGATCGAGAAAACCAAGCTCGGCGCTTATCTTCGCGCTGCGACGGAAAATCCGACGCTCCTTGCAGCCTTCGGCGTGAACGTTCCGCGCCTTATAACTTTCACCTACGGTTTCGGCGTGGCTCTCGCCGGCCTCGCCGGTGTGCTCGCGGCTCCGATCTATTCCGTCAATCCCAATATGGGCGCCGACCTCATCATCGTCGTTTTCGCCGTGGTCGTCATCGGCGGCATGGGTTCGATTTTGGGCTCTATCGTAACCGGCTTTCTGCTTGGAATCGTGGAGGGGCTGACAAAGGTCTTTTATCCCCAGGCAGCCTCAACGGTTATATTTGTTGTGATGGCTATCGTGCTCTTGATAAAGCCCGCCGGACTTTTCGGGAAAGCCGCTTAATGACGACTGTGGGAGAGACAACGAGTTCGGATGCGACGGCCATCGCGGCCCAGGGGCGGACGGCTGCAGAATCGCCTTTCCTGCTTCATGGTATTCTATTCATTGCGCTGGGGGCTCTTCTCGCGGTGTTGCCCCAGCTTGGCTTCTACCCATTCGTTCTGGCGGAGGTCCTCTGTTTCGCTCTATTCGCTTGTGCGTTTAACCTGATGCTTGGCTTTGGCGGGCTTCTCTCGTTCGGCCATGCCATGTTTTTTGGATTTGCCTCCTATATTGCAGCGCATACGGCTAAGAACGGCCTTACCTCATTGCCGTTCTGGCTCCCAGGCGTGAGCTGGTTCAACATCCCGATTGGATTGCCACCCTTCTCGCCGGAGCTTGCGATCCTCACTGGCGCTGCCGTGGCCGCATTTTTAGGCTTTATTACCGGTTCTCTGGCGATCCGCCGCCAAGGCATCTATTTCGCGATGATTACGCTGGCGCTGGCGCAGATGGTCTACTTTTTCGCTCTGCAGGCGCCGTTCACGGGCGGAGAAAACGGTATCCAGGCCGTACCTCGCGGTAACGCGCTTGGGCTCATCAGCTTAACTTCAGACCGCGCTGTCTATTACACAGTAGCGGTGATCTTCATGGCAGGATTCCTGCTGATCTACCGCATTATCCACTCGCCCTTTGGGCAGGTGCTGAAGGCAATCCGCGACAACGAACCCAGGGCCATCTCGCTCGGCTATCGCACAGCCCGCTACAAGCTCGTTGTATTCGTGCTCTCCGCCACACTCGCAGGCGTCGCTGGAGGAGCCAAAGCGATCGTCTCGCAACTTGCAACTCTCACCGATGTTCACTGGAGCATGTCGGGCGAAGTGATCCTTATGACGCTGGTCGGAGGCATGGGCACCATTTTCGGTCCGGTCGCCGGTGCCGTCGTCATCGTTGCAATACAGAACTACCTGAACAACCTTGGGGCATGGGTTACAATCGTTCAGGGCACGATTTTTGTGATTTGTGTGCTGCTTTTCCGGGAAGGCATTATTGGGGTGCTGAGCCGCGCTCTGAAGAAGCCTTTGTGATTCAAAGAGAAGTTAATAATTTATTTCCGATTAACGCTTCGTTAAGGCTAGACGGCGACCATTAGAATCGCGGTATATTCGGAATGGGTGGTCTCTGGCAGATGTCAGCGACGCGACGCCTGAGGCAGCCCCGGTCGGTATCGCTTGTTCGTAGCGTCTCCGGCGGCTCATCGCAGCCGGCTGTGCCGCGCATCCGTTGGTTCTAGCCACGGGACGAGGCATCGAGGACGGGAAGCCTAATCTTCGGCGCAGAGTCCCTTCGGTAATAAGCTTGCGGCCCGCGGGAATGGAGGCGTGAGGAGTCTCCACGTCGAATCCGCGGCTTTCTCCTCAAAACGGGGGCCGCGGCTCAGCAGAAGAGCGGAGGACCGATGCTTAAATCAGCTCTCGAAGGTCTAAAGGGGCGCCGTTCGCGATATATCACTTTCAGTGAATTGCGCGGCATCGGCAGGACAATATCCGAGAGCTTTCTTTTTGGAATGCCGAAACACCTTTATCCACCAGATCGAAAATGACGAAATTCCCGTAGGCGGGCAATTCCTTGTGTTCGCGTTTCACGGGCCCACTCAAACTCCAACCGCCCTGAATCGATAGCGGAACTGCCTATGACTCTTGAAGCCGGGCTCTTGCCCGGCTTCCTTTTCGGGAAGGCTCAAATCATGTCCTGGCCGGAAAGCCCGGCGAAAATTATCCCGGCCGGCTGCAGGGGGCTATGTCCCCAGCGTCAAAACCCGCTATAAGGGCACCGAACAAAGCACCCTGTCTTCATGCCCTGGCCGCAGCTTCTCGTCCTTCTTTTTCTTATCACGCTGAACGGGTTCCTTGTCATGGCGGAACTCGCGATCGTGTCGTCAAGGCCCGCACGGCTGGAGGCATTAGCCGCCGAGGGCTATCGCGGTGCCAAAGCCGCGCTCGAACTGAACGCGGACGCTGCGCGTTTCTTGCCATCCGTGCAGATTGGCATCACTCTGGTTTCCATTCTGTCCGGGGCGTACGGTGAGCTCAGCCTTTCACCCAAGCTGGCGGCAGCCCTCGCGGATGTTCCCATTATAGGGGGGCCGCGCGCAACAACGACGGCGTCCGCCATTGTTGTCTGCAGCATCGCCTATGTCTCTCTCGTAATCGGGGAATTGGCTCCTAAGCGCTTCGCCCTTACTAATCGCGAGCGCATCGCCTGCCTTGTCGCGCCCCCTATGCTCGTTCTTTCGAAGGTCGCAACCCCAATCGCTGTCCTTTTGCGCATTTCCACTGACGCCGTCCTACGCGCAGCGGGATCCCTCGTTACAAAAGAACCAGAGGTAACAGAGGAAGAGGTGAAGTCACTGATCGCCGAAGGAACGCAGGCCGGTGTCTTCGAGAAGGCGGAGCAAGAGATCATAGAGAGACTTTTGAGAGTCGCGGACCGCTCTGTGCGCGCAATCATGGTACCGAGGCCCGACATCGTCTGGCTCGATATCACGGACAGCACAGAGGAGGTTTTTAGGCGTATCTCCGAGAGCGGCCATTCTCGCTTTCCAGTAAGCCGAAGGGATGTCGATGAAATCCTTGGCATTGTGCACGCAAAGACCCTTCTTGAGCAGCTTCATACCACTGGTGCGGTCGATCTTGAGGCAGCGATCAAGGCGCCTCTTTACGTCCATGAAAGTACAAGGGTACTGAAGCTGCTGGAGTTGTTCAAAACCTCCATGGTGCATATGGCAATTGTCCTCGATGAGCACGGGAGCATGCAGGGGATTGTTACACCGACAGACATATTGACCGGCATAGCGGGGGAACTGCCCGAAGAAGAAGCCGATAATGAACCAGCCGCCGTTCAGCGGGAAGATGGGTCGTGGCTCATAGATGCGCAGATGCCGGTTTTCGAGGTAGAGCGGGTACTGGGCGTTAATGGACTTGCAGTCGACGACGCGGAATACACGACCCTGGCCGGTTTTGTACTTACACAGCTTGGACACCTTCCAACGGCCGGCGAGGCTTTCCAATGGAAGAACTGGCGTTTCGAGGTCGTGGATCTCGACGGGCGGCGGATCGACAAGGTGTTGGCAGCACCCTTGCATGAAGGTAACGGGCGCGATTGACGTGGGTTCAATCAATTATGGTTTCGATAGTGATTTCCTATTATTTTGCCAGCTGCTCACAAGCCTGAGGACAAAGCGCTAAGCAACCTCGGCGCATCGCGCACGAAACGGAAGGCGAACGATTTCTTACCACCATTTAGCCAGTGAAGCTGTATTGGGACGATAGGCGAACGGCGGGCGAACAAAGCTGCGTTGCCAGCTTAACAAACATTCAATATGCCGGCGCAAGATTGCCTCTGTTTGACCAAATCGGATTGTGGCCGCCATCACGCGGCTGCCGTTTGCCATGATACCGCCGAACCGTTAGAACTACGCGCTGAGAAGGCAGGAGGCGCGCAATGAGCAATGTTGCATTCATAGGACTGGGCGTAATGGGCTATCCCATGGCGGGGCATATCCGCAGAAAGGGCGGACATGAACTCACGGTCTATAACCGCACGCTGGGGAAAGCGCAGGCTTGGGTTGCCGAATATGGCGGACGCGTCGCTGCAACGCCCGAAGAGGCGGCAAAGGAAGCGGACTTCGTCTTCTCATGCGTTGGAAATGACGAAGATTTGCGCTCTGTAACGACAGACAAAAACGGCGCGTTCCATGGCCTGAAGCCAGGAGCAATCTTCATCGATAACACAACGGCGTCTGCCAGTGTCGCCCGCGAGCTTTACGCGGCAGCAGCCGGGCGCGGTGCCCATTTTCTCGATGCCCCTGTATCGGGAGGCCAAGCGGGCGCGCAAAACGGAGTGCTAACGGTGATGATGGGGGGCGACCCAGAACCATTCGCTAGGGCTGAGCCAGTCATCGCCAATTATGCGCGCGCGGTGAAGCTGCTTGGGCCTTCCGGTTCAGGTCAGCTTACAAAGATGGTCAATCAGATCTGCATCGCCGGGCTCGTTCAGGGGCTGTCGGAAGGCATTCATTTCGCCCAGAAAGCGGGGCTCGATGTTGCCGCCGTGATCGACACCATCTCGAAGGGCGCCGCTCAGTCTTGGCAAATGGAAAATCGCTGGAAGACCATGCAGGAAGGCAAGTTCGATTTCGGCTTCGCCGTGGATTGGATGCGCAAGGATCTCGGCATCTGCCTCGATGAAGCGCGGCGAAATGGTGCGCATCTGCCGGTATCGGCGCTGGTCGATCAGTTCTATTCCGAAGTGCAAAGCATGGGCGGCCACCGTTGGGATACCTCCAGCTTGATCGCGTTGCTGAACCGGAAGTAAGCGTTACCGGGCTCAGCGGCTCTAAACGAAGCGCCGCTTCCGTCTACGGCGGAGGGAGTCTAGAAGCATAGCCCATGGCTCAACGCCGCCCTTGCGCAGGAAGCACTTACCGGCGATATACAGCGCGGGAGGTTGGCGCAGACGTATCCCTCGCCAATCGGGTCAGGTCCGGAAGGAAGCAGCCCTAACGAGTCCGATGCGGGTTGCCGTTCAGCCTCTCACCGCCTCCTGGAGCACGACGGGGGCCTTTTTGACGGTAAATGCCAATCGTGGCCGATGAGCAAATCGATCGATAAGCCGCGCAAGGCTGCGCAAGAGTCACCAAAGGGCGCGGGAGGCGTGGCACCCCCTTATCTCGTCCTTGCCCGCAAATATCGCCCCCAGAATTTTGACGATCTTATTGGCCAGGACGTTATGGTCCGCACTCTGCGTAACGCGTTCGCAATGGAGCGGATTGCTCAGGCCTACATCTTGACCGGAGTACGAGGTGTCGGCAAAACAACGACCGCCCGCATCCTTGCCCGGGCCTTGAATTATGAGCGGCCGGGCGGCCTCAACGGTCCCACGGTCGATCTTTCCGAACCAGGCATTCATTGCCAGGCCATCATGGAAAGCCGCCATGTCGATGTGCTCGAAATGGACGCCGCTTCCAACACGGGCATCGACGACATCCGGGAAATTATCGAAGCGGTGCGCTACAAGCCGGCATCGGCCCGCTACCGGGTCTTCATCATCGATGAAGTCCACATGCTTTCGAAGTCCGCATTCAACGGGCTTCTGAAGACGCTGGAGGAACCGCCTCCGCATGTGAAGTTCATCTTCGCAACGACCGAGATAAGGAAAGTTCCCGTTACGATCCTTTCGCGCTGCCAGCGCTTCGATCTCCGCCGCGTCGACGCTGAAACACTGAAGGACCATTTCGCTGGGATTTTGAGAAAGGAAGGCCATACCGCCGAAGACGGCGCGCTTGCCCTAATCGCCCGTGCCGCGGAAGGGTCGGTTCGCGATGGCTTGTCGCTTTTGGATCAAGCCTTGGCCCTTGGGCAGGGAAACCTCACCTCGGAAGCCGTCCTTGAAATGCTAGGCCTCTCCGGGCGAGGCGCGATCTTCGACCTTATCGAGTTTATTTTCGCGGCAGACGCCAAGTCTGCGCTGGAGTCTCTGAATGCCCTTCATGACCGTGGGGGCGATCCGCTCATGGTCCTGACCGACACTGCGGACGCAATTCACGCTTTGAGCCGGCTCAAAGCCGTACCCGGTATCTATCCGCCGGATTTCTCTTCCGAGGACAAGGCCAGAGCCGAGAAGCTTGCCGCCGAAGTCCCGGTGCCGCGGCTTGCCGCCGCTTGGCAAATGCTCTTGAAAGGCCTGGATGAGGCGGCGCGGGCACCGCGCCCACTGGCTGCAGCGGAAATGCTAATCATTCGGATGTGCTACACGGCGCAACTGCCGACCCCTGCGGACATCATCGGCAGTGTCACGGGTAAATCCGTACCTTCGAGTTCAAGGACCGGGGTTGCGCAGCCAAAAGCCGATGCGGATGCGCTGCAACTTTCCGCACAAGCCAAACATGCTGCCGCGAACGAGGATGAGAAGCCCGCCGCGCCCGTCTTCGCTGGCTTTGAAGATATCGTGGCTCATGCCGGCCAGCTTCGTGACATCAAGCTGAAAATCGCGCTCGAAGAGCAGGTGGAACTCGTCAAGTTTGGCCCCGGCTTTCTTGAGCTGCATCTGCTTGAAGGGGCACCGCAAAGCCTTGCGCAAGAATTATCCCGGAAAATGCAAGCCTGGGCAGGAGAGCGCTGGATCGTCTCCTTGTCCGAGGCGCGGGGCCTCCCCCCGCTTGGTGCCCGGCGCAGGGCGGAGAGTGCACAGGCTGTGGACGAAATCCGGAAACACCCCATCGTTAAAAATGTTATGCAGCACTTTCCGGACGCCGAAATCAAAGGCGTGCGTTCGATTGAGTAGTGCCAAAGCCGGGTAAGGAGAAGCCATGAAAGACCTGATGTCGATGATGAAACAGGCGCAAGAGCTTCAAAGCAAGATGGCTGAGTTTCAAGCCGAGTTGGAGAGCCTTGAGACTGAGGGCGTTTCGGGTGGCGGTCTGGTTAAGGTTACGCTGAACGGAAAAGGCGCAATGGTGCGTGTTTCCATCGACCCCAGTCTTATCAAGCCTACCGATGCGGAGATTGTCGAAGACCTTATCGTTGCCGCGCATAACGACGCGAGACAGAAGGCCGAACAGGCCATCGCCGGAAAAATGCAAGAGCTTACGGGCGGGTTGCCTTTGCCGCCTGGCCTGAAGCTGTTTTGACGGCCTCAATTGCGGCGGAGCTTATCCAATTCAAGACTCTTGCTTGCGGACAACGGCAAGCTTGGGCGTAACTAGGCGAATGGTTGAAGCGATGCTAAGGTTAGGCTGGCAGGGGGAATTTTTCCCGAGGCAGGGGGCACGATGAATAAGGCTAGTCGAATGTGTCTTCCGGTAACGCCGGGAGCCGCTTCATGCAGCCCATGAACAGCGCCGTGTTGGGAGCATCCAGGTCTGAAGGCTTCTTCGCCGGATACGAGGTGCCTTCCGGAGGTTATGACGAGGCCGTTGGAAGCGACGGTCTGCCCCGCCCGCATTGGCAGGCTTTCGCAAGGACGCTATCGGAAATCGCGCCGGGCGAACAGGTTCAGCGCCAGGAACGTCTGCGGCGTCTCGTCTCCGAAAACGGTATCGCACACGATCTCTTCGCCGAGCCTGGCAGCCGGCAGCCCTGGTCCATCGATCTTATTCCGATCATCATATCGGCGTCCGAATGGGACAATCTGGAACGTGGCCTCATTCAGCGGGCCTCCCTCTACGATCTCATTGCAAAAGACCTTTACGGGCCGCAAACGCTGTTGCGGTCAGGAAAGATGCCGCCAAGGCTCATTTTCAGCGATCCCGCGTTTTTGCACGCCTGCCGCGAGCCGAAACCTAGCGCTCATCTCATCAATTTCTTCGCAGCCGATGTCATCCGGGATCCCGGCGGAGCCTGGCGTATCATTGATGTCCATTCAGAGACGCCTGCCGGGGTCGGGTTCGCTCTGGCAAACAGGCTTCTTCATGGGCAGCTCATGGGCGACGTCTTCCGGGCTTGCTCCGGCGTCAGGCTCGCGTCCCACTTCCAGCAGCTGCAAACGGAGATGTTCCAGCGCATTGAGCGCGAAGACCCCCTCATCACGCTGCTCACGCCAGGGCCCCGGCATGAGGACTATTTCAGCCACGCCTATCTCTCCCGGTATCTCGGCTATCAACTTGTAGAGGGCGGAGACCTGCGGGTGATTGGCAGCCGCATTTATATGAAAACCCTCGAAGGGTTAAAGCCGATCGATCTCATGATCCGCTGCGTGGAGGGCGCGAAATGCGATCCCTTGGAACTGGATCCGAGTGGCTTTTTCGGCCCTGCCGGGCTGGTCCAGGCCCTTAGAAAGAACCAGCGGCTTCTTATTAACTTCCTCGGGACGGCGATTGTGGAAAATCGCGGGCTTGCCCCTGCGCTCCCTAAAATTGCGCAGTCTTTGACCGGGGAGGCGCTGATACTTGAGGACACTCGGCGGCGATGGCTCGGCGATATGGAAGCCAGGGTTTATGTCTTCGCGAACCCAGATCGTTTCGTCATCCGGCCTGCTCACGAAGGAACGGGCCGGCCGGGCAGGGCAGAGCATGGCATCATGCCGGACCGCCTGGCCCCGCGTGAATTGGAGGCTCTACAATTCGAGCTGGAGTTGAACGGCCAAAACTACGTCGCCGAAGAGCGCCATGACTGCGCGACCGCGCCATCTTGGACGGCAGATGGGCTGAAAGCGCGGCCATTCGCGATGCGCCTCTACGTTTCGGCCGTGGACGGCAACTACAGAGTCATGCCCGGGGGGCTAGCCATGTCGTTGGATGGCACGCCCGGCGTGGCGATGTCGGCCATGGATGGCCATTCTCGCGACGTTTGGGTCTGCTCAAGCGCGGAGGCTCCCGTCCCGCACATCAGCCTGATGCGCCCGGCGCACGAAGTTGCGCATGTACTGCGAGCGGGAGCTGGATTGCGCAGCCGCATCGCGGACAATCTTTTCTGGCTTGGCCGCTATGGTGAACGGGCCGATTGGGTGATGCGCCTCATGCGCGGTGCATTGAGCCGGGCTGATGACACTGGAACCGCCGGTACCGGCGATGGAGGACCCAAAGCGTTAGACCTAATTCTGGCGAAGGACGAAGCACCGGGGGGACATCAGCCTCTCGCGACGGATGCAAAGGCGATCGAGCAGGCTGTCAGGCAGTTGTTGACGGCTTCTGGCTGGACCTACAGCGTCCCCGGCTTGAAGAGCAATATGTTGCGTGTCGGCAGTATTGTCAGGGAGAGGCTTTCCCTGGAAGTATGGCAAACGCTTCTGCGCTTTTCCAACATCGGCTCGCCGCAGCCTCAGGAGATAATTGATACGCCGCAGCTGCTGGACCGCCTCAACGCAGGCATCGTTACCATGGCCGCGCTAAACGGATTAACCGCGGAAAATATGACGCGGAACTATGGCTGGAGATTCCAAGACATGGGCCGGCGCATCGAGCGCGCCTTCAATCTGGCGGAACTTTTGCTCGCGCTTTTCGGCGACGCCCCGCAAGAGGATGAGGAGACGGCCCGGCTCTTCTTTGTACTCAACGTTGCCGACAGCACCATTACATTCCGTCAGCGTTATCTCTTCGCACCCATTCTCTCCCTCGTTCTGGACCTCTTGATGGTGGACGAGTCGAACCCGCGCGGCATTGGGTTCCAGCTCTTTAAGATTTCCGAACATCTGGCCGCGCTTCCCCAAGCATCCCAGCAGGCGCCCCATAATGAAGAGCAGCGTATGATCCTCGATCTCTTGACCCGCGTTCGCCTTGCCGAAGTGGCAAGCCTCGCCCAGCCAGGGGCTGGAGAGCAAAGGACGGGGCTACGAGAATTACTGAGTCATTTGATTGCCGGCCTGCCCAAGCTTTCCGAGGCAATCACGCGCCGTTACTTCAATCTCACCGAGGACGAACTCCGGCGGGTTTATACGCGGTTCGGGCGGCGCTTATGAACTTCGACATCAGCCATCGCACCACCTATCGCTATTCCGCGCCCGTTTCGCAATCCCACCACTTGTTGCACTTGGAACCTCGCCGGCACCAGCATCAAAAGTTGCTGCGGCACGGCCTGTTGATCGAGCCGGCGCCTGCTTCCAAGACGGATATGATGGACGATTTCGGCAATCCTGCTTCGATCATAACCATTGAGCAGAACCACACCGAGCTTGTGATTCAGTCCCGCGCGCAAGTCGACGTCGAACCGCCGGAGGAAGTTGAACCAAGGCATAAGTCGAGCTGGAACGACGTCGCTGCTCAGCTCCGCGCCAATCTCGGCAACGAAACCTTTGACGCGGTCCTCTACTCCTGCCCTTCAAGGTACATCCACCCGTCGCGAACCATTTACAAATATGCGCGTCCAAGCTTCCAGGACGGCCGCTCGCTGATCGAGGCGGTAGCCGACCTTACGGCACGCATATTCCGGGACTTTACCTATCAAAGCGGAGCCACTGATGTTGCCACCTCCGTGGAAGAGGTGCTGCGTATCCGGCGGGGCGTGTGCCAGGATTTTGCACATCTGGAAATTTCATGCTTGCGCACCCTTGGCTTGGCCGCTCGCTACGTCAGTGGTTACCTCGTCACGCGGCCGCCGGAGGGCCAGCAGAAGCTCACCGGAGCGGACGCCTCGCACGCCTGGATTTCGGTTTGGGTGCCGGAAACAGGCTGGGCTGATTTCGATCCTACCAACAATATTAGGCCCAAGGAGGAGCATATCGCCATCGCCTTTGGCAGGGATTTTCAGGATGTGAGCCCTGTGAGCGGCGTGCTTTTGGGCGGCGGGGAGCATGAGGTCGATGTGGCGGTGGATGTGACTCCAATCTCTGCTGCGGGTCTCCGCTGATGCTCGGGTTTGGCTGGGCACTTCCGGCGCCGGCGAATTGACTGACGTCAACGGATCTTCCGGCGTTGGTGTTCGTGCCGGCGGCCCGCCACGCTGAGGCTAGCATCGGCGGTGTGTATGAGACGGAGGCCAAAATGCTGATTGCAATCGTTCATTCTCTTCTGAAACCAGAGAACATCGCTTTCGCTGGCATAGCGTAGGCGAAAGCGGTGCATCTGAAACAAAACGATGGTCAGCTTTTCCAGAAAGCCGTCCTCCTCATCGATCTCAGCGAGATACATTGGGACGAGATCGCCACGGTACTCCTCGTGACCGCTAATCCCTTCATAGTCGTTGATAAAGTCACCGCAGCCATACAAGATAAGCCTGCCCTTATAGACTTCCATCGGGCGCGCATGGTGCGATGAATGGCCGTGAAGAATATCGCACGCCCCTTCATCGATAAGAGCACGCGCGAACGCCTGATGGGCCTCGGGGATGACGTAGCCCCAATTTGACCCCCAGTGAATCGAGAGCACAATAATATCTCCCAGCTGCTTTAAGGGAAGGATTTCCGAAGCAAGCGCCTGTGCTGTTTCGATTGAGAAATCTGGAAGGAAATGGAGACCGGGAGTGTGCGTTTCAGCTGCCCAATAGGGCGGGGTGCCGCTGCATTCCGATCCAAGTCCAAATACGAGTACACGGCGGGGCGGTCCGACTTGGATAATGGCGGGTTGGCTGGCTTCGCGAAGATCGTGTCCTGCTCCTGCTGTAAGAATGCCAGCGCTCCCCACAGCGCTTAGCGTATCGAGCAAACCCAATTCGCCCCAGTCCAAGATGTGGTTGTTGGCAATCACGCAGCAATCAAGCTTGGCCGCGGAAAGTGCGGGCAGATTTGCCGGGTTCATGCGGTAATTGATGCCCTTGGGTTCGGGCTTGCCCGCGGCTGTGACGGCCGTTTCAAGGTTGACGATCCTTGCATCGGGCTGGCGCCTATCAAGCTCCTTAAGAGCATTGCCCCAAACATATTCGAACGGAACAGGACTGGGGATTGGCCCATTGGCGCGCTCTGCCAGCATGATGTATGAAGGCGCGAACTTTATGTCGTCTTCATATATCTCGGGTTCGCCCGGATGAGGAAGGATTTGATCGATTCCCCGCCCCGTCATTACGTCTCCCGCGAGGAACAGCGTTACCATCCACTTGTGCGTCCCATGGCTGCTTGTCCTGCCTATTTAAGCGGCAGATTTCCCATTCTAGGTCTTTAACACGCCGCCGGATTTCCAGGTCCGATGAAGAAAATAGGCTAGCATTTTCAATGCTCCAGGCAGGAGATGAGGGGGAGACCATGGACGGCAGCAGACGATCTAATCCCTAGGCCGGCGTCCGGGTGTATTTTGTATACCTGGCACGCTGCTTGCTTTAATTTTTGGCAGACACCCGTTCAGAGGATAAGCCATGGCGACAATATCTCCGGCAACCACAGCAACAGGCATAGCCTCCGTGCCGATGCGCTGGCTCCAGCTCGTGATGGGCTTCATCGTAATGATGACGATCTCAAGCCCGCAATATGTGTGGACGCTCTTCACCGGTGCGTTCCAGACGAAGACCGGAGCACTCCTGTCAGATGTGCAGTGGACCATCACAATCCTCATTGTCCTTCAGACCTGGCTATCGCCTCTGCAAGGCTATCTTGTCGATCGCTTCGGTCCGAGGCTCCTTATTGCGGCCGGAACGGTGCTTAGCGGTGCTGGATGGATCGCTTCGAGCAACGTGTCCTCGCTTGAAGGACTTTATTTAACCTACGGTCTTCTTTGCGGCATCGGCACCGGCATCGTTTATATCGGCATTATTGGCCTGATGGTGCGCTGGTTTCCCAATAATCGCGGCTTGGCCACGGGGGTGGTTGCGGCAGGGTACGGCTTCGGGGCCATGGTGACGACGTTCCCGATTGATTCCATGATCAAATCGGCGGGCTATCAGCAGACCCTTTTTACCTTCGGGGCGATCTTTGCCGCGGCTGGCTTCATCGCAGCGATGTTTCTGAGATCTCCCCGGCCAGGCGAGGTGGTGACGCGCCCAACCCTTGCCGGCGCCACAACCTCGCGCGACTTCGCGCCAAGCGAGATGCTGAGAACGCCGGTTTTCTGGCTCATGTTTATCATGATGACCATGATGTCGACCGGGGGATTGATGGTCATCACTCAGTTCAAAAGCTTCTCAAAATCGTTCGGGATAACCGATGCGACCATGGTCGTCATCTTAGGCATCTCGATGGCGGCGATCCCCGCTGCCCTGACCTTCGACCGGATCACGAACGGTCTGACGCGGCCTTTCTTCGGCTGGCTATCGGATGTCATCGGCCGCGAAAACACGATGGCGCTGGCCTTCATCATGGAAGGCATTGCCATCTCGCTCATGCTGCATTTTCGCAGCGACCCTTACATGCTGGTGATCCTGTCCGGCCTTGTCTTTTTCGGGTGGGGTGAAATTTTCTCTCTCTTCCCATCGACGCTCACAGACACGTTCGGGACCAGGGACGCGACCACGAATTACGGGTTCCTGTATATGGCTCAGGGTGTTGGCTCGATCCTTGGCGCTCCCGTGGCCGCCATGATCTTCGAAGGCACTGGGAGTTGGATGCCGGTCTTCGGCCTTGTCATTGGCATGGATATTCTGACGGGATTGCTGGCACTTTTCGCGCTCAAACCCATGCGGCGGGCCTTTCTGCGCCGGGTGAGCAGCTGAGCCGAAACGGCACCGATTAGGCGCACAAAAGGGCTAAAAAGATCACGCCTTGGAAGAATCGCGCTGCCGGTGCTGGGTCATTGCCTTGCGGTACAACGGGCTATGCTGCTCCAAGGAATATGGCGATGCTGTAAGTGATGAATGATCCGAGATATGCGAGCGAGAGCATATAGCCGAAAGTAGCCGCCATAAGGCGCCAGCTTCCGGTTTCCCGCCGTATCACCGCAAGCGTCGAAGCGCATTGCGGCGCGAAAATGTACCACACAAGTACCGAAAGAGCGGTCGCGAGGGACCAGTGTTGGGCTAACGCATGACCGATCTGCGCCGCTGCCTCCTTGCCGCCTTCGATGGCATAGACCGTTCCGAGCGCCGCCACGGCAACTTCACGCGCCGCCATGCCGGGAACCAGTGCTACGCTGATTTGCCAGTTGAAACCGATCGGGGCGAGTAACGGCTCCAACGCATGGCCGATCCAAGACGCCAGACTGTAATCGATCGCCGGTGCGGTGGTTCCAGCCGGGGGGCGGGGGAAGGAAGCGAGAAACCAGATTACCACCATCATCGAAAAGATCGTGGTTCCTGCGCGATGAAGGAACATCTTCGCCCGGATGTAGAGCCCCATCGCGACGCTCCGGACGCGCGGCAGCTTATAGTCCGGCAGCTCAAGCATGAAAGGCGGTGTGGGGCTATCGCGCCAAAACAAGAATTTCGCGAGTGCTGATATGCCCAGTGCACTCACAATGCCCGCCGCATAGAGCCCGAACATCACAAAACCCTGCAGGTTAAGAAAGCCCCAGATGGTTTTAGCGGGAATAAACGCAGAGATGATTAGGGTATAGACAGGAATGCGGGCCGAGCAGGTCATCAGCGGGGCAACGAGAATGGTCGTGAGACGGTCGCGCGGGCTGTCAATCACCCGCGTGGCCATAATCCCGGGAATGGCGCAGGAAAAGCTCGAAAGCAACGGAATAAAGGCGCGCCCATGAAGACCCGCTCCACCCATGATGCGATCCATGAGGAAGGCGGCCCGCGCCATGTAGCCAAAGTCTTCGAGCAGGAGAATGAACAGAAACAGGATAAGGATCTGGGGAAGGAAGACAAGAACGCTCCCAACGCCGGAGAGCACGCCATCCTCGAGAAAACTTTGAAAGAGGCCAGCGGGCAGAGCACCGTGAACCAGACCACCGCCTGCATCGAAGGCAGACGAGATAAGCTTCATCAGTGGCTGTGCCCAGGAGAACACCGCTTGGAACATCAAAAAAAGAATGCCAAACAGGATGAGCAGACCTGCGACCGGATGGAGAAGCACCGCATCGAGCCTAGTAGTGAGGGTATCCGGGGCGGCCGGTTTTTTCACCGACGCGGCGATGATCCGGTCGGCCTCGCGCTGTGCAGCCCGCAACTCGCCCGGGGTTGGCGGCTTCCAATTTAGCCCAGCAGTGCCAGCAGGTACGGGTGCGTACAAGGCCAACTGGTCGAGCCGCCGTAGAAGATCGATGGTCCCCCCCCGCCGCACCGCGGTCGCCGTGACCACCGGCACACCAAGTTCCTTTGAAATTCGTGGGAGATCAATCTCGACACCCCGATGTTTGGCGATATCGATCATATTGAGTACCAGAAGCAGGGGTATTCCCAGGCGCTTGAGCTCGAGTACCAGCCTAAGCGCGATGCGCAAATTGGTTGCATCCGCGACACAGAGCAGTAGGTCCGGGGGCGATTCACCGGCGAATTGGCCAAGCACAAAATCCCGGGTAACTTCCTCATCGGGGGTGCGCGCGCGCAGCGAATAGGTACCGGGCAAATCTATGAGGTTGACGCTTTGCCCGCCTGGCGTGTGAAACACCCCGCTCTTGCGCTCAACCGTTACACCAGGGTAGTTCGCAACTTTTTGCCGGCTGCCGGTCAGCGCATTAAAAAGCGCTGTCTTGCCGCTATTTGGAGTTCCAATCAACGCGAAGTGGCGGGTGGCCGCGACCGTGATGACCGTCATGCCACGTCCGATGTGCTCACGAGGATTGCCATGGCTTCGCGGCGCCTAATCGCAACTGTCGTATCGTTGACGCGAACGGCGATGGGGTCTCTGCCGAACAAGCCCTCATGCAGGATTTCAACATATGCGCCCTCGGTAAAGCCGAATTCCAACAGACGGCGCTCGAGTTCGCCTTCGGGCAGATCAGAGTCCTCTGGTCTCACTTCGATAGCGTGCACGCGGCCACAATAACCCCGGCTTGTTTGGCCGAGCACAACCATGCGCTCCCGGCTTTTAACGTTGCATTCGACAGTCATTGCGTTCTTTCTTGCCACCTTCCTATCAGTGCGCCGCGCACACGCCTTGGTCAACAAAAAACTAGCTGAAAGCAATAACTTAGAACTATTATAAAGAAGCACCATGACATGAGCCAAGCGAAGCGGTAGTTTCTCTAGATTTCGAATGCTTGCGTACCGGAAGTGTACTTGTGCCTTCCGAATCTTTACTCCGGAGCAAAGATAATATTCTCATAAGGAACGGCGCATCCTTATCCGTGAGGCCTTCCCCTTGGCGATCAATCGATAAAAAGCTGCTGCTGACCGCTCTGTTGCGAATCCGTCACACCACCCCCTTTTTTTGAGGGTCTATTTTTAGAGTCTCCCTGCCCTTTGTGATGTTGTCTCCAGCCGGGATCAGCTCTGACATCCTAGCCGATTGGACAATCCAGCATTGCCGGTAAGAGTTTTGATGTTTTCCTGCGATACAGCAAAAGTCTGAAATTATTGAATATCTACCAACTTGGTCTCAGATTTTATCCCCTAATCCCAGCTTAGAATTCCTCTAAAGAATAGTTTATCGAGGCTGCCAGCCAAATACTTTAACTTATAATAATTCTAGTTTAACCTGGTCCTTTGTTAATTAGAATAATTATAATATACCCTCAAGTATTGACAGACGAATGTTTCACCAATACCACACCATGAGGGCACTTAGTTCATTTGGGGTGGGGTCATGGTCACACGCAATCATTCGTGTTTTGGCTGGCGTCTCTTTGCGGTGTTGTCGATGCTTGGCGCCAGTGCGGGAATCGTGACCGCTGGAGATAACGGGCAGGAACAACCACCGGCCGCTCCAAATCAAGTCGTAATAAAAAAGACCGCGGCAGTATCCGGATCAGAGCTCAGCAATGATGATTTGATGAAGAAGCTCGATCTCATGGAAAAGCGAGTGCAAACGCTTGAGGGCCAGCTCAAGGAAAAGACAGAAAAAGGGACCCAAGCGTCCGCGCAGGCCAATGCATCGCCAAAGATCGGGGGTCAACAGAAGCCCGCTGCCTCTAACGGCGGTCTTTGGTGGGCGAACCCGGCAAGTAATACCGAGCCTATTGCACCGCCTTTGGCCGGACCGGCGCCGGTAACCCCGGCACCCGGAGCAGCAAAGAATAAAGAGATTCTTGGCCTTGTTGATTCACCTGTGGCCGGCGTGAGCATCGGTGTCTATGGAGAGATGCAATTCGGCTATATGCAAAATCCGGCCGCAAACGGGCAGTGGCAAAACGGGTTCGATGCTCACCGGCTTGTGCTGCTGCCGACCTATGAAATTACGAGCAATATCATCTTCAATGCCGAAATCGAGTTCGAACACGCAGGGACTGGCTTTGACGCCGACGACAAATTGCATGGAACGGCGGAAATCGAGCAAGTCTGGATCGATTTCAAAATCATGGATGCCTTCAATATCCGCTCACCAGGCATAGATCTGGTGCCGATCGGATATATCAACGAGCATCACGAGCCGACGCAATTTTACAGTGTCTTCCGGCCAGAACTGTATAACGGACTGATCCCGTCAACCTGGAAAGCGCCGGCAACTAGCATTTATGGAATCGTCGCCGACGGACTTAAATATGAGGTGCAAGCCAGTAGCAGCCTCGAAGATTTTGGCGGCGATTTTTCCACCCGCGGCGATAACAACAAAGTTCCGCCTGGGGGCTACCCCGCGGGAATAGACGGCCTGAATGCTCTTAGCTTCTCCCTTCCAGTTCGAGGAGATTTCAAGCAGCTCAGCAATACAATCGCCGTGGCGGCGAAGCTCGAATATTCGCCGCCATTCCTGCCCGGCTTTTCCGGAAGCACCAGCGCATATTTCACACCCAACACAACGCCTCGCGGCGCCTACGCTGGCACTAACGGCGCGCCTCTTGGTAATTCGAGCCTGACAATGATTGACTCGGAGTTCCGCTATCGAGTCCGGGATACCGGCTTCGAGTTCCGCGGAGAAGGTGTCTTCGTGACATTCGGCAATCCCGCCAATCTTCGCGCGAACAACGATGGCGATGCCACCAACAATGTAGGCAAGACCATGTATGGTGCTTCCGGCGAAGTCGCCTATCACGTGCCTCTTGGCAGACTCCTAAATAGCGATTGGGAAGCGGTTCCGTTCTATCGCTATACCTATGAAAATCTGCAGACGGGTGGATTTGCCGGGACTGACCTCAATGACCCGACGGGTGCTGGCCAGTTGCAGTTCCATTCCACGGGCGTTGCAGTCTTTCCGTCGCCGAAGATCGTGCTCAAGGCCACGTATCAGCGGGTGCTTGATAACGAACCTGGCGGCGCGAAGTCGGATTCGGTGTTGGGCGGGGTCGGATTTTTCTTCTGAGGAGCGCGGAATAACTGCGCATAAGGATAATGGGATATGGCTAATTGGATCAAATTAATGGCGCCGGCGGTCCTTGCCATTCCGTTCGCCTGTCCGGTGCAGGCAGTGGAATATCTTTCGATTGCGGGCGCACAAAAGCTGGCGTTCCCTTCCGCAACAAGGTTTGCCGAATTGGAAGCCGGCAGATCTTGGAAGGCATTGGCCGGCGATCGCCTTCTCGGCCTATTCGTACTCGACCACGTTATCGGAAAACACCTTTACATCGACTACTCCGTTTCGCTCGATACATCAGGGCGCGTCCACAGGGTCGATATTCTTCAATACCGCGAGTCTTATGGGGGTGAAGTCCGGAGCGAAAGCTGGCTTGCTCAATTCGTTGGCAAGACGAGTTCAAGCACGCTTAAAGCGGGGGGCGATATTCGCAATATATCCGGCGCCACATTGTCATCCATGCATGTGACGGAAGGTGTAAAACGGATCTTGGCGCGCTATGGAACAAACAGCCGATAGTGTGCGGCGGGCCCGCCCGTTGCTCGGCACCTTTGTCGAAATCTGCGCCAAGGGTGAGGCACTTACGGAATTGGAAGCGGCCGTCGAAGACGCTTTTACCGCGATTGCCAAAGTGCACCGGCTGATGAGCTTTCAGGAACACGATAGCGATGTCAGCAGACTCAACCGCGAGGCACATGCACGTCCGGTCAAGGTCGATCCATGGACCTATCGCGTACTTGAAGCTGCTCTGGACTTCGATCGCCAATCCGAAGGTTTGTTTGACATTGCGGTCGCTCCGGCCCTGCAAAAAATTGGTCTTCTTCCAGATATAACAGCCATGCCTACACCTCTCTCTGCGCACCCTGCAAATAAGGGGATGAGAGGTGAGCCGCTGACCTTGCTTCAGGACAGAAGCGTACGCTTCCATGGCAGCGGCACCCGAATCGATCTAAGCGGAATTGCGAAAGGATTTGCAGTAGATAGAGCGGTGGAGGTCCTGAAAAACCATGGCGTGCTGACAGGTCTCGTCAATGCCGGCGGCGATCTCGCCGTATTCGGAACAACTCCTCACCCAATTCACATTCGCGATCCAGGCAATCCGCGTCGGCTGCTTTGCAACGTGGCGTTATGCAACGAGGCCTTTGCCTCGAGCGGCCCCAGTTTCGATCCGCTCACCTTCCACGCCGCACACGCGTCCGCCATCATACACCCGGCCACGCAACGACAAGTGTGCACGGGAGAAGGAGTTACCGTCCGTGCCTCATCCTGTGTAACTGCCGATGCGCTTACGAAAATAGTCATGATTGCCGGCCCGGAGAGCACAGATCTGCTCGATCACTACGGTGCAAGCGCGCTCATAGTTTCGCCCGGCGGTGGCATTCGTAGCTCTCCCAACTGGAAAGGCGCGCTCAAAATTGCGGCTTGATTTCTCTTTTCGCTATTTGATCTACGGACTTTTCGCCGTGCTCTTTCTGACCGGCGCGGCTTGGTTCATCGCCGACGGCTTGAAGGATTCGTCCAATGGTGAAATGTGGCAAGCCGTTTCGGCCAATCTTTTGATGCTGCATGGCGGCGCGGCGATGATGGCGCTCATGGCGCTCGGCGCGCTTATTCCCGTCCATCTGCTTAGGGCCTGGCGCGCGAAGAAAAACCGGGTGACCGGCACCGTTATAGCTTCACTGAACGGCATGCTAATTGTGACGGCCTTCGGGCTCTATTACTTAGGGTCCGAAGTCTTGCGGCCCTGGATGAGCGGAATTCACCTCGCGATAGGCTCCGCGCTTCCGGTTTTACTCGGTGTTCACATCTATTGGGGGCGGAGAACGGCTGTCACCCGCTCTCCAAAGGCGTCATTGGCGAAAGTACCGGTGAAACTCGCCTGAAGAATGCCCGCATGGATGACGGGGTCCCCAGGTTGGTTACGTTTAGGCGTGATCTTCTCAAATGCATGTGAGTTTGATCGCGCTGCCGGCCGGTCTTTGGATCCCCTTGCAGCATGATCGAGAGCAAATTCCGCAACCAAAGGACCACTAGCAACCTTGTGATCCTAGTGGAGCTTTTGAATTTGACATTTGAGCACGAGCTCGCAGCAGGTGGGACCCAAATGTCAAATTCGCTCCACTCGCCGCGCAAGGCGCTACGAAGCTACCGGAGAGAACAGTCACGACGGCCAAAACCCCGGCTGGTGCACGTCAACGGTCCGTAAGGTGTATTCGCAGTGACAGTTTCGCCTTTCCTGAGCGAGTTTCGTGGCCGATATCTAAGCGAAAATGCGTTCAAATTTTTGGGCGGCTTTCTAATTTCGGCCAGAGCTCTGCGCTCCGCATAGGCGGCATCAGCATGAGCCACAAGAACAAGCTGCACCGTTAGGAAAAATGGGCAAAAAAATAGCGCAAAAACTCTCAGCAGCATGGCTATGCTCCATTCCATCTAGCCACCAGCTTCGGCTTAACAAAAGTACCGGTCATGTACGAGCGTCAACGAAACTAATCTAGCGCCCGGCCTGACGTGCGCAGGCGCCTTGATCGTTGGGGCCGCTCTTATCTATCGTGTGTCAAGGGACCGCGTAGATCGTGCAACGGCAGCGCCGGCCAAGTGCTTGACGAGTTCTGGGTTAAGAGCCCGAAAGCAGACGCGAACTTTAGGAGCGCGAAAATGCGATGGCAGGCATCATTCCTAATAGCCTTCAGCCTTTTTATGGGAGTTGTTCCGGTTTACGCCGAAACACCTGAGGAATGGATCAGGCTCGGGGCTCGTGTGCATGGCGGATTTGGAAGTTTTATTCCCGTAGGTATTCGCATTGGGCTCGACGCATTGGACCGCCTTAAGGCGAAACCGCGTGAGGTGACGGTCACTTATTACGATAGCGACAAGGCTCCATGCGCGTGCATCGCCGATGGCGTCTCCATCGCCACTGTTGCAACGGTCGGCCAGCGGACCTTGATCCTGAGTCCTGAGAAGGCACCAGTGGGCGCGATCGCAATGATTATCATTCGTAACAAAATAACGCAGGAAGCTCTCAAATATACGGTATCCGAGAGCTGGCTTCCAAAGCTGGCGGAGATCAACAAGCGGTTTGAGCCCGAAGGCCGTTATGAAGAGGTTATGAAGGCAGACGGCTTGTTCCACGCCGTGCCGTTCACTGGCCAAGCGCTACCTTTGCGCCTAGGCCCAGGTATTCTTCTAAATCAAATACAGCGACACCGCCCGGAAGGCGACGCTCTGTAGCACCGGCAGTCATGCAAGATATCCCGGTCTGCTTTTTGCGAGGAACTGCTGGTTCGATTTGATGCCGTTCACCCTAGCATGCAGTCCCTTTTGCTGACTTGACGGCCCGCCAACCTCATCCATAAGCTTTGGAGAAGCGTGGAGGTAGCCGCGCCATCCCAGGGTGAGACGCATGGCCACTGATCTTAGCTCTCGTCGTGCAGTATTGATGCGCGGTGCGAGTTGGCTGCGGCCTCTCCTGTCACTGCTTCTGATCGTTGTTTTATGGGATCTATCCATCCGCCTTTTCAAAATCCCCCCTTACCAGATCCCAGCTCCTCTCGACGTTGTAAAAGCTCTCCAGGAAGGCTGGCGTGATCTACTCTCTCAGGCCTGGCCAACAACATACGCAACGATTTGCGGCTTCATCCTGTCGGCCGTATTCGGAATCCCCACCGCAATGCTGATCGCCGGTTCGAAAACCTTCGAGAGCTACGTCTATCCCCTTCTCGTGTTCTCGCAATCGATCCCTAAGATTGCGATCGCGCCTTTGCTTGTTGTTTGGTTCGGTTTCGACATCGTTCCGAAGATCATCTCCGCCTTCCTGCTTGGATTTTTCCCGGTCGTGGTTTCCTCCGTGCAGGGGTTCAAATCTGTCGATCCCGATCTCATAGACCTCGCGCGGGCCATGGAGGGAAGCCGCGCCCAAATCTTCCGGCTGGTGAGCCTGCCGCATGCCATGCCGGCCATTTTCGCGGGCTTGAAAGTATCGATTACGTTGGCGGTGGTGGGGGCGGTGGTCGGAGAATTCGTGGGATCGAATTCCGGGATCGGCTATGTGATGCAGCGGTCCATTGGCACGTTCGACCTTCCGGTGATGTTCGCGGCGCTGGTCATCCTTGCGATGATCGGGGTCGTGCTCTTTTGGGTGGTAGACCTCTTGGAGAGGATCGCGATCCCTTGGCATGCAAGTCAGCGGCGGGATATTGTTGTCCCGGCCTAGAGCATCACTCCGAAAGTGTGAGCGCTTTTCGACAAGGCGATGCGATAGAACAGATACTTACGCGGCGCACTGATCAAAATCAGGGTTCGCCCACAACAAAATAAACGGAGGGAACTATGAAAAGGGCGGCAACGATTATCATCGCGCTTCTGATTTTTGCCGGACCGGCCTCAGCCGCCGACAAGGTCGTGCTGATGCTCAACTGGTATATCTATGGCGAGCACGCGCCATTCTTTCTGGGGAAGGTTAAGGGCATCTACGCAGCCAACGGCATCGATCTTGAAATCCAGGAGGGTCGGGGTTCTGCCGCCACAACACAGGCCGTAGCGGCAAAGACTGCAAATTTTGGCTATGTTGACGTTCCGACCATGATGCGGGCTGCCATCAAGGGAGCGCCCGTGATTTCGGTTGGCGTTCTGCTTCAGACAAGCCCGATGTCCGTGATGGGATTGGAGGAGAAGAACATCCGCAAGCCGGACGACATTAAAGGGAAGACGGTGGCGATTACGCCGGCTGACTCGATGACCCAGATTTGGCCGCTCTTTCTTAAAAAGACCGGGCTTACCGAAGCAGACTTCAAGACTGTCGCGGGCGATGCCCAGACCAAGCTCAACGCCGTCATCAATGGCCAGGCGGATCTGCTCCTCGGCTATGTTATGGACCAAAGCATGAAGATCAAAGACGCTACGGGAAAAGACGTCTATCCGATCAAATTTGCCGATTACGGAATCAATATGGTGAGTTCCGGCATCATCGCTAACACCGATTACGTCAAGGAAAACCCCGATGTCGTGAAGCGCTTCATGAAGGCAACGACCGAAGCGGTCGAAGCCGCAGAGAAAGATCCAAAATCGGCGGTCGATGCCATTCTTTCTACGAACCCGAAAGCCGGAAAACCTGACACGCTTCTCCAAGGCTTCAAATTGACGATACCGCTCTATCACACTGGCGAGACTAAAGGTAAAAGACCGTTTCAAGTCACGGCGCAGAATATGACTGATACGGTGGATCTGCTGGTGGAATATGGCGGCCTGGATGCAAGTGCGAAGGCTAACCCGAAAGCCTTTTACACAAACGCCTATCTGCCGGAGTGACGGAGCGGGGGCATTGAGTACAGGGCTGCATCTTGTTAAAAGCGCCGCGTCGCCTGTGGCGAGCGAGGTATCGCAAGAAGCTCGCCCGATCATCGAGGTCTCCGGCGTCACAAAAACCTACCGCACCCGCGATGGAGATGTTCCATCACTGCGGCCCACCGATATTTCGATTAGCGAAGGCGAGTTTCTTGTTCTCGTCGGGCCGTCCGGTTGCGGGAAAACAACGCTTCTGCGCATGATCGCGGGACTTCTCCCGCCTTCCAGCGGTGAAATCAGAATTCAAGGAAGGCCAGTCGTAAAGCCGCACTCGGACGTCGGCATCGTATTTCAGAGCGCGCTTCTGTTGCCGTGGCGCACGGTGCTCGGCAATATCATGCTGCCCATAGAAATGAAAAAGCGGCGGAGGCGCGATTATCTCGACCGGGCACGAAGCCTCATCAAAACGGCGGGATTAGATGGCTTCGAGCGAAAAATGCCCTGGCAGCTTTCGGGCGGCATGCAACAAAGGGCCGCGATCTGCCGCGCTCTCATTCACGATCCGAAAATCGTCTTGATGGACGAACCGTTTGGTGCTCTCGACGCCATGACCCGCGAGCGCATGAATCTGGAATTGCAGCGAATCCAGATTGAAACGGGGAAGACCGTTTTCATGATCACCCATTCTATCGCGGAAGCGGTCTTCCTTGCCGACCGCGTCATTGTGATGAGCGCGCGACCAGGCAGCATCGCCGCCGTCTACGACGTTCCGCTTGCACGCCCAAGGGGCCTCGAAGCCATGTCCGACCCCGTCTTCGTCAACCTAACGCAAGCGATACGCCGTCATTTCTATTCAGAAGCAGTGATGGACTGAAGAGATCCCTTTGCCAAAAGCACCACGTATTCGCGTTCAGGCCATTGAGCTGTTTGAAAGGCAAGTCCGGTTCACGGCTCCCTTCCGTTTCGGTGCGGTTGCGGTTGAAGAGGCTCCGCAGGCTTTTGTACGTGCCGTGATCGAAGTGGAGGGCGGCGCGACTTCCACTGGCGCGACGGCCGAGATGATGATGCCGAAATGGTTCGACAAACGTCCGGAGCGCACGCCGGACGAGACAGTTGGCCAATTGCGCCGGTCGCTGAGATTGGCGGCAGATGCGTATCTCTCAGATCAATCTTGGGATACAGCCTTCGGTCATCATGCGAGAATTCTGGAAGAGCATACTTCGAGATGTGCTGGCGAAGACATTCCACGCTTGGCCGCGATATACGGGCCGGCTCTCATAGATAAAGCGATTGCAGATGGCCTATGCCGCGCGCTTGGAATCAACGTTTTTACTGGATTGAACCGTAATGTCTTCAGCATCGATCCAAGCCTAACGCCGGATATTACTGCAAATGAGATCGAGACTTATCTGCAAAACCGGAAGCCATCAACCGCTGTCGCCGTCAGGCACACAGTGGGGATGCAAGATGCGATCGGCTGCTCAGATGGCCTGGTCGAAATCGCGGGAAAAACTGGCTGCCGTCATTTCAAACTGAAACTCGGGGGTAATATCGAGTTCGATGTTAAACGTCTCGCCGCCATCGGGAACGAACTCGATCGCATCGAAGGCGAGACGAAAGTTACGCTAGATGCCAACGAGCAATATGGAAGCCTCGCACTTCTTCGCGATTTGCTGACCGAAATTGAAAGGGCTGCATCGCTTGTGCCGATAAGACGCCGCCTGCTCTACATCGAACAACCCTTCCCGCGCGACCAGACTTGGGACAATCCGCTGCAGGATTACGCGAGCATCTCTTTTATTATCGACGAAGCGGATGACCGGTACGATTCGTTTCCGCGGGCCATGGCACTTGGCTACAGCGGTGTGTCGTCCAAGTCTTGCAAGGGCTTCTACAAATCGCTTCTCAACGGTGTGCGAGCACAAAAAGCGAGCCGGCAAAGCGGCCGTGCCTATTTTCTCGCTGCCGAGGACCTTACCTGCCAGGCCGGACTCGCGGTTCAGCAAGATACTGCGCTCGTTGCCTTCCTCGGGATTACCCATGCTGAGCGCAATGGCCACCATTACGGGCGCGGCTTCGGCACTGCGCCGGCGGCGGAAGTTGCTGCATTCCTGGCCGCTCATCCTCATCTCTACCGGAAAACTTCGGATGGTGCTGAACTCGCTCTTGTTGACGGCTCCCTTCACATCGCATCCCTGAGCTACAATGGCTTCGCTTCGGCCGTGCACCCAATTTGGCACGAGCTATCCCCCATCAAGACCGTCAGAAAAGCTTCCAAGGAGATCGCCCGATGAAGGAAAAGCGCCTCGGCATCATCATGAACGGCGTCACCGGCCGCATGGGAACGAACCAGCATCTCGTGCGCTCGATCGTCGCTATGAGGAACGAGGGAGGTTGCTTTCTTTCCGATGGAACGCGCATCATCCCTGACCCAATCCTGATTGGAAGGAACGAAGACAAATTGCAGGCGCTGGCCAAGGAACATGGAATTGAACGGTGGTCCACCGATCTCGATCGAGCCTTGGCAAACAAGAATGATCAACTGTTCTTCGACGCCGCGACGACGCAAATGCGGCCGCAACTTCTTGCAAAAGCAATCGAGGCAGGGAAATTCATCTACTGCGAAAAGCCGATCGCGACCAATCTTGAAGAAGCCTTGCAGGTCTGCCGGCTTGCTGCCGCCAAAGGCCTTAAAACCGGAACTGTTCAGGACAAATTGTTTCTGCCTGGGCTTCTAAAATTGCGCATGTTGCGCGACAGCGGCTTTTTCGGACGCATGCTCTCTGTGAAGGGAGATTTCGGATATTGGGTATTCGAAGGCGATTGGCAGACCGCGCAACGCCCATCCTGGAATTACAGAGCGGAAGACGGCGGTGGCATTATTCTCGACATGGTCTGCCACTGGCGTTACGTGCTCGATAATTTGTTTGGCAATGTGAAGAGCGTGAGCTGCCTCGGGGCCATTCAAATACCGGATCGCTGGGATGAAGAAGGCCTGCGCTATGATGCCACTGCCGATGACACAGCCTTCGCCACTTTCGAGCTGGAAGGCGGCGTGATCGCGAACATCGTTATGTCCTGGGCCACGAGGGTTTATCGAGACGATCTCGTTACCTTTCAGGTTGACGGAACGCATGGATCGGCGGTGGCAGGGCTGACGGAGTGCATGATGCAGGCGCGGCAGGCAACGCCTCGCCCTGTTTGGAATCCAGACGAGAAGCGGACGCATAACTTCTTCGCCGATTGGCAAAGGGTTCCCGGCAACACCGTTTACGGTAATGGCTTCCGGGCGCAGTGGGAAATGTTCATCCGGCACATTTTCGAAGACGCCCCCTACAAATATACGCTGCTTGAGGGTGCGAAAGGTGTGCAACTCGCGGAATGTGCTCTGAAAAGCTGGAGCGAACGGCGCTGGGTTGATGTTCCCGCACTGGAATTGTGAGGCATTCATGAGTGGTCCAATCCAACCGCCGGGCGGGCTCACTATCAAGCTTCCCAAGAAAGACCGCTTCCTCGAAACCTATCGACTTTCTGCACGCGGAGGTTTTCCAGCGAAGCAATCGGGGCCGCTGAACCGGGTGGCTTTTGCCGCTGCCCACGTTGTCGCGAACCCGCTGGCCGATTGCGATCCTTGGCTGGATGCAGCCATCGATTGGGACCGGACGATCGCATATCGCGAATATCTTTGGGATTTGGGGTTGGGCGTTGCGGAAGCCATGGATACCGCACAGCGCGGCATGGGCCTTGATTGGAATGCTTCGCTTGAACTGGTCAAGCGCTCAATCGATGCAGCCAAAGCCAGAGATGGCGCCCTACTCTTTTCCGGGGCAGGAACCGATCACCTTGCGCCCGAAGATGCGAAGGCTATCGGCGATGTGATCCGCGCGTATGAGATGCAGATTGAGGCGGTGGAGAGCGCGGGTGGCCGTATTATTCTCATGGCGTCCCGGGCGCTTTGCCGCGTCGCCCGGCACGCTGATGATTACGCGGAGGTCTACAGCCGTGTTCTGCAGCAGGTTAAGGCGCCCGTCATTATCCACTGGCTCGGTGACATGTTCGATCCTGCCTTGGCAGGCTACTGGGGTTCCCGGCACCTCGACGAAGCTATGGACACGGCAATCGCGGTCTTGAATGCCAATGCCGCCAAGATCGATGGTGTAAAGATCTCGCTCTTGGACAAGAACCGTGAAATTGAAATGAGGCGCCGTCTCCCCCGATCCATCCGCATGTATACCGGCGACGATTTCAATTTCCCTGAACTTATCGCCGGCGACGAACAGGGCCATTCTGACGCGCTCCTCGGAATATTCGACACGATTGCGCCAGCTGCGTCGGCAGCGCTCACTGCCCTGGCACGCGGTGACAGAGGCACCTATGATGAAATTCTTGCGCCGGCTGTGACTCTGTCGCGCCACATCTTCCGCGCCCCGACCCGCTTCTATAAGACTGGCGTTGTGTTCATGGCCTATCTGAACGGGCATCAGGATCATTTCACCATGATCGGCGGACAGCAAAGCGCTCGGTCAATCTTACATCTGTCGGATCTGTTCCGGCTGGCTGATTCAGCCGGCCTCTTCCGCGATCCCAGCCTTGCCGCATCGCGGATGCGCACCGTGCTTTTGGCGCATGGCGTCGATGGCTGAAATGCGAGATTTCTCCTCCGATCACCGCTGGCTTTCGCTCAACACTGCGACCGTGCGGCGGCAAGCGGATTTGCTCGGGATCATAGAGGCGTGTGCGAGGCACGAGGTCCGCGCCATTTCTCCTTGGCGAGACCAGGTTGCGGCGGTTGGTCTTGGCGCCGCTGCTCGCGCTATTAAGAACGCCGGGCTTGAGCTCTCCGGCTATTGCCGCGGAGGCATGTTCACATCGGATGCGTCACGCAGGGTTGAAGTGCGCGACGACAATCGCCGTGCCATTGACGAGGCGAAAGAGCTGGGCGCCCCCTGTCTCGTTCTTGTGGTGGGCGGGCTGCCGCAATTTTCCCGGCCCGGTAGTGGGCCTCACAAGGATATCGCTTCGGCACGCTCGCAGGTGGAAGAGGGCATTGCGGAGCTGATGGAATACGCGGCCACGGCTGAAATGCCCCTAGCTCTCGAACCGCTCCATCCTGTCTATGCTGCCGACCGCGCTTGTATCAACACAACCAGTCAGGCTCTCGATCTTTGCGAGAGGCTCGATCCTCACGTGACTGGTGCTCTGGGCCTTGCTCTCGACACCTATCACGTCTGGTGGGACCCCGGCTTGGCTGAGGCCATCAAGCGAGCAGGGCATTCGCGCATTCTTGCATTTCACGTTGGCGATTGGCTCGTTCCCACTAAAGACCTCCTCAATGATCGAGGCATGATGGGGGACGGAATTATAGATATTCCTGGCATCCGCGGCATGGTCGAAGAAGTTGGCTACGCCGGTTATTGCGAGGTCGAACTGTTTTCCGAAAGCTGGTGGTCCTGCTCACTGGACACAGTCATCCAAACCTGCATTGAACGGCACAAAACCGCAGTTTGAGCGTGTTCCGGAACCGCGATTCCCTAGCGCCAATTCAAAACGGCAGCACTGTGGCAGTTATCGAAGCAACGTGGCGTAGACGAGTGGTGCGCCTCGATTCTCTTCCTAAAGGGGCGTTCGCCCCCGGACAGCGGGCCGTAAGCCCGGAGCCGGCACCGTGGCCAGAAAACCGTGCACACTTTTTGGCGAAACCTGTAGCGTCGCAGGTCGCGTATTGCCCACGCGTCAAACTGCTCCTAGGATGTACGCTTGTAAAGAAACTCGGGAGCACTCGCCTGTTGTACACACTTTTATGGACGGGAGCGGCGGCATACGGCAAGAGTTCGGCGTTTCCGGGCTGGCCAGTCGCGCTTGCGAAAGAGCGCTTCCAGGAACTAGTCGGCAAAGGCCTCCCAGCCGTTCGCGCTCACGGTTAAGGGGCAATAAGTGGCACGTGTTCGCCGTATTTTGTTGGACTTATTTCGTCGGCCTGTGAGCCGGTACAGCGAAGAAGCACCGCGCTTCATCGACATTTTCATTATCGTTGGCCGGCGTTTGGCACGCCTTCCAGGCCCCACCGAACCTAACGAAGCTCATCGTCACCCAGTTCGTCTTCTGAAGGAAGAAGGTCTTTCTCATGCTCCACGCGATCAACTCGGCCGATAAGGGTATTTTGAGGTCTCTGGCTGTAAGACTGGCAGACGCTATCGGATTATGAGTGCCTTCCAAATGATGTGGAGCAACTCGGCGACAGCGTAGTACGGCGCCAGCCCCTAGGCTGAACTTGTTTCGAGCCGACGATTTGCGGTTGCGCAAAGGGCGCAAAAAATGATTACAGAGAGAGGGATCATGAACAATCAAGACTTTAGCCATTTCGGCCTTCGTTTATAGAAGGACGCCCCCTCATGACAAACCAATTCGACGCAAGTTTCGCCTATACCGGACCGGTCAGCGAAGAAGTTAAGGCGGCGCATGCCAGGGAAATCGAGCGTTGCATATTCATGCTCAGCAAGCTCGCCAATGCGAAACTTCATGCGAATAATGAATTGCAGCGCTGGGTTCTTGCTTGCAACCGGCTCGTGTGGGGTGCGATGCCAACCGACGCGCGCCCGCCCACGCAAACTGAGGCAGCCGAGCTGTTGGAGCAGCTTTCGCATGAGAATCGCGAGCGGCTGTTGAAGGAATCGCAGCTCGCGGCGGAGGCGCGCAATCTGGTCGCGCTGCTTTCGGCAGCAGAGGTGGAGGCCCATGCGCGGCTTGAAGCTCAGTGGGCGGAAGAGGCGCGGGCCACTGCCGAGGTGCAAACACGGCTGGAAAAGCAGCACGCGGAGCTGGCCCGGGCAGAGTTAGAGCGTCAGCTTCGCGAACGGTTCGAGGAATTGGACGCAGCGGGGAAGGAAGCACGGTTCCAGGCTTGGCTCGCAGCGCAGAAGAGCCCCTGATTAGGCAAAGACTGGATGCATCAGATCCAAGTTTGCCAGATCCGTGAACGCGAAGATTTGTGAAGGCTTTAGTGACTATCACTGCGGTAAAGTCTAGGCGTGCTCAAAAAGTCGCGCCCACCTGGCAGGGGACGCCATGCTGAATTCACCGAAGTCAAGCCGTGCCACAAGCTGTGCCGTGACTATTGCATGAAAGACTGCTAAAAACACGTGATTCGCGGAGGCCTTTGAGGCCCGGTGGAAGCAACGTATGCGCCTTTTTCTTGCCTCAGCTTTCCGCCTTGCACCTTGGTTGTGTGTCCCGGCTATCGCGATCCTCTCCCTTGTCCCCGGCCAGGCGCGCCCCCATACCGGGCTTCCGGGCCAGGCCGAACATTTTCTGGCTTATTTCATGACGGCGATTTTATTGGGCATTCAAGTGAGAAACTTGACCTCTCGCATAACTCTTGCCTTTGCACTTTGTGCTTATGCCGCCATGCTTGAGACTCTCCAAATTTGGATTCCTGGCCGAAGCGCGCAGATTATCGACTTTGGAGCAAGCTCCTCCGGCGCTCTTGCCGGCATCATTTTCTCGGCTCTGCTCTCGCTTTCGACACCGAGCCGGACGAAAATGCATTAGGGCCGCCTACATGAAGTTGCCTTTGATCCGCAACAACGGAGGCCAGGTGCCAATATATGGCGGTTACCTGCTTAGTTCATACCACAAGCGGGGCTAGATTTTTCTATTCTCGCTACTGAGGCACCACTGCCGCATTGCCTCGCGCATCGCGATATCAAGCTTAATATTTGCGATGCGTTCGCGGCGCCGGCGTTCACGCTCATCAGGACACTCGTTCACAATCACCTTATGCCACGATCCGGCAACGAACCGGCTAAGCCATTTTGATCGCGATTGATGGCGCATGCTGCAATCTCGTACTTAATTCGGAATGAATTATTTGTTATGACAATATAGAAATTGTTGCAATCTGAAATTGCACATCTAGGCAGCGCAACCGTATTGCCGGTGCCGATACATCTTGCCGGGCGATTTGGTGCTGCCGGTTTCGAAGCCTGCATCCCCCGGTTTCGGCCTTATCAGGATACCTGGCATCACTGTTGGAGCGCTTGGAACCAGCCAAAGTCAGCGAAGAATTACCTAGAAAGGAGATTTCAGGTCCAATGACTTTAGCGCGACTTTTCGGGTTGGCGCGCTCTTAAGTCCTTGATTTTAATGGTCGGAGTGGAGTGATTCGAACACTCGACCCCCTCGTCCCGAACGAGGTGCGCTACCAGGCTGCGCTACACTCCGATTACCTGCCGAGCTTTTATATATCCGGCAGCACCCAGCGCCGCAAGCTATCCTCGCGAGACAGGCAAAAAACCGTGTTGTCTTTTCTGCTTCGACTTTCGTTTCCGGGTGGGCTCTAGCTGGGCTTTCGACGGCCCGCTAAACCTTCCGCTGTTGCTGTTCCCGTCGCAAACTGGTAGCGCCCTTCGGCGGATCGTGCTCAGCAGAGCAGCGTCGGGCGGCCCATAGCCGTAACCTTTGGTGCACCCTTGTCGCGGCCGATCATCTTCAGCTTTGCCGCATAAACGGCTAGATTGTCAGACAAATTCGACGCCTTGTCGGGGCTGAGCTGGATGAAAGCGATGGTTTCGCCGTCCCGATCCTCAATTTGAATAGTGATCTTCTTGTCGTCCTCGTCTGCCCAAGCCCTGATGACGGTTGACGATTGTTCCGGAACGCCCTTTTTTTTCATGTCCGCTTCCCTTACTCAAACTCATCGGCTGCCCAGCCCATGTCCGGCTCCGACAGCCCAAAATTTAAGCAAGGATTGTGCCGGATTCGCGCCCACCACGATGTGCCCAAGCTTTTAGGCTTTTGGACCGGCCGATTACGGTCCAAGGAGCCGCCGCCCCTCATGGCGCGGAAGCATCTTCCGGGGTAGCATTTCAATCGGCTATAGCGCAAATAAAAAAGCTGCGGCGCTTCGAGGCTTCGCATTAACCTAAAGCCAACGAAAGCCTGTACTGCGCTGATCTAGCTCCCAAAATATGGATTCGATTGCGTCGAGTTCCCGGCTGTCTGCACGGCAGAGCTTGCCACCTTCGACCCGTCCTTCACCGCCTTTACGGTAAGTTCACGAAGCTCTTCCAGCTGGCGGCTGAATGTTTCCATCTGCTCCCGGACATGCGCGTTTTGGAGTTCGACGATTTCGCTCAACTGGCGGGCATCAGCAAGCCGCATGGCAAGGTTGAAGTTTGCATCCGCATTCTGTTTTGTGAAAGTGGCGATTTTCTCGTTCAATTGCTTGAGATTATCGGCGACGGGGTTCGAGGATGTGTCGGTACCCTGGATCACCTTTTCGCTCGAGGCGACAAAGGTGTCGAATGCCTTCCGGGCCTGTTCGATGCTGGATTTCATAATGCTGCGGATGGAATCGGGAAGGTCCGTAAAGTTCGGCGTATTCTGCATAGCGATCTCCGAGGTTTGGAATCAGGAACTTCGAAACGGGAAACAACCGTGGAAGTCCAGGGTCATCACGCGAGGGCCGAAGTAGTAAAGATGAGTGTAAAATAGGCGAGTGTACATAGCTTGCTAAGTATTTTGAACGAGAAAAATTGGTAACCTTTCTAGAAAGCCCGCCTAGGCCATAAATTTATCATGGTTCGCGAAGATGGCGGTAGGACGAGAAGGATCACAGGCGTCGGGGACGGCATGCCAAAATTGGCGGAATGACGGAAGTGGCTGCCCAGGCGCTGACGTCGACTCTAATGTGTCCGCACCCGGGCCTGGATCATCGGTTAACCATAGGGCCAAGCTACATAACTGTATTGTTTACATTAGAATTGAGGCAGCCTACATTTGCATACGCATGCAATCTTAGGGTAAGCCGCTGTGATACTTGGGGTCTTTTGGCTTGGATTAGTGGTCTTCATGGCTGGAGCGATTTGGAAGATTGAGATCGATAGTGAGCGTTTTTCAAACCGGCTTTTAGACCAGCTCGAAAGACAAACAAAGGGCCGGGGCCGAAGCACCGCTTCGACGCCTGCCTGTACGTCATAGGTTGAGAAGAATTTCGCAGCCCCCGGCTTAGGCAAATGACTTCGCCGCCGCGATGGTCAGACCCTCTGAAAAGCTCGCGTCTTCGGTCACTATAGAAACCCGGCCAACATCGCAATCAAAGCGTAGATCAGGAAAATTACCAGGAAAATCAAACGAACGCCTAAGCGCTGCGCGGGGCTTTCCCGGTAAAAGAAGCCATCTGGGACAGCGGGGTACGACTCTTTTCTAAGAGCCTTAGTGACCGCTGCGGCGGTTGGGGGTCTACCTGCAGCTTCATCGTCCGTGCCAAGGGGAGCAGCTGTGGGATCAAGCGCTGCGACTTTATCGAAGGTGAGGCCGCGGTCGATGTGTATTCGCAGAATATCGGGGTTACCGGGCAAATCTCCGGCGATCATATTCCGTGCCATGATCCCGGCAAAATCGCCGTTGGCGCGCTTATGTTCCTCATCGGGGCCGGCCTCGAACTTCCGTTTAACCTGCGTTCGGCGTTGCCCTCTTCAGCATTAGCTTTGCTGTGTTCGAGACAACGCCGCTTCGAAACCTTCGGCAAGCGCGTGCCTTTTGAAAGGCTTTGTCACGCGAGGGGTGCCTTCAAAGCCTGGGAAGGGTTCCAGATAGGCAGTGCAGAAGAAGAATGGGACGCCTTACTTCGCAGCTCATCAGCTTTAAATTACTTCTTTAGTCGCAAAGCTAGCGCGGATAAATGGGTTTCTAGCGTGATTTTGGGAATTGGCGGGAGTGACGGGACTCGAACCCGCGGCCTCCGGCGTGACAGGCCGGCGCTCTAACCGACTGAGCTACACCCCCGCAAAAGACAGGGCGGCAAATTGAGTTGCCATCGCCCCTAGATAACCCGCGCTGCACCTCTTCTCAAGCGATAGTTTTAGAATCTGCCTTAAGCGCACCTGCCAGTATTCTCGCCACGTGCAAGGCCTCGCGTCCGGACCCATCCTGGATTTGATGCCTGCATGAGAAGCCATCTGCAGCAATCAGCGAGTCGGGTGCGGCAGCCCGAACAGCGGGCAGGAGAGAAAGCTCTCCCATTGCTTTGGAGATGCCTATGGTCTCCGCCTTATACCCAAAAGAGCCAGCCATCCCGCAACAGCTTGATTCAATTGGTCTGACCTTCAGACCGGGCACGAGATGCAAGGTTTGCTCCACCGCGCCCATGGCACCGAATGCTTTCTGGTGGCAGTGCCCATGTAAATGAACATCCGTTGGGAGTGTTTCAAAGGCAGCCTGAAACGAGCCGCGTTCGGCTTCGGCAGCAATGAACTCCTCAAACAGCAATGCTTGCCGCGCCAGCTTTTCGCCCCGCTTGCCAGGCAATACAGCCTGAAACTCATCGCGGAACGTCAAAAGGCAGGATGGCTCCAGCCCCAGGACAGGCGTCCCGGCTTCCAAATGCGGCTCCAGCGCCTTGTAGGTGCGCACCATCTCGGCGCGTGCCTCCTGAACGAGCCCGGCGCTTAAGAAGGTGCGTCCGCAACAAAGCGGTCGCTCGCCGTTTCGGGCTTTTGCGTGATGGACTGTATAGCTAGCGGCAGAAAGGACGGTCACCGCTGCATGAAGATTTTCTGGCTCGAAATAGCGGTTGAAAGTATCCGCGAACAGGACCACGGGCTTCCCACCGGCCTCGCCCTCAATATCTGACCGGGCAAAGAATGCATCAGCCCGCCACGCGGGAAGCCGGCGTTCAGCACTGAAGCCGGATAACAGTTCAAAGCCACGTGCCAGGAGGCGGGCGTGATTGCGGCTGTTCAGGACCAAGGGGAACCGCGCGGCAGACGGCGCGTAATACGGCAGGTATGCGGTCAGGCGGTCACCGAGCCCCACCCCGTGCTTCCTTGCGCGGGCGGCCTGCAGCTCGATCTTCATGCGCGCCATGTCAACACCGGCCGGGCATTCCCGCCGGCAAGCTTTGCAGGAGACGCAGAGCTTCAGCGTCTCAGCCATTTCCTTCGATGCAAGCGCTTCGTGTCCCAGTTGGCCGGAGAGCGCGAGTCTCAACGTGTTCGCGCGGCCTCGCGTTACATCTTTCTCGTCTTTCGTGACGCGATAGGAGGGACACATAGCCCCGCCCTGAAGCTTGCGGCAGGCCCCATTGTTGTTGCACATTTCGGCCGCGCCCTGCAGCCCCTCTGCGCCGCCGGGATAAGCTTTCCAATCAAGGGCAGGCCTTTTATCCGAAATGCCATAGCCGTGATGGAATCGCAGCAGATCCCTGTCGTCGAAGCGCGGCGCTCGGACGATGCGGCCTGGGTTAAATAGACCGCACGGGTCCAAACGGTCCTTGATTTCCTCGAAAGCCCGTGTGAGCCGCTCCCCGAACATTGGCTTGTGAAATTCCGAGCGTGCAATACCGTCGCCGTGCTCCCCTGAATGAGAACCCTTGAAATCGCGCACGAGAGCGAAGGTCTCTTCAGCAATGCGCCGCATGGCGGCAAGATCCGCGTCAAGTTTCAGGTTAAGGATCGGCCGGACATGCAAACACCCTACCGATGCGTGGGCATACCAGGTGCCGCGAGTGCCGTTACGCTCGAAAATATCCGAAAGTTTGCTTGTATATTCCGCCAGGTGTTGGAGCGGCACAGCACAGTCTTCCACGAAGGAGACCGGCTTCCCCTCCTGTTTCATGGACATCATGATGTTCAGCCCGGATGTGCGCATATCCGTAAGGGCGGACTGCTGGCTTGGGTCGAAAACTTCGACTACGCCGCCCCACTTCGCGCCGTTTTTGTCCCAGGCGAAGCCAAGATCGCTCATGAGATCGCGGAGGCGGGCAATACGCGCTCTGTTCTCCGCCTCATCCTCTGAAAACTCGACGAGAAGGAGAGCCTCAGGATCGCCCCGAACCGACTCTTCCACGGTGGATCGGAAAAGCGGTATTTTCCGCGCGAGGCCAATCATGGTGCGGTCGACGAGTTCAATCGCAAGCGGTGCCAGCGTCACAAGATGCTGGGCCGCATTCATGGCTTCGTAAAACGACCCGAAATGGCAAACACCCACTGCCCTAGGCCCCATGACCGGCCACAGTCCGATCTCGATGGCCTTGAAGAAGGCGAGCGTACCTTCCGAACCGACGAGAAGGTGCGCGAAATTGTTGCCTCTGGCAGATGGGACCAGGGCATCGAGGTTGTAGCCCCCAACCCGCCGCTGCACCTTCGGAAAATGGCCCGCGATCTCGTCTGCTTCACGCTCGGCGATTGCCGTCAGGTCCTGGAACAGGTGTCCTTCCCTGCTGTTCGGCTTTGAAGCCCTGCCGTTAGGCTGCGGCCCAAAGTGGACATCAGAGCCGTCCGCGAGCATGGCATCGATAGAGATCACGTTGTCGCGCATTGTGCCGTAACGCAGCGAGCGACCACCGCAGGAATTGTTCGCTGCCATGCCGCCGATAGTGGCGCGGCTTGCCGTGGAAACGTCGACCGGAAACCAAAGCCCGTGCGGCTGGAGCAGCCTGTTTAGCTCATCGAGCACAAGGCCGGGCTCGACAATGGCGCGGCGGTTTTCAACATCCAGATGCAGGATGCGGTTGAGATGCTTAGAGACATCGATAATGACGCCGGAATTGATTGTCTGGCCTGCTTGCGAAGTGCCGCCGCCACGGGCAGTCACGCTGATCCCCTCCTCACGGCAAGCTAAAATCGTTTCCGCTGCGGCATCCATGGACTTTGGGATGGCAACGGCTTGAGGTATTACCTGATAGGAAGACGCGTCAGTAGCATAGCGGCCGCGATCGAACAGCTTGGTGAGCACCTCGCAGCCGGGGATGCCACGCAACCGCCTTTCAAACGAAGGCATCGCTAGAGCCATTGCCCTGTCTCTGCTAATTTGTTTGAGTGTGACCGCCGCTTGGAATATTGCATACCAGTAACGCCACCAGAGCGCAAACTGCCGGAACGAGAGGAATAATACATATGGGAACGAATGCGCCGCGAGTCGCGGGCCGTCATTTTCTGCAAATTCCGGGCCCGACGCCAGTCCCTGACCGCATTTTGCACGCGATCTCGCGGCCGGTGATTGACCACAGAGGGCCTGAATTTCAGAAACTCGGTCACCGGGTACTCGAGGGCGTGAAGACGATTTTTAAAACGTCAGGACCCGTTATCATCTATCCTTCCTCCGGGACGGGTGCATGGGAAGCCGCACTTAGCAATACGCTCTCACCGGGCGATAAGGTCTTGATGTTCGAGACCGGTCAGTTTGCGACCCTTTGGCGGAACATGGCGGAACGGCTGGGTCTGATGCCGGAGTTCATCCCATCGGACTGGCGAATCGGCGCCGACGCCGCGGCTATTGGCGCACGCCTGGCAGAAGACCGCAATCACGAAATCAAAGCGGTTTGCGTCGCTCATAGCGAAACTTCGACCGGTTGCGTGTCGCCCATAGGAGAAATCCGGCGGCAAATGGACGCGGTCAATCATCCCGCACTTCTCATGGTCGATACCATTTCTTCTCTTGCTTCGATTGATTACCGGCACGATGAGTGGCAGGTCGACGTCACGATCGGCGGGTCACAGAAGGGCCTCATGCTGCCGCCTGGGCTCGCGTTTACGGCGGCTAGCGCTAAAGCCCTCAAGGCCGCGCGAACATCCAAGCTTGCGCATGCCTATTTCGACTGGTCGGACATGCTCGCCAACAACGAACGCGGCTTCTTTCCCTACACGCCCGCGACCAATCTTCTTTACGGCCTCGACGAAGCTATTGCGATGCTTCACGAAGAAGGCCTCGACAACGTCTTCGCAAGGCATCGCCGCTTCGGCGAAGCAACGCGCCGCGCAGTGCAGGCATGGGGCTTGGAGACAGTCTGCCGCGATCCGAGGTACTATTCCGCCACAGTAACGGCCGTATTCGTTCCGGAAGGTCACAACGCCGATCACCTCCGCGCCGTTATCCTTGAACACTTCAACATGTCTCTGGGAACGGGCCTGAATAAGCTCGCCGGCAGGGTTTTCCGCATCGGCCACCTCGGTGACACGAACGACCTCACAATTCTCGGCGCTCTTTCAGGCGTGGAAATGGGGCTCGAACTTGCCGGTATTCCGCACCGGAAAGGCGGCGTCCAAGCCGCGATGGCACTCCTCGCGGAAGCCGCCCGCCAGCAGCCGCGCCTAGCAGCATAGGCGGCACCCGTGCACAGGCGGGCTTAATGGCCCGCCTACTTCAAGAAGCCTTCGAACTTTCTCTTGAACTTGCTGACGCGTCCGCCGCGGTCCATGATTTGCTGGTTGCCTCCGGTCCAGGCCGGATGCGTCTTCGGATCGATGTCGAGTTGCAGCTTCTGCCCTTCCTGCCCATAGGTGGAAAAGGTCTCAAATTGCGTGCCGTCGGTCATCACAACCGTAATCTTGTGATAATCGGGGTGAATATCTTTTTTCATAGTGTTTCCCTATCGTGCGCGGATGTGCGCCTTGTATTTTGCGATTTGCTGTTGCTATACAAGACGCGATAAGAGGATGACAAGAAGAAGCGTGGTCGCGCCGCGCGCATTCGTTGATTTTGGCGTGAGCGCGGGCGGGGATTGTGAGTAAGCCCGTGAGTGTGCAGGAAATCGACGAAACCCGTGCTCGGCGGTCTTCAAAGAAGGCCATCCCAAAAACCACGCCGCCGGCAAAGGAAGTCTCGGCGGCCCGCCGCAGCCTAAAGCCGCTTGGCTTGCTCTGGCCATATCTCTTCCGGCACAAGAGCGTCGCACTTCTTGCGCTTGTTGCCCTCCTCCTAGCGTCTGCCGCGACACTCGCACTGCCAGTCGGCGTGCGGGAGATGATCGATCGCGGATTTTCGCCCGAAAATCGCGGCGTCATCAATATCTATTTCGCCGGGCTTTTCGCTGTGGGATTTGTACTCGCCGCCGCCAGCGGGAGCCGCTTCTATTGTGTGGCGTGGCTCGGCGAACGCGTTGTTGCCGACCTACGGGACGACGTTTTCAGTCACCTTACGCGCCTAAGCCCGGCCTTCTACGAGCGCACGCACTCTGGCGAGCTTATGTCGCGATTGAATGCGGACACCACGCAGGTCAAGGCAGCGGTTACGACGTCGGTCAGCCAGGTCCTCCGAAATGGCGTGATGTTCATCGGCGCGGTCGCGCTCATGCTCGTCACAAATGTAAAGCTCAGCTTGCTCGTCGTCGTCGTTATCCCGCTTATCGTCGTGCCTCTCATCCTATACGGCCGCACCGTGCGCCGCTTCAGCCGGAAAGCGCAGGACGAGATGGCCGCTTCCTCGTCATTCGCGAGCGAGAATCTGTCTGCCATCCGCACGATGCAGGCGTTCACCTCGGAAGACATGATTGCGGCGCGCTTCGCAAGAGCGGTCGAGCGTTCCTTCGATGCGGCTGTATCGAGAACTAAGCGGCGCGCGATGCTGACGGGCTCCGCGATTTTTATAATTTTCGGCAGCATTGTCGGGGTACTTTGGTATGGTGCTCATGATGTCATGAGTGGCGTCATGACAGGCGGCGCCCTCACCCAATTCGTTCTTTACGCGGTGCTGGCGGCGGCCTCGCTTGGAGAGCTGTCCGAGGTTTGGGGGGAAATGCAGCAGGCCGCAGGGTCAGCCGAGCGGCTCGCGGAACTCCTCGCCGTGAAGCTTGACATTGCCGACCCGGCCGAGCCCAGGCCATTTCCAGAACATGCCAAGGGCGAGGTCACATTCGATAACGTGTCGTTCACCTATCCGCTGCGCCCGGAGCAGCAAGCGCTGCATGAAGTGTCCTTTGTCGTGCGTCCTGGCGAGAGAGTAGCGATTGTCGGGCCGTCAGGAGCGGGAAAAAGCACGATTTTCAACTTGATTTTGCGGTTTTACGATGCGCGACACGGCAAGGTTTACATTGATCGCGTTCCTGTAGACAAGGCGAGCCTCTCAGCTCTCAGAAAGCGAATCTCGCTCGTTTCGCAAGACACGATCATTTTCGCCGAGTCGGTCATCGACAACATTCGCTATGGATCCCCTAGTGCTACCGATGAGCAAGTGAAGGCGGCGGCGCGTGCGGCGCTTGCCGGCACATTCATCGAGCAGCTGCCCAAGGGCTACTACACCAACCTTGGCGAGCACGGGGTTGTGCTTTCAGGTGGCCAGCGCCAGCGTATTGCGATCGCCCGGGCTATTCTGAAGAACGCGCCCATCCTGCTGCTCGACGAGGCCACAAGCGCGCTCGACCAGGAAAGCGAGAAGCTGGTGCAGACCGCGCTTGAGCGCGTCATGCGCGGCCGGACGACGCTGGTGATCGCTCACCGGCTGGCAACCGTGATGAACGCGGACCGCATTTTGGTCATCGACGAAGGCCGGCTTGTCGAGGAAGGCACGCATGCCTTCCTCGTCAATGCAGGTGGTGTCTATTCTCGGCTTGCCGGATTGCAGCTCGCCTCTCCCGAGGGCACGGCGCTCGCGTCCTAGCGCATGATCCGCAAAAGTGGGTACCGGTTTTGCGGCAAGATCATGCGCAAACAAAGGGCTTAGAG
>JBAUNL010000377.1:0-5205 GCA_049579205.1 Rhodomicrobium sp. | reverse complement strand
CCAAGGCCTTGGCGCATTCGGCGCTCGGCCATGTTAAGAAGGCCGAGACCGAGAAGGCGCTGCTCACGGCGGCAAAAGCACGCGTGCCAGAGAGCCGGCGCGTGCATAACAACACCGTCGTCGATCTGCTGGGCGTGGCTGAGGAAATGCTCAACGGCGAGTTGGAATACCGCAAGGGCAACTATGACGCGGCGTTCGCACATCTGCGAAGGTCCGTCGAGATTGACGACGCGTTGCCCTATGACGAGCCCTGGGGCTGGATGCAGCCGGCCCGCCATGCGCTCGGGGCGCTTCTCCTGGAGCAGGGAAACATCGAGGAGGCCGAGGCGGTGTACCGCTCCGATCTCGGGCTCGACGGCAAACTGAGCCGGGCCTGCCAGCATCCTGACAATCTATGGTCGCTGCACGGGCTGCACGAATGCTTGAGCCGCCGCGGCGAGAAGGTCGAGGCTGCGCTGATCAAGCAGAGGCTCGACCTGGCGATGGCGCGGGCAGAGATCCCGATCAAGGCGTCCTGCTTCTGCCGGCAGGCGGCGATGGCGGCCGCATAGCCGAATGGGTTCACCGGTTGGGATCGAGACCGCGCCGTGGAGGCCCAAGGGGAACCTTGGGCACCATACCAAAGTGGGCAAGATACCCGATCCATCGTGGCTTGGTACGCTACCACCCACGTTGGCCGCCATGGCGAACCAAAACTCCGAGCCGGCCTAGGTTTCTCTCGCATAATGTCTCGCGTCGAACTGTAGCCCGCCAATACCTTCAGATCGAGGCCATCATGCTGCAAGCCAACCACAGCAGCGACCTGTCCGGCCTGATCAGTGCGGTTGTCGTCATAGCGGCGGACCGTTCCGAGCCGCCTTCTTGTTACCTATCTATGCTTACCCGTTAGGCGGCTTTTTCTTCTTATCCTCCTGAGCCGGCCTTTTAGCGAGGGGATGTCCACCCGGCCCTGTGCCTTTAGGAGCATTAGGATTTGCGCCGTGTTTTAAGTTTGGGTTAGCATTTTTATTGCCGTCTTGGTGGGTCTTTAGCGAGGCGGGCTTGACAGGTCCTCCACCGGCAGACTTCGCGGCAACGACGCTCTTCTTGCTGAAATCGCCAGCGGTCCTCGTTGCTGCGATTGGTGGCTTGCCCCCATTTCTTGATCTTTTGAGGTCCGGGTTTTTGCTTGCGAGCTGCTGATGTTTCATTTGTGCGCCGGTCGGCGGGGTATGCGGTTCCCTTGCCGCGGCAAGCTCCTGGGCGTTCGGATGCGCCTGGACGCCCCCGCTCCCGCCATTGAAGCTGACATTCGTCGTATTGTTGACGACGACCTTCTCGTTATAGACATTGGTAATCGACACTGACACGCCGACATTCATGACGGCCCGGTTGTAGCTAAACGCACCGCCAACCCACCGTCCGCCAGCGAAGCCAGAACCGCCATAACCAAATCCATAAGATACGCCCCCATAAAAGCCTACATGGGGTCCCCAGTAACCGGCATTCCAAACATAGACGCGCGTCTGCGAAAGCAGCCTGGGACCGGGCAGGAATTAGCGGCGCTTCGCCTGCGCCACAACCTCCCGAGCATGGTGCCCTTAAGGCTTGGCCTCAAACAGTTGAGCAGCTGCTTCGGCGGTTTTCGGATCGAGCGGCTTGGGCTGCAAATCGACTCCATTGCCAAGTCGCTCGATCAGGAGTTGGAACACCGCCAGCCTACCGTAAGACTTATCGTTTGCCGGAATGAGATACCAGGGCGCAACATCCGTCGAGGTTTTGTCCATCATATCCTCGATGGCGATTTCGTAATCTTCCCATCGGTCGCGATTGCGAAAATCCTCATAGGTGAGCTTCCAACGCTTCAGCGGATTGGTGAGCCGATCCTTGAAGCGCTTGACCTGTTCCTCAGAGCTGATGTGCAAAAAGATTTTTGTGATACGCGTGCCGTCCGCTACAAGCAGCCTCTCAAACTCATTGATCTCGCCGTAAGCCCTCTTCCATTCGGCTTTTGAGGCGAACCCCTCGACGCGCTCCACAAGAACCCGACCATACCAAGACCGATCGAACACCGCGATCTGGCCGTGTTCTGGAAGATTTTTCCAAAACCGCTGAAGATAATGCTGCGTTTTTTGGTGCGCCGAAGGCACGGCGATGGGATGCACCTTGAAGCTTCTCGGATCGAGCGTCCATCCGAGCCTGCGGACGACGCCTCCTTTCCCGGCCGTATCCCGACCCTCGAGAACAACAACCGCATGGTCTCGCGTTCCGAGATAGGCCTGCTGGATCGATTGAAGTCTTGACTGCAAGACCTTCAACTGCCGTTCATAATCTGCGAAACCCACGCGCGGGTGATCGGTGAGCGACGCCAGCTTCGGGCGCCTGGATATAAGAAATTTTTCGGAGTTCATGACAGTCAGTCTCTTTCAGGTGGGCAATTCCACCCGTATGACGCTAAATCGACCTTAAATGACGAGTGATGAAATGCGGGGATCTTGTTTCCTTCGAGGTAGACGCTATGGTCAACCGGCGCCGCTGCCAAAATGTTTAATATTCACCTTAGTTCCGGCGCACTCTCGCCGAACCCCTCCTTCTTTCAGGATTGCCTTGGCTCCGGTGAAGCGCGATTTTGCGATGTCACGGCTCCATAATTCCGGGCGCGAATCCTGTTTGGTTAATTTGGGTGTTCAATAAAGCCGAACCGATGTTCGCGAAGGGGCCGATGGCGGAGATGGCGTCCTCCAATCAGAACCGAGGTGCACGCCTATGAACGTCGCCCCCTCGGCCGCAAACTTTGGCCTGCTGCTCGGATTGAGTTTCTTTCTCGGGCTCGCGTTCGAGGGCTTTTTCGCTGGCGCTCCGGCAAAGCGCCCGGGCGGGATCCGCACGTTCCCGATGCAGGCTCTCGCCGGCGGCATGCTTTACCTCTTTGACCCCGTCCATCTTGTCCCCTTGACCGGCGGTTTGTTGGTACTCGGAACCTGGCTCGCCATCTTCTACCGCGAGCATATTCGCGAACCCGATGAGCAAGGGGAGCCGAACGTTGGCATCGTGGTCCTCCTGCTCAACGTGCACGCCTTCCTGCTTGGCGCGGTCGCGTTGGCGTTACCCAATTGGGTCGCGGTCGGGACTACGGTAGCGGCGGTTTTGCTTCTTACCAGTCGCGAACGTCTTCACCAACTTGCGCGCCGCGTCGAAATCAAGGAGATCGTGGTACTAGGCCAGTTCCTGATCCTTACCGGTCTCGTCCTCCCGTTGCTCCCAAACGAACCGGTGACGACGCTCACAAGCATTACACCGCGGCAGGCTTGGTATGCGTTGCTCGTCGTTTGCACACTCTCCTATGCGAGTTATCTCGCCCAGCATTACTGGGCTCCCGCGGCGGGCGGCTTGTGGATGGCGGCGCTGGGTGGCCTTTACTCTTCCACGGCCACCACGGTCGTCCTCGCCCGTCAGGCCGCCGAGGACGCTTCGCTGCGGCGTCATGCGCAGGCCGGAATTACCCTTGCCACTGGGATTATGTATGTTCGAATTCTGGCAATCGTGGCCGTGTTTAACCTTGCGCTTGCATGGCGTCTTGCGGTTCCGCTGCTCGCTCTGAGCCTGGCCGCAATGTTGATCTGCGCGTGGCAATATTGGGTTCCGAGGCCAGCGCCGGCCGAGGCGATCCACAAGCCCGTGAGCCAAAATCCGCTTGAGCTTGCCGCCGCAGCCATTTTTGCAGCTCTGTTCGTGGTCACCTCGTTGCTCTCCGCGTGGGTCAAGACTAAGTTCGGCCTCGCCGGACTCTATTCGCTCGCTGCCATCGTCGGGATCACCGATATCGACCCCTTCGTTCTCAACCTTGCGCAAGGGGGCGCGTCTGGAATTTCGAGCGAAGCAATCGCCGCGGCCATATTGATCGCTGCTTCCTCGAACAACCTGCTCAAGGCAGCATATGCTGCTCTGTTTGCGGGTGTCCGCGCCACGAGGGGGAGTGCTGCAGCACTCATTGTCCTCGCCATCGCAGGTTTCGGAGCTGCGATCCTAACCGGGATGTGACCAAGCTCTATGCGATGCGCCACCCGGAAGTTCATTCGGAGCCTGAAACATACCGGCTGGCGCCAACGGCCGATGCGCTTTATGTCATAACGGGCGAGAAATCGTGACGACCGCAATTGATGACCCGGCGGGCGGATTCGTTGGCTTGCGAGAGGAGTCTCAAGGACTTTTGCAAGCCGGGTGAAAGTTTCCCTGCTGAAAATTGCGTCACAAGGGCTGCTTCGGGAGAACCGTACCATGCTTATTGGTGTGCCCAAAGAAATCAAAACCCAAGAATACCGCGCTGGGCTTGTGCCGGGAAGTGTGCGCGAGCTCGTCCATCACGGTCATCAGGTGCTTGTGGAGAGCGGCGCAGCGCTTGGCATAGGCTTCGGCGATGGTGCCTATGCGGCAGCAGGAGCCACCATTGCTGGAAATTCGGAGGAAGTGTTCGCCACGGCGGACATGATCGTGAAGGTGAAGGAGCCGCAGCCCGCGGAAATCCAGTTCATGCGGCCGGGCCAGCTTCTTTTTACCTACCTCCATCTTGCCGCCGGCAAACCGCAGGCGGAAGGCTTGCTGCGCTCTGGCGCGACCTGCATCGCTTATGAGACCGTAACGGATGCCCGCGGCGGATTACCCCTTTTGGCGCCGATGAGCGAGGTCGCGGGGCGCATGTCCGTGCAGGTCGCAGCGCATAACCTGGAAAAGGAGCAAGGCGGCGCTGGCGTTCTTCTCGGCGGCGTGCCGGGCGTCGCGGCGGCCAAGGTGGTAATCCTTGGTGGCGGCGTGGCGGGCACGAATGCGGCGCGGATGGCGATGGGCATGGAAGCTTCCGTCACCGTCATCGATAAATCCCTTCCGCGGCTCTACGAAATCGACTTGCAATTCGGTTCACAGCTTCAGACGCTGTTCTCAACCGCAGAAACAATCGAGCGGGAGGTAGCCGCCGCCGACGTTGTGGTCGGCGCGGTGCTGGCGCCGGGAGCTGCGGCGCCAAAACTTGTCAGCCGCGCCATGGTCAAGCGCATGCGCCCTGGCTCGGTTGCGGTCGATATCTCCATCGATCAAGGCGGCTGTTTCGAGACCAGCCGTCCCACGACTCACGACCGCCCAACCTATGTCGGGGAAGGCGTTATTCATTATTGCGTTACCAATATGCCCGGCGCCGTGCCGCGCACTTCGTCATTCGCGCTAAACAACGCG
>JBAUNL010000376.1:0-3028 GCA_049579205.1 Rhodomicrobium sp. | reverse complement strand
TGCATAAGCGCGTTCTTACCGGAGAGGAGGTTGCTTGCGACGAAGACCCCGTGCCCCGAACCGATGGGAGAACCGATTGGGTGCGCTGGTCTATGAAACCGTGGAGGGACCCCAACGGTAAGATCCGTGGCGCGTTGGCGTTTAAAGAGGTGATAACCGCGGAAATCGAGGCCCGGGAAAAACTTGCGAGTAGGGAAGCGCTTTTTCGCGAGACCTTTGAGAACGCTGCAGTTGGAATCGCGCATATCGCTCCCAACGGCAGATGGCTCCTCGTAAACCCGCGACTGTGCAAGATCACCGGCTATTCTGCTGTGGAACTTCTTACCAAGACTGTTAAGGATGTCACGCATCCCGACGACTTCGAGGCGCATCTTCCTCAAATCAAGAGAATGTACCGCGGTGAAATCGACAGCTTCGGCATGGAGAAACGGTATGTTCACAAAGGCGGCTCGATCGTTTGGGTAAGGCTGAGAATCAGTTGCGCCCGGAAAGACGGCGGAGCAATCGACCACTTTATCGCTGTCATCGTGGATATCTCGCAGCAGAAGAAGGCGGAGATTGCGCTGCGCGAGAGCGAGGAGCGCTTCCGCGGCATTTTTGAGCGGGCCGGTACCGGCATTGCCATCATGGACCTCGGCGGCAGATTTCAGTCCTGCAATCCTGCATATTCCGCCATGTTGGGCTACACTGAGGAAGAGCTTCGGGAGCTCATCTGCTCTGATCTCATCCATCCAGAGGATTCCGCCGCGAATAAGGTTCAACAGGACCGGCTTATTGCAGGCGACATCCCTTCGTTTGAGATTCTGAGCCGGTATTTCAGCAAAGAGGGTACTATCTTGTGGGGCCATAGATACCTCTCGCTGTTACGCGATGGAGTTGGCCAGCCCACACACATCATGGCACTTGTCACCAATATGACCGAGCACAAGCGGTACGAGAATCAAGTCAGCCTCCTCTTACAGGAGGTCAATCATCGCTCCAAGAACATGCTCTCCGTCGTGCAGGCGATCGCCCGGCAGACAGCTGCAAAAACTCCGGGTGACTTCATCGGACGTTTTGGCGAGCGCATCCAAGCGCTGGCTGCAAGCCAGGATTTGCTCGTGAAGAACGAATGGAGAGGCGCCAGCCTCAGCGAAGTCGTCAAGTCTCAGCTCGCACATTTCAGGGACTTGATCGGCACGCGGATTGAGCTGAGAGGGCCGCCCGTTTTTGTCTCGGCAGCGGCGGCTCAAACCATCGGCCTGGTCATGCATGAACTCTCCACGAATGCTGGCAAGTACGGAGCGCTCATCAACGGCGGTCAGGTCAAGATCGAATGGGGGCTTGAGCCTTCCGAGGCGGGTGAAGCTACTTTTAGAATGAGCTGGCGCGAAGAGGGTGGCCCTCCCGTCTCAGTGCCGTGCCATTCGGGTTTTGGCTCGACGGTCATTTGTCACCTGGCCGAGATGAGCCTCGATGCTAAGATCGATCTCGGTTTCGCCGTGACCGGGCTCAGCTGGCGGCTTTCGTGCAGGGCGGCAGACGTTTTGGAGGGCGGCCGCTCTGCTCGTTCATCCGGGAGGTCTGGGCCTGCCGGCGCCTCGGCGTCAGTGAGCACCCGATCCCGCGTTCTTGTTGTTGAAGACGAACCCTTTGTGGCAATGGAAATAGCACAAGTCATTGATGCTGCGGGTTTCGATGTTGCGGGGCCTGTGGCAGGGGCCACAGCAGCTCTCGACCTTTTAAAGCGCGAGAGATGCGATGCCGCCGTACTCGACATCAATCTTGGCGGTGAGACGTCAGAGCCGGTTGCGCTTGAATTTATTGAGAGCGAGATACCGTTCGTAACGCTATCTGGCTATTCGCGTGAACAGTACCCGCCCGCGTTCAAGAGTGCTCCCGCACTCATGAAACCGCTCCGGCCAGAGCTTCTCATTGCAGAGCTCGGGCGCTGCATCGACGAACAGCACGAAAAAGCGGAACGGCGAGTTGTGGTACCGGCATAATGATGACCCCTGCCGGCATCTATCTCTTCCCATTGATGAGCGGGTGGTCCGGCCACCTGCAGACCCGGCTTTCACCTACCCGTGCAGGTTCTTGCTACTACCCCAATACTGCTTGGCAAGCACTCTGAGGGCCGCCTCAAGGGCCGCGGCTGAATTCGGTCGCGGTAGAGACGAGGATTACTCCTCGCCCCCCGCACAGATCCCGGCGAGCGCTGCTAACGCACCGGGCTCCTCCCTTGGGTCCTGGCGTCGAAGCGGTGTAACGGCTGCGGGTGCAGGATCTTGATCGGCGGAAAGAACCGGCCGATAAGGCGGATGAATTTCTCCCAATTCAGGAACGCCTTCTGACTGCGCCGCCGGAGCGAACGCAGCCAAAGCCAGCGCACCTCGTTGAAGAACCACCATAGGCTTGGGCTGTTGCCGGACACGGCGAAGTAGTTGAGATGCCCCTTGAGGAGCGGGTTCAGCCACTCTCCCGTCGCGGCGATGGAATCGTGCATTCTTTTGCGCAACTCCACCTTTAACGCCCGAAGCTTAGCCACCATCCGTTTCTTGATCGTCTTGCGTCCAACGACAAACGCCCCGTTCTTTTTCGATCGCGTGCAGAAATGCGTGAAGCCGAGGAAGCCGAAGGTTTCGGGCTTCCCCTCGCCGCGCGCCTTGCATTCCCTGGCCGCGTGGCGGCCAAAGCGGATCAGCCGGGTCTTGTCCGGATGCAACGCCAATTCGAACTTGCGCAAACGCTCCTTCAAATCCAGCTGGAACGCCTTAACCTCGTGCTCGTGCTGAAAGCCGGCGATGAAGTCGTCCGCGTATCTGCGAACGGCAGTGCCGGGGCGCGAACGGACATGCTTTCTAGTCGACGACATGCCCGTGACGGACCCGTGTTGTGCGTGCGCAGAGTGGGTTGGGGGGGGTTAGTAGTCCATTCCGCCCATCCCGCCCATGCCTCCAGGCATCGGCGCGTGGTTTCCTTCCTTCTTCGGCCGCTCGGCAACCATCGCCTCGGTCGTGATCAGGAGCCCTGCGATGGAGGCTGCACC
>JBAUNL010000375.1:0-30977 GCA_049579205.1 Rhodomicrobium sp. | reverse complement strand
ACATGCCGTTATTAACGGCGATGAAGATGGCCGGCGCCTTATATTGCATCGCCGTCGCAAATTCCTGCCCCGTCATTAGGAAGCAGCCGTCCCCTGAGAATGCGACAACGGTCCGCTCCGGATAGAGCAGTTTCGCGGCGACCGCAGCCGGCACACCATAGCCCATTGAGCCCGACGCCGGGCCAAGCTGCGTGCCAAATTGCCGGAAGCGGAAAAAACGATGGATCCAGGCGGCGTAGTTGCCCGCGCCATTCGTTATGATTGCGTCGTGCGCCAATCGCTTTCTTAGCCAGCTCATGATCTCGGCCATTTGCAATGTCCCGGCCGTATTTGTGGGTTGCCGCCAACTCTCGTAATCTTTGCGGGCTTCCTCCCGCCATTTTTTCCAGCCGCTTCCTTCTGGCGCCGGCGTCACTGCGAGCGCTTGAGCAAAGCTGCGCGGGCTTGCATTAATCGGCAGGTCTGCCTGGTAAACACGGCCAAGCTCGGAAGCATCGGCATGAACGTGAATAAGCTTTTGCTTGGGTCTTGGAATGTCCAGGAGCGTATACCCGCTTGTGGACGCTTCGCTAAGGCGGGTGCCAAGGGCGATAATCAAGTCTGCCTCCTTGATCCGCTCGGCCAAGGCGGGATTTACGTTCACCCCAATGTCGCCGGCATAGCAGGGGTTATCATTGTTGAAATAGTCCTGCCGGCGGAAGGTGACCGCAGCTGGCACGCCGCCTGCGCTTAGGAACGCTTCGATCCGGCCGGCCGTTTCGGCGTCCCAACCTCCGCCGCCAAGAATTGCCAATGGGCGCTTCGCTTGAGAAAGCAGCTCCTTGAACCTCGACATTTGCTCGGGCGCCGGGCGGGGCTCTATGCGCTGATAGCGTTCCGGATCAGGAACCTCAGCTTCCTCTCTCAACATGTCCTCCGGCAGGGCCAGAACCACCGGCCCCGGCCTTCCGGAAACCGCAATATGAAAGGCGCGGCTTATGTATTCGGGAATGCGGGCGGGACTATCGATTTGCGCTGCCCATTTCGCCAGAGGCCCGAACATCTCGCAGAAATCGACCTCTTGAAACGCTTCCCGGCCGGAAACTCCTCTTTCGACCTGCCCGATGAACAGGATCATGGGGGTTGAATCCTGCTTGGCGACGTGAACGCCGGAACTTGCGTTGGTCGCGCCTGGCCCCCTGGTGACCATGCAGATGCCGGGACGCCCAGTCAGCTTACCGTAGGCTTCCGCCATCATGGCTGCACCGCCTTCCTGGCGGCAGACGATGAAGGGCATTGTCTCGCAATAATCATAGAGGGCATCAAGCACCGCGAGGTAGCTCTCGCCTGGAACGCCAAAAATCATGTCGGCGCCATGCAGCCGGAGCTGATCGGCAAGGATCTTGCCTCCTGTTCTTGCAGACGCGTTGCCCATAATCCCTCCGAGGTGCATTGCCGAACAATTGTAGCGGCCGAACCGGCTCAAGACATCCCTTATATCTCTCATCTGCACCTTCTTACTAGTTGCAGGAGAGGCTTCGTAGGCGTAACCGTGGGGGTTCGTCTTTTCTATTTACAATCCCTTTTGGAACCTTCGATGATTCTGTCAGCCAGGGTCCTGTCCGTAGGGGACTTTTTTCAACTTGGCATATTCGTTCCAGCGAGCGTGCAGCGCGACTACGTCTGGGACGCGCAACAAGCAGAGGATTTGCTCAACGACATCGACAGAGCCTGCCTGCGGCAAGGTGATGAGGCTGACGAGGACGGCGAAATCCATGTTGCCGTTTTAGATGAGGATGAGCCGGACGAAGCAGGCGAAACGGAGATTGCTCCTTCGCCTGATGGCGTTGACGAGGAGATCATCCCCGGATACCACCTTGGTGAGGTGGTTCTGCGCGGCTTGGACGAGAGCCGCTTCGAGATCTTCGATGGGCTGCAGCGAGTAACGACACTTACAATTCTGCTGGCTGTCATACGTGACTTGGCTGGCTCTGAAAGTCTGCGTTCGCGCATCCGTGAAGCCCTGGCGGCCGGGGAAACCCACAGGATTAGCATGCCGGGCCCAGACCGCACGCTTCTTACAGAAATTCTGGCCAGCGGCGCCACGGCAAAGACATTCCGCCGCGCGGTTACCGACCGCGGACTGAGGATCAGACGCTCGCGCACCACTTTCCAGGGCTATTTGAAGCCATGGAATCAGGTGAGGCTTTCGCGGTTTGGAAGCTTCCTACTGGACCACACTTTTCTGGTTGTTGCGGAGACTGATTCTCAAACGCTGGCACGGCAAGTGTTTATCACGTCAAACCACCGTGGAATGGTTCTGAGGCCCGTTGACATCTTCAAGGGTCAGCTGCTGGACATCGCAGGAGCCGGTGAGGCTGCCGAAAGCTTCACCAGGAGCTGGGATGCGATGCTGCAGATTGCCGGCGATGGCCTCGAGGAACTCATGCGGGCCTACGACTTCATTTGCCGCCGCAGTCCTCAAGGCCCGGACCATCTCACGAAACTTGCAGATCATATCGAAAAGAACCACGGCCTTGTTGGAATCCCCGATGTCATGCGGGACGTCAACGCCTATGCAAGTTCGTGGCTAGAATTTAAGGCTAAGCTGCGGGAGCCTCCCGCCGCCGTAACGGATGCGGATATATGGCGGCTTGGCTTTTTCAGATGGTTCGAGTGGAAACCTCTCGCTCTTGCCTGGTACAGGGAATACCGGGACAACAGGGCGAAAACCACAGGCGGGGCTGCCGCAATAGCCACCAAGACGTTCCGAAAGCGGTTCGCAGGATTGCACCGGGCATGCATGGTCATAACGCTCGCGAAGTTCTCGGCGGTAGACCGTGCTAAAATCTTTGGAAATGCCCTTTCACAATGGCGGGCGCGCCAGGACCCGCTATCCGCTCGCGGGCAGAAGCCTGGAGCCTTGACCTTCAGGCCGCAGCATTTGGCCCGCGCTGCCGAAACGCTGAGTACACCTCTCTACGATGACGAAATCCGGCTTCCCCTGATACGGTGGCTCGAATCGATGACTATGCCAAACATTGTGGCCGATATCGCCTTCGCCTCCGTTGAACATGTTCTTCCGCAGAGGCCCGCTCCGGGTTCCCAATGGTTTTTGGACTTTCCCGACGAGGAGGAACGCTTCTCCGCCTGCCATTCGATTGGCAACCTGGCGCTCATGGACTATGCCGAAAATGTAAAGATTACGAATTTGGACTTTCGCTTGAAACGTCCGGTGATCAAGGAGCAGGCGAAGAAGTACAAGACGCTCGCAGCGATCGCGGGCAAAAAGACCTGGACCGCGGCCGAAATTCGCGAACGCGCCGCGGCTATGATTGCTTTTGCTTGCGAACAGTTGAATATTTCCCGTCCGCCGCGGGCGTGAGGCGCTGGCGACGTCCCTTTCCGGCGGTTAACGCAAGCTAAACCAAAAACCAGTAATTTGCGCACCCTTCGCAATGCGCCTCAACAAAGGGGGCTTTCGATGAAATTTTTTGCAGACACCGCTGAAATAAACGAGCTCCGGGAGCTGGCCGCAACCGGCCTGCTTGACGGCGTGACCACGAATCCATCCCTCATCGCCAAAACCGGACGCGATTTCCTCGGCACCATCAGCGAAATCTGCGCTCTTGTTGAGGGTCCTGTCAGCGCTGAGGTCGCGGCCACTGACATGGAAACGATGATAGCGGAGGGCAGGAAGCTCGCCTCGATCGCAGACAATGTAGCGGTGAAAGTTCCCCTGACCTGGGATGGCTTGAAAGCTTGCCGCGCTCTCTCCCGCGACGGAATCATGGTCAATGTCACGCTCTGCTTCTCGGCGAATCAGGCGCTGCTTGCGGCCAAGGCCGGGGCGGCTTTCGTCTCCCCTTTTGTCGGCCGTCTCGACGATGTGGGCGAAGACGGAATGAGCCTGATCAGCGACATCCGTGCCATTTACGATAATTACCCTGATCTTGGCACCGAAATCCTCGCCGCGTCGATCCGCCATCCGCGCCATGTTACCGAAGCCGCTCTTGCTGGCGCCGACGTCGCAACAGTGCCGCCCGCTGTACTAAAACAAATCGTCAACCACCCGCTTACCGATAAGGGTCTCGCTCAATTCGTGGCCGATTGGAAGAAGACCGGGCAAAGCATCCTATGAGCCAATGTTAGACACGAAGCTAGATGAGCCGGCTGGGTTTGCAACGAAGCCTTTCTTCGATCCCAGGGAAGTGGGCGGACCTGGAACGCATTCAAAATTCCTCCCGGCTCAGGTGAGCGAAGGCGGGGCTGGGAGCGATGCAGTTTCCGAGGCCCTGGCAGAGGCGGTTGAAGGCTGGCTCGCCTATCTTTCGGCTGAACGCCGCTACGCAGACAATACTCTCGAGGCGTATGAGCGCGATGCACGCCAATTCTTTGAATTCCTAAGTCTATCGCTCCAGAAGGCCGTATCGCTGCCCGACCTCAACAAATTGGCGCCCGGAGACTTTCGGGCATTTCTTGCCCGCAGAAGGGACATGGGTACTCAAAGCAGGTCGCTTGCGCGTTCGCTCTCGGCATTGCGCTCACTCTTCCGGCACCTCGAAAGGAAGGGAGCCCTTCAGAACCGTAGCGTGCTGACAGTCACATTACCGAAACTTCCGCCCCGATTGCCTAAACCCCTGACCGAGATCAAGGCCAGAGATGTGGTCAGCGAAGCCATGATTGCCGGTGAGGAGAGCGACCATCCTTGGACCGGCCCTCGAAACCAGGCCGTGCTGCTGCTGTTATATGGTTCGGGACTGCGCATCTCCGAGGCGCTTGGGCTGAACCGCAAGGAGGCGCCGCTTCCGCCTCGGGACGTGCTGCGCGTGAAGGGCAAGGGCGGGCGCGAAAGGCTTGCGCCGGTGCTGCCGCTGGCGCAGTCGGCGCTTTCTACCTATTTGGAGAAATGCCCGCAAAGGCTGGAACCTGACGGCCCCTTATTCGTCGGAGTTAAGGGCGCCCGCCTTAATCCGCGCATTGTGCAGCTTTTAATAGAGCGCCTCCGAACGAATCTGGGCCTGCCCCATACCGCTACCCCGCATGCGCTTCGCCATTCGTTTGCCACCCACCTTTTGAGCCGCGGTGCGGACTTACGCGTGATCCAGGAATTGCTGGGCCATTCCAGCCTTTCTACAACTCAGGGCTACACCGCGGTTGACCGCGACCGCATCTTTCAGGCTTACTCTAAAGCTCACCCGCGGGCTTGACCATCGATCGCCCGCAATTCCAGTCTTGAATGGTCCGTCTCGCGGGCGAATCGGGTTATGCACCGTGAGATGTTCCTGGAGGTGAGAAGAAATGGGCATTTTTCTCGCAGTCGCTAATCGCAAGGGCGGCGTTGGTAAATCCACGATCACGTCGATGCTCGCGCACGGCTTCGCCGCCATGGGAGAGCAGCGCGTGCTCGTCGTTGACCTCGATACCCAATGCAATTCATCAATTATTCTAACCGGCGGCGAGAAATGGGATTGGGCAAGGCGCAACCGGAAAACGGTCGCGGACTATTTCGATGAAAAATACGATAAGCCAAGGTTAAGGCCGGAGGACTTTATTCTGCATAATGTGGGCGACATCGAAGCGCCCCTCGGTAGCCTTTCGGTCCTTGTTGGATCGCTTGATCTCGAAGATATCGAAAACCAGTTTTTGCATAATCGTGCGAGGGCTGGCCAGGACCTTAAAACCGCCGAGCAAGCTGTGCTCTCGAAGCTGGTTAGTATGCTAAGTAGCCTCGGCGATGCCTTCGACACGGTGATTTTCGACTGCCCTCCAGGTCTCAGCTTTTCGGCCAAGGCCGCACTCCGGCTCGCTCATAAAGTCATAGTGCCGTTCCGCCCGGATTTCGTATCCAGTTACGCGGTCGACCGGATCTCGACTGTGATAGAGGACAAGAACCGGCTGCAGGATGTGTTGCAGACACCCAAAGAAAAGAGGCGCTATATCGCGCTCGTCAATTTCTGGCGTGACGGCACTTTTCAGCGGCACCATCTTGGCAATGTCGCTGCCCACCATCCGCTGATGCACACCACGATTCCGCAGGATGACGGCATCGCCGAAGCGTTTGAGTACCGCGGCGATCTCTTATCCATCGAAGAGAAATATGGCTCGGGCGCCAAGTCCGTCCGCGCGCTTTGCAAGGAAGCAGTTGACTCGATCCTGCTAGCTTACCACCGCGAAGACGCCGCCTAGCGGGCGATCATTCTGAGACAAAGCAAAAGTTCCCGGCTTCCCAACGCTTGGACCTGTACCAAAACGGTCAAGCGATCGACGGCGTCAGGCCGCCCTCGATTGCGGGTCTGCTGCTCTTCTTCCGTCTAGGGTCGTGAAGCGGCCTTCCAGAAATCCGAACTTAAGGCAGCAAAGCCTTCGACAGCGGACGTCTCAAAGGGCCTGTTTGCCTGCAGAGACCTGTTACAAATTGTATTCTAATGACCGGTCGTGTTACAAATTGGTAATATTTGATTACTCGAACCCGAGGGATAGCTTCAGTCACCGCAATCAGAAGCTAATGAATAACAATGAGCCATGGGATTTCCCCTGAAAGGGCCAGCCATCTAATTGGCATGATTTACGATTGCGTACTGGCACCGTCGCATTGGGTGCAGACGTTGAACGCGATCTGTTCCGATCTTTCGTTTCTTCACGCGCTGCTCAATACGTACCACCTGCCCGCCGGGGTTCCCGTCGCACGTGACCAGTGGTTCTCAGCGGGGCTCGATGACACTTGGATCAAGCGTCAACAGCATTATGGCCCCGAGATGATCGACTACTGGGGTGGTGAATGCCGGAACCGGAACCGGCAATACCGACAACGTGACGGCGCTCACTGTCGCCAATGCCGGTATCTATGCGAATGGCGGGGCTATCATTAATAACGGTTTGCAAGTGAATGGCGGCTCGATCCTGAATGGCGGTGCTGTCGTCAACAACGGCTTCACCGCGAACGGCGGCTCGACCGTGAACGGCAGCACGAAGCTCAATGGCAATGTGACCGTGGAGGGGCCTGTAAATGGCGGTGCACCCGTTACCATCAGCATGGGCGGCAATGTCGTGCAGGATGTTGCAGCCCCGGTTTTCGGCACAGATGCCGCCAACAAAGCCTATGTGGACGCGGGCTTCAACGCTTTGCGGCAGGAGGATCGGCGTTTGCAGTCTGGCATCGCGATGGCGGCAGCTATTCCTCATACAGTTGGGCTTCCAGGCGAGAGGGTTGCCTTCGGCGTGGATTGGGGCAATTACGCTGGAGCAAACGCCGTTGGATTCGATGGCGCGCTCCGGCTTGGAGAGCTGAAGTTCGCTGGCGGCCCGGTCAGCGTCCAGGGCAACGCCGGCTTCGCGGCCTCGGGCGATGGCGCCGGACGCATTGATACGAAGGCTGGTGTTCGTTTTGGTTTCTAGGCGCGGCGGAAAGGGCTGCCGTACTTTGTCCTGTCTCGGTAGCGGTGCGGCGGCCTACGCCATTAGCCTCGCACTTCAGGACAGCATTCAGCAGGAGACATTTCGGCAACTCGTTAGAACTTCCGCTTGCGGCCTCAAGCACTGTTCCGGCTGAATAAGAGTGCCGATTGTCCGCGGCCCTGGACAGAAGCCGGCCGCAAATTCCGCAAACCTTCTCTCACGCGTTCGTGGCTAAGCTGAGAAACCCCGCCTAGGGTGTCATGCGGAAAAGCCGCAGGCTTTATCCGCCATCTATGCAGCCATAATCCGGTCGCGGGTGAGCGGCAAATGTCGCATCCGCCGGCCAAGTGCGCGGGAGACCGCGTTGGCGATCGCGGCCGCAGTGGGGCCCTGTGCAGCTTCGCCAGCACCCAGAAATGGCGCGTTCGGCCGATTGATCAGATTCACTTCCACGCTATCGGGAACGGCGTCGAAGCGCATGATCGGATAGGTCGACCAATCGATGCTCGTAATGTGGGTGTTATCGAAGCGCACGCTCTCGAAAAGCGTCCAGCTCGCTGCCTGCAGAATGCCGCCCTCGGTCTGATTGGCAAGGCCGTTGGGGTTGACGATCTGGCCGGAGTCTATTGCGCTGACGGCGCGGACCAGGCGCACCGCACCAGTCTCCGGAGAGACTTCAACTTCCACGGCGACAGCGCAGTAGGATGCGAAATTTTTGTAGCGGGCAAAGGCAAACCCGTAACCGCGCCCTGCGGGTGCTTTGCCGAAGGCAGGCCAGCGAAAGCGCTCTGCCGTAGCCTGAACCACATCTTTGGCTCTGGGATCTTCCAAATGGCGTAAGCGGAACTCGACTGGATCCACAGAAGCGGCCTGCGCCAGTTCATCCATGAAACTCTCGATGGAGAAAACATTTGTGTAGGCGCCAAGCGCGCGCTGCGCCGAGACGCGAACGGGCATTGCCGTCTGGAAACGCTGCGTCACCTTCGCATTCGCAATTGTGTAGATGGGGATCGAATTGCGGCTTCCGCCGCCGGCAGGCAGCGGGATCTCTTTTGGAGCCGGGATGGGAAAAGGTTCGGCAAGTGTCGTGGCAGCGATCAGCGACCCTGCCGGACCAGGGCGAGTGGAGTGCGTATTGCTCCAGAACTCGTAGTCCCAGCTCACAATCCGGCCTGCCTCGTCAACGGCTCCCCGCACTTTCGAGACCATCGCCGGCCCATAGGGCTCCCACGCATGTTCCTGGTCTCGGGTCCATTGCACGCGCACCGGCCTTCCTGGAAAAGCACGAGCAAGAAGTGCGGCGTCGGCGGCTGCATCGTCGGCGCCGTTATGGCCATAGCAGCCAGCGCCTTCGGCATGAATGATATGCACCTGGTCCTGCGGCATCCGCAGCATTTCGGAGATGGCGGCACGGTCTGGAAAAACGCCCTGCGTGTGGCTCCAAATTGTGATCTTGTCCTGCTCCATGAGGGCGACAGCACAGGACGGGCCAATGGAGCCATGCATCGTATAGGGTTTGGTGAATGTGGCTTCGAGCGTGGTTTTTGGTGCGGCCGCAGATCCATTGCGATCCAGCAGCACATTCACCTCGCCGGGCAGCGCCATGATCGCCTCGGACAGGGCATTCTCATTTGGTAAACCCGCAGTCTCATTCCACTCCGCGGCTTCCGCAAGTGCGCGCATAGCCTTGATCGCCTGAAATTCCTTCTCAGCGATCACACCTAGAAAATTGCCATCGCGCACAACCTTGAGAACGCCGGCCATACGTTCAATTTTCGCCTGGTCCAGTTTACTCAGCGTCGCATTGTAGCTTGGGGGTCGCACGACACGCCCATGCACCATGCCTTCGAGCCGAAGATCGTGCACATATGCGATGCCGCCCGTCACCTTCGCAGGGATATCTACGCGCGCGACGGGTTTGCCGATCTCCCTGAATTCGCCCGGCTCTTTGAGGCGGGATTTGGGCTGCGCCTCCACATGAAGATCGATGCCAGAGACCAAGTCACCGTAAGTAAAGCGGCGGCCGTCAGGCGCTGCAATCGAGCCGTTTTCCGCGCGAAGCTTGTCCGGCTCCGCGCTCGCGCGCTTCGCCGCTTCCATGATTAGAAGTTCACGCACCTGTGCAGCCGCATTCCGGACCGCCGTAGCGCCCTCCGGCATGGATTGGCTGCCTGAGGTGTAACCTTCATTCGGAGTTTTTGCAGTGTCTGCCGTGACAAGTGTCAGCCTGTTGAGCGGTACATCCAGCTCGTCCGCTGCGACCTGCAAGATCGCGGTCTTCAACCCCTGCCCCAGCTCCGCCTTGCCCGTGAAGACGGTGATGGCGCCGCTGGCGTCTACCCGGATCCACGAGTCAAGATACGGCGCGCGTTCCAAATCACCGGGAAGCTTTGGCTTCGGAGCAGGCGGAGGCTGAGTATTGGCCGTCCATTGTTGCTGCTGCGCAAAGAGATTTGCGCTCGAAAAGCTGACGATAAGGGCGCCGCCCCCGGCCAAGACAGAGCGGCGTGTGATCCCGCGCGAATCCGACTTCATAGCGCAGCCTCGTTCACAGTCTTGCCCTGCATGATCTTTGCGGCGCGTTTAACGGCTCTGATTATCCGCATATGCGTTCCACAGCGGCAAAGATGCGGCTGCAGTTCGGAGCGGATTTCGGCTTCCGTTGCATTGGGCTTTTTCTGCAAAAGCGCCTGCGAACGCATAATCATGCCCGCGATGCAATAGCCGCACTGCGCAGCTTGCTCCTCGATGAATGCCCGCTGGATCGGGGCCGGATTCTCTGCGGTGCCCAGTCCTTCGACGGTCACGATCTTTTTCCCTTCCAGAAGGAGAATGGGAATGATGCAGGAAAAGGCCGCTTCGCCGTCCACAATCACCGTGCAGGCCCCGCATTGCCCCAGCCCGCAACCATATTTCGCGCCATTCAGTTTCAGATCGTCCCGGAGCACGTAAAGCAATGGAGTTTCAGGGTCCGCATCGATTTCATGAGTTTGCCTATTCACGTTGAGCTTTACCATTTGGCACTCCCTTGAGCGGAATGGGCTTTTTGTATCCCTGAAGAAGGAAAAAGCACAGGCGCCGTCGCCGGATCGCGCGCTTTCCTGATATAGGCCGCAACATCGGGCCACGCTTCCCTGCCCGTGATTTTCGTCCGCAAATATCCCAGCAGCGCTTCCAGCTGCGCATTATCCATTGCCGCGGCAAAGGGCGGCATGATCGGGCTTCTTTCTCCCGGACGCGGTTGAAGCCCATAAAGGACGACGTTGATCGCGTTTTGCGGGGTCGGCCCGGAAAGTCCCGTGCTCAACGAGAGCGGCAATGCTCCGAAAGGCAAAGGCCTTCCCGCCTCGTGGCAATTTGCGCAAGCGCTTCTGTAGATCTTTTCGCCCATATCTGAATTAGCTTCGAGGGGGATGGACGCGAGGCTATCCGCCGAAGTCAGCTTCATAATTGCAGCGGTCTCTTTGCTGGTGGTGCTTTCCTGGATGCGGGCGGAGGTTTTTCCTTCAGGCATTCCGCTTGCGACGTAAGCGGCAATCGCCTTCGCGAATTCCTCCGGCACGCTGCCGAGATTTTCCACGGCTTCGACCATCGGCCCGCGCGCGAGCCCATGGTCCTTCGCCCAGCCATGCGACAAATAGAAAGCCAGCGCATCCTCTGTCCAATGCACCGGCGCGGGTGAATCTTTGTTTATCGCGTAAGCGTACCAGCCTTCAATGGAATTGCCGTCGAAGTGCTTGTCTTTTCTTTCGGCACCAAGCGCATTCATAGGCGTGTGACAGACGCCGCAATGCGCAAGGCCTTCAGCGAGATAAGCGCCGCGGTTCCATACCTCGCTCTTCGCGGATTCTGGCTTAAACCGGCCTTCCTTGAAGTACAGAAGCTTCCAGCCAGCAATCAGTGTCCGGATATTGTAAGGGAAGGAAAGTTCGTTAGCGGGCGTGGCACGCGCAACGGGCTCCTGGCTCATCACATGGGCATAAAGGGCGTGAACATCGGCGTCGTTGAGGAGCGTGAAGTGTGTGTACGGAAACGCCGGATAAAGCTGCTCACCTGTCCTGCCTACACCTTCGTGCAAAGCGCGCGCGAAAGCCGCCTCGGACCAGCGTCCGATGCCATTAGCCGGATCGGGTGTTATGTTCGTTGCGTAGATTTTTCCGAAAGGCGTAATGAGCGCGCGACCGCCCGCAAAAAGCTTACCTCCTGGAGATGTATGGCACGTAGCACAGTTTCCAGCCGCGGCCAGCTCTCTTCCGCCCTTTACCAGAGACGCATCAAACGAAGCTCGCTGCGCCGGTGCTATGGCTGGGATTTCGGAACGCGACGCAAAGCCGATAAAGCCAAGGATGCCTAGCGCGAGTATCACAACAATGGCAGCCACTAAGCGAACTGCGGCTTTCAAAAATGCGTTCATCCGCCCAACCCAACAACACGGCAACAAATCCGGAACTTGGCCCGCAATGGCTCAACGCAAACTCGCGGCATCCTATACCCTGCAAACTGGCTGCGCATCTGTCTTCGCTAACTTCTCAAGAAAAATCGATTTCGCCTTAAGGAAAAGTATACGCAAATTGTTCCGTCACATTTTTGCCACCGACAGCGCCGGGGATCGCTTGGGTTGAGGCTCTGAGCATCCGCATGCTATGACGCTCAAGGCTTTGCCGGCGCAACCCAAGTCGAAAGCGATAACGATGATGTTGAACTACACCGCGATTGTCACTCTGTTGGCTGTCTTCTTCTACTTCTACACCAGCGCCGTGGTCGCGAAAGCGAGGGCGAAGTTTGGCGTAAAGGCTCCATCCACAATAGGTCATCCAGATTTCGAGCGTATATTCCGGGTGCAGATGAACACTCTGGAGTGGATGCCAATCTTCCTTCCTTCGCTGTGGCTATTTGCTTTTTATGTGAATGACATCGCCGCCGCCGCGGTCGGGCTTGTTTGGATTCTCGGAAGTGTTTTGTACTTGCGCGGCTATTCAAAAGAAGCCGGAAAACGGGGAAGAGGCTTCGGCGTGCAGGCGCTCGCGGCAGGTGTCCTGCTCGTAGGGTCATTCGCCGGAATCATCGCGAAACTTGTTGGTGCGTTTTGAGTCATCGGCGTTTGCAGGCCTATTCATCGCGGCAAAGGGTGGTGGGTATTCTTCAAACTGAACAAGGCCGCGCGAAAGATACGACCGTTTGTGGATCTGTAGGCAGCCGATTGAAGGCTGATGCATATTCGCCGCCCTTGACCCCGAGTTGGCGCAGTAGATAGAACTGGCTTCATTTCCCAGAAGGGTTGATACCGGAACTGCCGTTAGTGCATCTTGGAGGCGATGCCGCCGCCGGTTGAGGCTGATAACGGACCTAAGCGCGGCCGCTGGTATCGTCGGATCGACGGAGTGAAGCGGACCTCGATTGCAAGCAAGAATATCCGCAGGGCCGGCCTGGAGTCAAAAGGAGAGCGCGCAAAACAGGTTAGCCGTGTTTGCTTGTAAGAGTGGGGGTTTCTGGGTTGCATTAGCCGCCTGCCGCGACGAGCCGGGGATAGCGACGCGGCCTGGCAGCTACTAGTTTTTCAGAGGCGTTGTAATACCCAACGGCCCCAAAAGGTGCGCACTAGACTCTTTTCATCTTGAAGGCGCCGTTGCAGCCTCGCCTGTACGCGTCGGACAGATATCTATAAGTGCCATAAGCGATCTCGCCCACAATTTTGCCTGTGTAGACGCCAAGCATGCCAGACTCGGTGCCGCGAACCGAGAATTCGAAACTGCCATCCGGAGAAATCATGTTCATGGATTCGCGCGCAGTAAGTTGCGAGTTGTTGACTATTACAGGATTGCGCCATCTCCAATTCTTGCGAGGGCAATTTTCGCTCGTTCCCGTAACTTCCCAGTTTCCATCGAAAGCATGCTTGCGGGCCTCGCCGGGTGAGGCCGGGATATCAAGGCTCGGCTTCGGGGCGGCTGCGATCTTCTCTCCTTTCGGCCTGTCAGCCGGTGGCGTTGAAGCCGTGCGCCCGAGTTCTTCTATCCGCGCTTTAGCAAAGCCCGCATAAACGCTATCAGGGAAGCGGCGGACGAACTCTTCGAGGACGCCCTGGCTTGTTGTGTTCTGCACGATACTCCAACTCTGCGCCGCTTCGCTCACCGGCGGCTGCGCGACAGCAGCGGCGGGCGACAGACTAAAATAGAACTTTGACCGCAGGGCATGATTTTCCCAAGGTACCTGGCGCTCGCCGGTCGCAACTAGAACCTCATTACGCACCGCCGTCAGCACAGATATGATATCCTCGCCTGGCGTTACGATGTGCCTCACAAGGGGCCCGGAATATGGCGAGTTGCGCCCGGTGCCGTCTTGGGCGACATTACCTGGCTGGGTCGAATAGCTGATGAGCGTGCCAATTCCGGACTCTGCTGGCGCGAGGCCTCTGCCGACAACGCCTCCTCTCGTGCCGAGCGCGCGCGCGAGGTTGCGCGCGAGCGGATTGTTCCGGCAGGCATCCAAAAACAGGATGTTCGTTTTCGCAGTATTCTCCATGAGACGTTGGACAGATTCGAGCTTGATCATCTCGAACTCGAGCGCATCGGCGGTCGAAAGCTGGGCATCCACCGGGACAATATAATTGGTGCCGGATACCTGTAAGCCGTGACCGGAATAAAAAAACACACCCGTCTCGGCTCCCTCCAAGGCGCTGGCAAATTCCCGTATTTTCCTCTCGAGCGCAGGCTTGTCGAGATCGTAGCCCGACAGCACGGTGAAGCCCGTAGCTTTAAGCGCCGCCGCCATGTCGCTTGCATCATTAATGGGGTTCTCAAGCGTGCCGGCGTGGGTGTATTTCGCATTGCCGACGACAAGCGCAACGCGCTTTTCGGCTGCGGCGGGGCAAATCGCGCCCGGTAGCAAGAATAACGTAAAGAAGAGGCACGAAATTGAACGCACGGTGGATCGGGTCCGGAAGTCTTCAGTTCCTTCACTTTGCCTTGGCGAAAACCAAGAGGCAAGTTCGAAAGGCGGAGCGCGTACAGGCTCATCCTGCGCGGGAATCGGTTGCTGTTCAGACAACTCATTCGCAACGAGGCGGCTGTGTCAGATGAGGTGTTGATGACAGGCATCGATCAAATGGCGCACGCCCGGTTTTGAGGGTTCAGCCGCCCAGGTTTGCTCAACGTGAGCATTACCGGTTTCGACCCCGACCTTCCTGTCGGAGCAACGGGAGGATGAAGTCTGCTAATGGGATGGTCCGGTTGCTTCCACCGCGGGCGCGATTTTGCAGCCTGGCTTGGTCTGGTTCCCAAGCAGTTCAGCACAGGGGGCAAGCCCATTCTTGGCCGCATCTCGAAGCGGGGCAGCACCTATATCCGGACACTTCACATCCAGGCGGCCCATATCATTCTCATGCGTCCCCAAAATTGGGACCGCTTCAGTTTTGGGCCCTGGCTGAAACAGGGAGCCATCCGGCTCCATAAGAATAAGCTTGCAGTGGCGCTGGCCAACAAGCTCGCCCGCATTGCCTGGAGCGTGCTTCGCTACGGTATATCCTTCGATAACAGGTTTCGCGAGGCTGGCGCCATTTAACGGCGTAGCCTTGCGAAGAGTTCGCGATTGAGAAAGCAATGGAACGGATCAAGAAACGCACCCAAAGTCTGACCACCCTAATGGTTGCTTGCGATCTCTCCGCTAATGAGACAAAGGCGCGTGCGTATTTCCCATCGAGGCCACGGCCCGCGAGCCGATCAACAGGCCGGATACATATCAGCGACTTCCGCTCTCCTGCGCCAATACTCACTTGCGAAAAGCAACCGGACCATACAAAAGGGTGGAACTAAGAAGGATTGGGCGCTGATTTTTGGAACTTCCAGATTTCCGAGCCGGGGCCAAGCCGGAGATTGAGCCCCTTTCCGCCGCTTATGGATCAGAAAGACTGAGTGCAAAAGCAATCACTGATTCAAAAGCACCCACCATTTGGCAGCGGGCCTTCTTGCAAGCTTGACCCCTGGCGTGTAGGCTTGAAGAAAAGCTGGTAAGGCCGGGCGCGTGCGCGTTTGTGGGAAGGCCGGGCGCGTGCGCGTTTGTGGGAGGAATTGGCGTGCATCATGTAATGCGAGCTGCGGACATTCGTTATCCGGCGGCTTATCCGGGCAATTCCGAGGGGTTTTCGCGCGCTTGCGTGATTGATCGCTCCGTTGGCGCAGTACATACCGGACTGGGGCTCTGCAAGATCGAGCCGGGCGGCTACTCGAACATGCATGTCCAGTCTTACGAGGAATATCTTTACGTCACCTCGGGCGAACCCGTCTTGGTTCTGGAGGACAAAGCGTACCAGCTTGTCCCCGGCGCATGCGGCGTTATCCCCGTCGGCGGTTCGCATGCCTGGGTTGGCGGGAAAGCAGGGCCGGCAGCCTGGATAGATATGATGACGCCCATTCCACGCGGCCCCGAGGGTCCGCCTGACACTTTTTTCACTGGCCGGCCGGACATCGCAAGCATTGAGCCGCTGGACATTCGCGATCCGCGATCGCGTCACCTGTTTCGCATGTCCGATGATGACATTCAGGTCGACAAGTTGAAGGTGGGACTACGCACCGAGGCGTCGAAAGTTTCGGCCGGCATGAATACTGCGCTTCTTGCGTATAGCGGGATCGCTGTGAAAATGCTGGTGGACCAGCGCTTGTCCGCCGCGCTCGCGACAATGTTCATGGTCGAATACCAGCCAGGTGGCGTTGCACATCCGCACGATCATCCGCTCGAGGAAGCTTACATCATCCTCGATGGCGAGGTCGAAGCCATGGCGGACGGCCAGACTTACATCTTGAAAGAAGGCGACGTCTTCTGGACTGGGGTGGGCTGCATTCACGCCTTCTGGAACCGAACAAATACCACCGTGCGGTGGCTAGAAACGTCCTCGCCTGCTCCCCCCGCCAGGCACGGTTACCGCTTCAACCGCGACTGGGAATATTTGAGCGAGAAGCTTAGCAAGAATGCCTAGCCAGGGCTGGGTGCCATTCGCGAGCCTTTGGGGCAGAGGCAATAAGGAACGGAGAAGGAAGATGGTGGATACGTCGCTCATCATCGGCGGAACACAAGGACTTGGCTTGGAACTCGCGAGGCAACTCGTTGCACGCGGCGAGCAGGTTTTCCTTACAGGGCGCGATCGGGATCGCGCTACAAGTGTGGCGGCCGAAGTTGGGCGCGGCGCCGCGGGCCTCGCAGTGGATCTCACAAGGCCGCATGAGATCGCAGCCGCGTTAAGCGAGGTTCCTTCGGTCAAACACCTGGTTATCGCGGCGATCGAACGCGATTCAAATACTGCCCGCGATTACAACATCGACCGCGCTATTAAGCTCGCGACCTTGAAGCTCGTCGGCTACACCGAGGTCATCCATGCGCTGGCTAACAGGTTTACACCCGGCGCCTCCATCGTTCTTTTCGGCGGGCTAGCAAAGGAACGCCCCTATCCGGGCTCAACCACCGTCACGACCGTGAATGGCGCTATTTCAAGCATGATCCGCACTCTGGCGGTAGAACTGGCTCCGATCCGCGTGAACGCGATCCATCCGGGAATTATCGGAGACACGCCGGAATGGGCGGGAAAGAAGGAAGCGTTGGATCGTGCCGTCGCGCGCACGCCCACCCGCCAGCTTGCGACGATGAACGATGTCGCCGGCGCAGTCTTGTTTCTGCTCGACAATAAGGCGGTCAATGGCGTCAATCTGAATGTGGATGGCGGCTGGCTCCTCACTTGAGCAAGATCACCGCCGCCTGTTTGAGTTCAGCACCACATGTGAGAGGAGTAACCCGATGCTGTTTGCCATTCATGCGTTGGATCACGCTGACAGCTTGCCGAAACGGCTGAGCGCGCAGGCCATCCATTCCGCATACCTCAAAGATGTAAGCGCCCATGGCGTCAAGATCGTCATATCGGGACCGCTGACGAAAGACGACGGGGAGACAATGATCGGGTCCCTTATTGTCGTGGAAGCCCCGGACCGCGCGTCCGTGGAAAAATTCAATGAAAATGACCCCTATAATAAAGCAGGTGTCTGGAAGCAACGAACAATCACCGCCTTCCTCAAGCGTACTGATAATCGCTAAGCGGGCGCAAACATCGGACAGATGGCGTAAAAGCGTCGGCCGTGGCGCGCTTCTGCGTACTCTTCTTGTACCTCTGAAGGCGCGCAAAGGTTTGCCCTTTTTCAACTGCAGCAAACTCTCTGAAGCGGCAAAATTTCCCACCCGGCATAGACAAATGCTGCATGGAACCGCGTCGCGGTTTGGGTTAGCCATAAGGTCAAGCTAGCGTGTAAACTGCGTTTTCTCGCCGGCGGCGTTTGAGGATCGAATGGATATCACCTACGATCTTTTGATAAATGCGATTGTAGGGGGGCTGCTGCTCGGCGGGTTCTACGCTGCTGTTACTGCCGGTGTGTCGATTTCGTTCGGCATGCTTGATATCGTTAACATTGCCCACCCAGCATTTATTATTCTCGGCTCATACATAGCCTTCTTCGTCAGTACCAGCATCGGCATAGATCCCATCATCGCCAGTATTGTGATGTTGCCGGTCTTCTACGTCCTGGGGCTGTTTATTTATCAAATCTATTATCTTTCATTCGAAAGGCGCGGCCAGGAATCTCTTCGCGGCCTCGCCTTCTTCTTCGGCTTGTTGTTCATCACAGAAGTTGCACTGATCCTGAGCTTCGGCGTCGACTACCGTTATGTGGAGGCAGCCTATATCGGACCAAGCTTCCATCTCGGGGTCGTGGAAGTGCCGCTGAGGATGCTGGTACCATGCCTTGTAGCTCTCGGGGTCTTCGCTGCGATCGAACTTTTCATTAGCCGAACGTTCACCGGCCGCGCCATCTTGGCGGTATCTCAGGACCCGCTGGCCCTGAAGCTGCTGGCAATCGATCCGATCCGCATCAAACGGATTGCCTTTGGCATTTCCATAGCAACCGCTGCAATCGCTGGCGCCTTGCTGATCATCATTCAGCCGGTGGAGCCCTCCGTCGATCGTGAGTATGTGGGCCGTGTCTTCGCCATTTGCGTGCTTGGCGGCCTCGGCAGCATGGCAGGCACGCTAATCGCTGCCATGCTCTTGGGTGTGGCAGAAAGCCTGACTTCGACTCTGTATGGCCCGTCCTGGTCGCCGGCCGTTTCCTTTGGGTTTCTTTTGATCACACTCGCCGTTCGCCCGGCGGGCTTGCTGGGGCGGTAGACTCGTGAACACGGTCCAGTTCTCAATTATCATGACCGTGATCGGGATAGCCTTGATGGCGGGTGCGCATTACCTGAACGCCGATTACTTCTATTACGCGAGCTACATCATCCTGCAATATGTTGTGCTCGCGACCGCCTGGAATATTCTCGGCGGTTATTGCGGCTATGTGAACTTCGGGTCCGCCGCCTTTTTCGCGATCGGCGCCTACGCGACCGTCTTTATGAGCAAGGCGTTGCCGCTGCCATTACCGCTTTTGATCCTGATTGGAGGTGCGGCTTCCGGCATTGCTGGACTTGTCATGGGATATCTTGCATTGCGGCTGCGCGGCTCATTCTTCGCGATTGCAACACTCGCGCTAGCGGTGGTTTTGCAGACGTTTGTCGTAAATTGGGATTATGTCGGCGGCTCGCGGGGGGCCTACGTGATCCGGCCCGATAATCTCGAAGTTGCGGGCTTCCAAATCAACTATATTGAATATCTTTTCGGGATCATGATGGGCCTTAGCCTCATATCCCTCATCGCAGCACGCGCAATCGAACGCTCCCGGTTCGGATACGGACTTGCTACCATACGCGACGATGAGCTTGCCGCCGAAGCCTGCGGAGTACCGACTCTACGTCTCAAGCTTATTGCTACCACAATCTCCGGCGCCTTCATGGGCATGGCCGGCGCACCATTCCCACTCTACATTGGCTATCTACAGCCATCCTCAGCGTTTGGCCTGGAATACGCTCTGAACTCGATCGCCATGCCGATGGTTGGCGGGACGACGAGCTGGGCCGGTCCTCTGATCGGCGCGCTGTTGCTCGGCTCCGCTCAACAATATGTCACTGTAACCATCTCCTCCGCGGCAAACCTTTTGATCAGCGGGATCATGCTGATCGCCTTTGTGATTATTGCGCCGCGCGGCCTTGTCGGAATTGCCGAAGCACTTTTTCGCCGGAGGGAGCGCTCGTGACCGCGCCCTTGCTGCACGTGAATGGCGTCACCAAGCGGTTCGGGGGGTTTACTGCCCTGGACCGGGTAGAGTTGGCGATCACTCCGGGGGAGCGCCTTGGTCTCATCGGACCGAATGGATCCGGCAAGAGCACGCTTGTGAACTGCATTTGCGGCACGCTCAGAAACGACAGCGGGAAGGTACGTTTCGCGGGCGAAACCCTGGATGGACTCGCCGCCCATGAACGCACACGCCGGGGTCTTGCCCGCAGCTTTCAGCTCCCGCGCCCCTTTCACAGCATGTCGCTTGCGGGCAATGTGCGCATTCCGCTCCTTTATGCCGTGCCGAGCCGCGAAGCAAAGCCGCTGGAACGGGACGAGCTGCAAGCGCGCTGCAACGAAGTGCTCAATATGGTGGGCCTCGCCCATAAATCGCGCCGCATGACACGGGATCTAACCCAGGTCGAGATGCGGAAGCTCGAACTTGCAAGGGCAATCGCCGCAGAACCGAAGCTCTTGATAGCCGATGAAGCGATGGCCGGCCTCTCGCATTCCGAGGTCGATGAAATTTTGTCTCTGCTCTTCAAGCTGAATGAGCAGGGCATCACCATCATTCTCATTGAACATATCATGAGCGCCGTGATGAGGTTCTCGACGCGGCTTGCGGTACTGGTTTCGGGCAAAAAGATAGCTGACGGCAAATCGGACGATGTCGTCCGGGAGCCTGAAGTGGTGCAGGCGTATCTTGGGCAGTAGTCTCACCATCGAAGATGTCCACGCCGCCTACGGCTCCGTGCGCGCCCTTGAGGACGTTTCCATCCGCGTCGATCCAGGCGAAACAGTTGCTCTGCTTGGCACGAACGGCAACGGCAAAAGCACCTTGATGAAATGCATTCTCGGCATCGTCCGCCCAACCTCCGGGCGCATTTGTGCTGATATCGACGGCGAGAAGCATGATCTGGTCGGCGCCAGCACCGAAGATATCGCCGATCTCGGCATCGCGCTCGTGCCCGAGGGCCGGCGGCTGTTTCCCAAGCTGACAGTAGAGGAAAATCTTCTGCTGGGCGCATTCCGGCCGAAGGCACGCGCACAAATCAAGACCAATCTCGACTTCTGCTTCGAGGCTTTCCCGCGATTGAAAGAACGCCGCAGGCAGCTTGCCGGTTCGATGAGCGGAGGCGAGCAGCAGATGCTTGCGCTGGCCCGCGCGTTGATGCTGACGCCACGCATTCTACTTGTGGATGAACCATCGGTGGGGTTGGCGCCGCTGCTCGTCACGCGCGCAATCGACGCCATCAGAGAGCTCAAGGATCATTTTCAGCTCACCGTTCTAATGGCGGAGCAGAACTTCAAACAGGCTATTCGCATTGCAGACCGCGGATATGTGATCGTGCATGGAAAAATCGCCTTCGAAGGCCGCTCCGCCGAAGAGCTCAACGACAATGATCTGATCCGGAAGTTCTACCTCGGACTATGAGGGTCTCCGTTATTGCGTCTTTGCTTCCTTTGCCTTCGCATAGGGATAGATCACGGTCCCGGTTTTGAACTCAGACGGCGTCAAGACCGTTTGCGACGACATACCCCTCCAAGCCTCAACCCCGGCGCCTTCCTTAACATCGTGATATTGGACCTGCAGCATGCGCGAACTCGTCCACTCTCCCGTTGGCCCAAAGCTCCATTCTCCCATGATCGTGTTCATCGGGTGGGAGTGGAGATATTCCGCGATTTTATTATCGTCTATGCTCTTCGTTTCCTTGATCGCATCGCCAAGGATGCTCGCATAAGCATATCCCCAGCCGCCGAGATAATAGCCCAACGGATCGACGCCTTCGGCCTTCGCACGCGCTTGATACTTCTCAAAGAATTTCTGGGCTGGAGCCATCATCTTCTCCGACGGCACCCACATATCGTAGTTGACAATTCCGTTGAGCTTGGGGCCGAGCTTGGTCTTGAACACCGTTGATTGAAGTCCCACCATGCCACCGCCAAACATCTTTGGGGTGTAGTTCGCTTCATTCGCGGCAAGCGTAATGCCCACGGAACTTAAGGGATAGGAGCACACGACGACGAGATCGGGATTGGCCGCCTGAACGGCGCGGATAATAGGCGAGAAGTCGGTGGTGCCGGGCGGAAACGTCTTGTCATAGATAATCTTGAACCCGTAGGTCTTCGAGTTCGCACGCGCACCTTCGCAGGCATTCCTCGAAAATTCGGCGTCCTCGGCCACAAGCGCAATCGTCTGCGGCTTGGGATTCTGCTGTGCGGCCACCTGGAAGTAGCCCTCGGTCATCGCCTCTTTGGTATGAGGCCCCGTAGGGATTACCGCGAAATATTTCGGATATTTGAACTCGGCATTCACGTCGAGGCCAAAGAGGGAAACGAACACCTTGCCCTTGCGCATCACGACCGGCATCGCGGGCGCAACCATGTTCGTGGCATAGCCCGACATGACGAGATCGACCTTGTCTATGTCGAGCAACTTCGTGTAGATGCCGGGCACGGTCGACGGGTTGGATTGATCGTCGTAATAGATGAATTTGACAGGGCGCCCCAATAATCCGCCCGCCGCATTCGTTTCTTCTTCCCAGATTTTCATGCCAAGCAGCGCCTGCTTGCCATTGGGAGCAAGCGGACCTGTAAGCGCCATGCTGAACCCGATCTTGATCGGTTCCTTTTCCTCGGCAAGCGCGCCAGTGATCGTCATAACGCCAGCGGCCGCGGCTAAAGCGCCTTTGAAAAGCCATCTGCCCTTCCGCGTCTTCGATCGGTGTATCATGCGTTGTCTCCCTAGTTTCGCTCCATAAGACGAATTTGAGCTGAGCAATGGACAGCATGATGACACTGGTGCTTCCGCTGGTCTAGGGAGCCAAAAGCCTACCTTCCGCTTAAGAATAAGCGGATTGCGCCCAGCGCTGCGCATCCATTCCCACAAGCTCAGGCAGCGAGGCTTGAGAATTGGACATCTCCGCAATCAGCGCCTCTTTTATCTCCGAAAGGAAGCCTGGTCCTTCATAGACGAGGCCGGTGTAAAGCTGGAGGAGAGATGCGCCCGCACGGACCTTCGCAACTGCGGTTGCGGGAGAGTCGACGCCACCAACCCCGATGAGCGCGAGTTTGCCGTCGGTTGCGAGATAACATTTCGCGAGAAGCCTCGTGGAGCGAGCGAATAGTGGCCTGCCAGAAAGCCCTCCCGCCTGCCTTTTGTTTGGCGAGGGGGAAACCCCTTCCCGGGATACTGTCGTGTTGGCGATGATCGCGCCGTCAACCTTATGGGCGAGAAGACAATCCATCACTGGGCTGATATCTTGGTCGTGCAGGTCCGGGGAGAGCTTTACGAGAACGGGCACGGCGCGACTCAATGTAGCCTTTGCGCTCATGACAGCTTCCAGCAATGCATTAAGCCGATCAGGCGCCTGAAGATCTCGCAAGCCCGGTGTGTTCGGCGAAGAGATGTTGATGGCAAGGTAGGATGCTACCTCGCCAAAAACGCGCACGCCGGCAACGTAATCCGCAATCTGGTCCGTGCTCTCGCGGTTGGCGCCGATGTTGATGCCAAGAACGCCTCTGGGAGCTTGGGCCTTAAGGCGGGTTAATGCAGCGGCGTGACCGGCGCTATTGAAGCCAAGCCGGTTGATTATGGCGCGATCTTCATCGAGCCGGAATACGCGGGGTTTCGGATTCCCCGATTGCGGCCGCGGTGTAATCGTCCCCGCCTCCGCAAAGCCGAAGCCCATGGCGAAAAGCGGATTGTGGACGCGGGCGTCTTTGTCGTAACCAGCCGCCATGCCGACGGGATTTGGAAAATCAAGACCAAAAAGTGTCTGCGCCAGCCGGGGATCTTCGGGCGTTATTTGACGCGGATGAATGCCTGCCTCCAGCGCCCGGAGCGAGATTTCATGTGCAATTTCGGGATCAAAAACCCGAAGACCAGCCTGGGCTGCTGACCAAAGGCGGTTCATTCCGCCAACTTTTGCGGGATGATGGGCGTGCCGTCTGCGTCAAGAGGGATCGCCACGGCGGATCTTACAGCGATAAGCGGAAGATCAGCATAAAGATGGGGGAAGAGATCACCGCCGCGCGAAGCCTCCCAGCGCAGAAGGCGGACCCCCTCACCCCAACCCTCTCCCCGAGGGGAGAGGGAGTTCGGGAGTCCCTTCTCCCCCAGGGGAGAAGGGCAGGATGAGGGGGAACTTTCCAACGCCTCTACATCGACCACAAGGAGCAGGAGATCCGGCACACCGCAGAAATACTTCCGTGCTGTCTCTGCAAGCTGTGTGGCCGTGGAAAAATGAATGTATCCGTCGCGTTTGTCGTGATGTGAGCCGCGGTACACACCCTCTGCCTGCACGGCCTCCCATTCCGCGCGGGTCACGAGCTTGTAGATGGGCTTCACGCTCATCGCGATTATGCCGCCTTCGCCGCTTCCCGCAGCCGTTCCGCAATCAGCTCGCGTGTTTTCTCGATCCCGTATGCCTTGATGAACGATCCGAAACGCGGCCCCTGACTTTCGCCGAAGAGCACCTCGTAAAGCGCCTTGAACCAATCGCGCAAGTTCTCGAAGGGATGCGTCTTACCAACCTCATAGACGATGGCTTGCAGTTCCTCGGCACTAAGCTTCGCGTCCGCCCGAGCGAGCCGTTCGCTTAGATCAAGCATGGCCTCGCGTTCAAGTGCTGTCGGCGCGCGATAAACCTTGAACGGCTTCTCACGCTCTTCGAAATAGCGGATCGCGAAACCGATCAGCCGGTCCAGCTCCGGGTAGTCTTTCGGGTTTGCGCCTGGCGCATAGTTGCGAACGAACTGCCAAAGAATATCCTTCGTATGCGCGTTCGATGCGCTGACAAGGTTCAGCAGAAGACTGAAGCTGATGGGCACATGGTGCTGCGGCGGCGTGCTACTATGGATATGCCAAACTGGATTAGTAAGCCGCTGTTCTCCGGTCTCCTTCTGATAAGCCTCGAGAAACCCGAAATAGTCGTCCACGGCCTTCGGGATCACATCAAAATAGAGACGCTTCGCCGTCTTGGGCTTCTGAAACATGTAAAGGCTCAGGCTTTCCGGTGTGGCATAGGCGAGCCACTCTTCCACTGCGATGCCATTGCCTTTCGACTTTGAAATCTTCTGTCCTTCATCGTCGAGGAACAGCTCGTAATTAAAGCCCTCAGGGGGCGTGCCGCCAAGCGCGCGGCAAATCTTCGACGACAGCGTAACGCTGTCGATCAAGTCTTTGCCCGCCATCTCGTAATCGACGCCAAGGGCAACCCAGCGCATGGCCCAATCGGCCTTCCACTGGCATTTCACATGCCCGCCGGTGACGGGTGTCTCGACCTTTTTGCCGGTATCGGGATCGATATAGATGACGGTGCCGGCAGCAAGGTCCCGCTTCTCGATGGGGACTTGCAGCACTTTCCCCGTTGCCGGCGAAATGGGCAGGAAAGGCGAATAGGTCGCCCGGCGGTCCGGCCCCAATGTCGGCAGGATGATCGCCATTACCTCGTCATAGGCTTCGAGCGTACGCAGTAGCGTTTCATCGAACTGCCCGGACCGGTAGCATTCGGTCGACGAAAGAAACTCATACTCGAAGCCGAAACTATCCAGAAAAGCGCGCAACCGCGCATTGTTGTGCGCGCCAAAGCTCGGGTGTGTGCCGAACGGATCGGGCACCGAGGTCAGCGGCTTGTCGAGCGCCGCCTTAAGCAATTCCTGGTTCGGCACGTTCGTAGGAACCTTGCGAAGGCCGTCCATGTCGTCCGAAAAGCAGACGAGCCGCGTCTTGACCCCGGGCTTCAGCACCTCGAACGCGTGCCGCACCATGGACGTTCGCGCGACCTCGCCGAAAGTGCCGATGTGCGGCAGGCCCGAAGGGCCATAGCCCGTTTCGAACAGCACCCCCCGCGCCGGATCGCGGTTTGCGAGCCGTTTCAAGAGCTTGCGAGCCTCTTCAAAGGGCCAGGCCTTCGAGTTTGCGGCAAGCTCCGAGGGCGTTTGCGCTGCGGCGGTCATTATGCGGGGCCGTTTCGTGGTAAGGGTTTGCGATTGTGGCGACTATGTGGAGGCGGGGAGCGCGCGTCAACCCTTGCGGAGCTACGACCTCCAAGGATCATAGATCGCCACGCCGGTATCGGCGAAGTCACTGGAGTCGCGGGTGACAACCGTAAGGGCATATACCGCAGCGGTGGCCGCAATGAAAAGATCAGGCTGCGAATATGTATGCTTGCGCTGCCGGCCCGCCTCCACCATCAGACGCCAGCGAAGAATTATGTCTTCGGTAATAGGCAGCAAACGGCCATGAAACATCGGGCGGAGGATATGATCAAGCCAGGTTGCAATAGCCGCTCGCTTCAAAGGATCAAAAAGCCGCTCAAGGCCAAAGCGGATCTCTGCGATTGTGACCTCAGACAGGTAAAGATCGTGGATGGAGGCTTTGGCAATGAATCAAACGGCCCGGCGTTCAGGTCGCGGCTTGCGAAGTTCGGAAACGATGTTCGTATCGAGCAGGTAACCCGTCACAGCTCAACATCGCGAACAGAAGCCCTATAAGCCTCTCGCTCGAAATCGGCGCCCCGAAGAGGCGAAGCAGCGAGCGCATCGATGAGAGCTTGCCCGCTTTGTCCACCCCTGAGGCGTTCATAATCATCGGACGCAACAATCACGACTTCACCGCCGCCACGCACGGTTACCCGCTGGGGTCCCTGATTGTGAGCGAGCGTGATGACCTCACTCAGCCTAGCCTTGGCGTCCCGCAGCTGCCACCGGCCCGAAAAGGCGCTACCGGAAACTTTACCGCGCGTTTCGTTAGAGGCGCGGCGGGAAGCGGGGGAGCTTTCTGATCTTTTTGTAGTCATGAGGACTACATGTAGGTAAGACCGCTTCATTGCAAGCTAAATGCAGTTACCGGCGGCGCCGAAGCAGTTGCAGCAACGGAAAGGACGGAATGGCGGGTTTGTTCTCGCTTATCCACGCCTTGAGGTTTGGCTTCGGCAAAGGCGCCCCGCCCAAAAGGTACAGTGCGCCCGCGAAGGCCGTGATCGCCGCCGTGATCCAAAGCGTGAGCCACATCGCGGCCTGGATTCCGGCAGCGGTGAGCTTCCCACCAGAGATGACGTGGGCAACCTCCGTCATGACAGGAGCCAAGATAAAGTCCGCGATGGATCTCACCAGTTCCACGAGCGCGAATATGCGGGCGAGCAGAGAGGATTGCGCAGACCAGCCTGCTATGAAAAGACCGGGCGAAACGGTTGCACCGGCGCCAAGGCCTAGCAACCCGATTGCAGCCAGCAATTGAGTATTTGAAGAGGGCGCATTTAACATCGCCAAGAGCACCCCGCCAGCGATAAGCATCCCCATTCCCGCCAGCGCGAACAATGGCATGTACCTCGTTGTATACAAGAGGCCCATGATCACAGCTGCCACCACCGCCCCCAGTACCTGAGGCCAGAAGGTCAGGCCAGTCGCAAGCGCCGATAAGCTATATGCCTGATGCAGATACTCCGATGTGAGTTCTACGAAAGTAACAAAGGCGCCGCCGCCCATCATGGCGATCACGATGCCAGTGAGCGGAATCGTAGACCAGAGCATCTTCACCGGCGCGAGCGGTTCTTTTTTGCCATATTCCACAAGGAGAAGCGCAACGAGGCAGGCAAGTCCAACAGCCATCGGGACCATGAAAAGGTAAGAGGAGAACCCGGTGCTCGGCAGTTCTCCGCTCGCCCAGAACGGGAGGACAGTCGCCCCAAAGCCCAGAGCCAAGCCCGTATAATCGATGCGCATATTGGGATTGCTGGGTTCGGTATGAGCGATGCTTATGACGATCAGCGCCAAGATCACAAAGCCCACCACCGCAAGCGAAGCATAGTATAGCCGCCAGGAGTGGGTCTCGTTAATGAGGCCACCGAGGAGAGGCCCTGCGGCAATCGCTCCGAAGAATGCGACATTGATAAAGGCGGCCGTAAGCGGAACTCGCTCGGGCGGAAATTGGCGTATGGCAGGAGGAAGAGCGATCACGAGCAGCATTCCGGTCGTAAAGCCGGATAGGATGAAGCCCGTCCCATAAACGATGATGCCGGGCGCCGCCGCCGCAAGAATCCAGCCAGTAATCAGAACCATCTCAGTAATCAGAAGCAAGTTGCGGTGCGAATAGCGGTTGGCGATGTCGCCGCCAAATAGGGCTCCGAATGCATAGCCTGCGATGCCGAGACCGGCGATGATGGAGAGAGCGCCAGGCTGGACCCCAAGATCTGCCGCGGTTTGAGTCCTGTATAGGAAATCCCCGCCGGCCACGAGGATGTACGGGATCAAGGAAAAGAGCGCGATGCCCAGCGCGGGCAGATAGTAGCCTTTGAGAGGCGGCTCCATAATGTATCGCGCCTTCCAGCAGGCGGGATTCCAAAAGCCGTTTTGCCCGCCTCAACTTCGAGCCATGAAGTCTGGCCTGGATTTGAAAGTCTTCGCAGGGAGAATGGTTGCTACCGCCTTTCAAGCTCAAATTCGCGTAGCGCACCCGAAGCCGGCGCGCTTGCGGCCAACGTACTCCACTGGCAAATAGTCCGTACTGTCTGCTTCTACGCCGAAAACTCTCGGCCGAACGACGGGCATCCCTGCAGGGGAACAGGAGGCCGCGATGAGCATTGCCTTCCGCAACCCGCTGTCGCGGCAGGTAGGAGCTGATATGGCCGCCGTGCTCTCATCGCCTTTTTAGATCTAGCCGAGGCTCGAAAGCTTAGTTGGGTTTACCAAGAATGCGTGTCAGCTGACGCTGGCCGCGGTGGCAGTCCGGCGGCGCCTTTGAAAGGAGAAGCCAATGCAGACCAACAATCAGACGAGCGCGGCTCAAGCCGTTCCGAACCATCCAAGGCCAACCTTCGGCAATCCTGACTTGCCACCCCAAGGCCGGGTGAACACCGCGAACAACCCCGAGAGCCTGCGCAGCGATGGCCCGCACAACCAGGTCATCGAAAGCCAGTTCCCCTCGCAGATGGACCCGCCTGCCACCGATGTCAGCACGCAGCCCTTCTTCTGGTCCTCTTTCAACATCTCGCCGAAACGGATCCAGAACGGAGGCTGGGCGCGCGAGATCACGTCTGAGGACTTCGCGATTTCCGAAGAGATCGCCGGCGTCAACATGCACCTAGCCCCCGGAGGCATCCGCGAGTTGCACTGGCACCAGACCGCGGAATGGGCCATCATGACGCGCGGAAAATGCCGCATTACCACCATCGACATCCAGGGGCGGCCCAGCGTCGACGACGTCGAAGAGGGCGACCTCTGGTATTTCCCGGCCGGCCTGCCGCACTCGCTGCAAGGCCTCGGCCCCGAGGGTGCGGAGTTCGTCCTTGCCTTCGACAGTGGCAAGCAGTCCGAGAGCAATACACTGCTCGTGACGGACTGGATCGCGCATACGCCGCCGGAGGTGCTGGCCAAGAACTTCGGCGTGCCCAAAGAGGCCTTCAGGAACATTCCCCTCAACAATCTCTGGATCTTCCAAGGTGAAGAGCCAGGGGACCTCGCGGCCGACAGGGCTGCGGCTGGCGTTCAACCGAACACCCAGCCGGTGATATTCCCGCTATCCCGCTCCAAACCGTACAAGGAAAGCAGGAGCGGCCGCATTCAGGTCGCCGACAGCATCAATTTCAAGATCGCTAAAACTGTAGCGTCGTCTCTGATCACGGTCGAGCCGGGCGGGATCCGAGAGATGCACTGGCATCCGAACGCCGACGAATGGCAATACTACCTGCGCGGGCAGGCTCGGATGACGGTCTTCAATACCGGGCCGAAGGCGACGACCACCGACTTCCGCGCGGGCGACGTCGGGGTGGTGCGCAAGAACCTCGGCCACTACGTCGAGAACACTGGCAGCGATGTTATGCAGTTCGTGGGGGTGTTCCGGGCTCCCAGATACGAAGAGGTCTCGCTTGCCGAATGGCTCGGCCACGTGCCGCCTGGGCTGGTGATGCAGCATTTCAATCTGACGCGGGAGGATCTCGAGAAGCTTCCGAAGGGTAGTCGCGGCGTCGTACCGGCCTGATAGCGGACAGAACCGCCGGCACCGGGGAATGGAGCCTTGCCCGACACCGCTGCAGAGGCGGGTTCCATAGTTCCTGTCTGGGTCGGCGAAAGGCTCGCCCCAACATGCTAGAAACCATCGCAGCTGCCTTGCTACCGGCCCTCATCACCGTGTTCCTCGGTTATGTCGCGGCGTGGCATCACGACTTCAAGCGCGAAGACACATCGGTCCTCAACCGGATGGTGCTGACTTACGCCCTGCCCCTGGCACTCTTCGTGGACACAGTGAACACGCCGCGTGCCGAGATGGTCAAGGACCTGCCGCTTCTTCTCGTGTTAATTGCCGCCGTTGTAGGTTTCTATTGTGCCGTTTTCCTGGGATGGCGGTACTTGCTTCGCTTCTCGCTGGGGGCGAGTGCGATGGCCGCTCTGACTGCGTCGGCACCCAATGGCCCCTTCGTCGGCGCCACGGTACTTACCCAGCTTTTTGGGTCTGCCAGTGGGCTTCCGGTCGCGACAAGCGGACTGCTGAATTCGCTGTTCGTCACGCCGGTAACGATCATCCTCCTTACGCATTACCGGACGCAGTCTGCTAACGCAGCGAACCCGCATTCGGGGACATTTACCGTATCGCAGTCGCAGTTGGCCGCTACCTCCTCGCCGCAAAATGCAGTTATCGACATTATCAAGCAGCCCGTGGTGTGGCTTCCACTGCTCGGCTTCGTGATTTTGCTCTCCGGATTGCCATTGCCGCAGCTTGCCGCCAAATCTCTTGGCCTCCTAGGCCAGGCGAGTGCGGGCGTGGCCTTGTTCGCAACCGGGATCATCCTCTCGGGCTATGCGGTAAGTACCAGCCGGCAAGTGCTGGCACTGGTTTTCATCAAGAACATCATACAGCCCTGTCTGGTGTGGGCGGCTGTCTATCTCCTCGGCTACTCCAAGACGCTGCTCGGCGAGATGGTCATTACGGCGGCTCTCCCCTCGCTCGTACTGGCGGCAATACTGAGCATGCAATACCGGGTTGCCGAGCGGGAATCAGCGTCCGCTCTTCTGATTAGCATGCTCTCGTCCCTCGTCACTCTGTCCGGCTTCATCGCTCTCACGCGCTGACACGGGATTCTAACTTTTGCCTGCTCGCGCGCGATTTGGAGCAAGAGGATGCAGTCAAGGCAAGAGAGGTCAAATCACGCTCGGACCCACGGCAGCGCCGCACATATTCGAGGACCCAAGATTGCCTCGGACTCCACCTTGGCACGCTAGTGTTTTGGCGTTTGTAGCACACAACACTTGGCCCACGTATGGCGGCCTCGAGGCCTCCGAGGACCGTACGCCGCTTGACGGTCTCAGATGCAACGTAAAATTCTAGTGTTTGCGGGTCTCGCCATCGTAGCTGCAGGTGGCGCATGGTTCTATATGAAGAACGCGACAGTCCAAGCGCCCCCGCCTGCATTTCCGCCTTCCG
>JBAUNL010000374.1:0-2799 GCA_049579205.1 Rhodomicrobium sp. | reverse complement strand
GGTGCAGCCTCCATCGCAGGGCTCCTGATCACGACCGAGGCGATGGTTGCCGAGCGGCCGAAGAAGGAAGGAAACCACGCGCCGATGCCTGGAGGCATGGGCGGGATGGGCGGAATGGACTACTAACTCCCCAACCCGCTCCGCGCACGCACAACACGGGTCCGTCACGGACATGTCGTCGACCAAAAAGCATGTCCGTTCGTGACCCTCTTTGCCAATTCCCACAGAAGGTAGGTCCTTCCGCTGTCAAGGATTTAGCGGCTGCTCTCTCAGCGCACCACCAGCTTTTCATGTGCTTTAATTCTAAATTGGTTGGGCTATGCGATGCATGGGGCAGTGCGGCCTCGAAGTCCTATGCGGATGCGGGTTCATAGCGTGGCAATTCTGGCGGCCGAACCTCCAGCGACAAGCGGGAGATCCAAACGCGGGGGATGAGGTATTCTGGGCCGGTGAGGTGAAAAGATGCTGCGAGGGTGGTGTCCGAAAAAAACGGCTGCCCTGCGGAGCAGGCAAGTGCTCGCATAACGATGCAAAGACACCGAGCGTGACTTCAAGTCCGCACACGAGAGGACATTCAAATGCCATCGCAGAACGGTAACGGCGGCCGGGGTGGTCCCTGGGGTAGTGGGGACAGACCCGGTTCCGATATTGAAAGACTGGTGCGGCGGGGACAGGATCGACTTAACCAGACCATGCCAAGCGGGGGTCCACGCCTAGCAATTGTCTTTGCCGTCCTCGCACTGTTGGGCCTAACCGCATGGACCGCCTATTATACCGTGCCAAGCGACTCTGTCGCTGTCGTGCAAAGGTTCGGCAAGTATATCAAGGAGGTCCAGCCGGGCCTGCATTTCAAGCTGCCGCTCGGCATCGATGTCGCGACCATCGTTCCTGTCAAACGGCAGTTGAAACAGGAATTCGGGTTCTCAACGCCAGGCGCCGCAGATCCCTATCAAACTTCTCGCGATGGAAAGCGGGAAACGCAGATGGTGACGGGCGATCTCAACGCCGCCTTAGTGGAATGGGTGATTCAATACCGCATCTCGAACCCCGTTAAATTTCTTTTCGATGTGCGCGCACCGAGGGAAACCCTCCGCGACGTTTCCGAATCCGTGATGCGGGAAGTCGTCGGCGATCGCACCGTGGATGAAGTGATTACCATTGGCCGTCAGGAAATCGAGGCCGAAGCGCTGACCAAAATGCAGGCGCTCTCGACCAAATACGCCATGGGGATCAGCATCGACCAAGTACAATTAAAGAACATCAATCCGCCCGAACCCGTGCAGGCGTCGTTCAATGAGGTCAACCAGGCCCAGCAGGAGAAAGAGAGGCTGATCAACGAAGCCCGGCGCGATTACAACAAGGTGATACCGCTGGCCGAGGGCGAGAAGGATCAACGCATCCGCGAGGCTGACGGCTACCGGCTCAAACGGATCAATGAAGCGGAAGGCGATGCCGCTCGGTTCAACGCCTTGCTGGCGGAATACATCAAGGCCCCTGAGGTCACGCGCCGTCGGATCTATCTTGAAACGCTGCAAGACGTGATGCCGGGGATACGCTCCAAGATCGTGGTCGACGAAAGAACGCGCAGCATCTTGCCCTTTCTCAATCTCGACCCCCAGAAGGGAGACCAGCCATGAATAGAGGAAGGCTAATAGCCATCTTGGCCGTTCTTGGCATCGGAACATTCGTTTTGATGAGTTCGCTTTATACGGTGAGTGAAGTCGAGCAAGCCATCGTCACGCAGTTCGGTGAGCCCATCGGCGCTCCCGTGACAACCGCCGGTTTGAAGCTCAAGGTGCCTTTCATCCAGGACGTCAACCTGATCGACAAGCGCGTTCTCGAGTGGGACGGAAGTCCGTCCGATATGCCAACCAAGGACAAACTCTACGTCACGGTCGACCTCTTCGCCCGCTGGCGGATTGTAGACCCTCTGCAATACTTTTTGCGGCTGCACGATGAACACAGCGCTCAGTCGCGCCTGGACGATATTCTAGGAAGCGAGACCCGTAACGCAGTTGCCAAGCATGAGCTGATCGAGATCGTTCGGACCACCAAGGATCGCGTGCCGCTGCGCGATACCCTCCTGGGCGACGCAGGGCGGGAGCAGCATTTGGGGTCACTGGTGCCGATCCAGAAGGGCCGCAAACTGGTCGAACAAGAGATCCTTTCTGAAGCCGCCGAGAAGGTCCGCGTGTTTGGTATCGAATTACTCGATATCCGCTTCAAGCGCATCAATTACAATCAAAGCGTGCAGTCGAAGATCTACGATCGAATGATCAGCGAACGACGGCAGATCGCTGAACGCTTCCTTTCGGAAGGCAACGGCGAGGCGGCCAGAATCCGCGGCAATCGCGTACGAGATCTGAACAAGATCCAGTCTGAAGCCTATCGGCAGGTCGAGGAGATCCGCGGCCTAGCCGATGCGAAGGCGACCGAAATCTACTCGAAGGCCTACAACCAGAGCCCCGAAGCGGTGGCGTTCTATGAATTCACACGGACCATGCAGTCCTACAAGTCCATTATTGCCGAAAACACGACGCTTGTGCTTTCCACCGAAAGTGATCTCTTCAAGTTTCTGAAGGGTATTACGCCGAGCGGCAACGTTCCGGCTCCGCGTGCCGGCGACAAGCGATAACAAGATCCGATACACCGTCTTCGTTTTGCGAGTCGGCTATTGGCCGTGCGCCCCGAGGGCGCGAACCATCAGTGAGGGAGGGTCTCACCTAGATAATTGTCGATAGGTCTAGAAGCTGGCGAGCAGCTTGGCCGGGTAACTGGTTAGGTTGGAGCCTCGCGACA
>JBAUNL010000373.1:0-9687 GCA_049579205.1 Rhodomicrobium sp. | reverse complement strand
AATTTGTTCGACCGACTGTTTCCGCCGATCGCACGAGCTTTTACGCACTCGCCTCCCTACTCCCGTGTACCAACAACGCTATGGGGGTAGGCAAAAGCGGAGCGGGAGCATCACGGAAGCCGCGCTTGTGCCAGGACAAGCGGCCTCGAATTGTCAGACGATTAGTAGGCTGGAACAAACTGGGCCGGACTACAAACGGTCCCAGGGTTCTTGGTTGAAGTATCCATAATGGACAAAGCGCAAGTCGCCTTATTGCATTCAGGTGCAGCGACTGTTTGCGGTATTGCGGCCTGTCGCCAAGCGCCGCTCCCTTTCAGGGTAACTCTAACTATTCTTATTGAATTAGCTACAGCTGTTCTTTTTAGATCAGACTTTTTTTGAAAAGAAAATTATAATCCGAGTGTACTCAAATAATTCCACAGCAAATTACTGAATGTACTGTTTGCCACTCATGACTGTTTTATAAAATCCATTTCACGATATTACTCCGGCAGATATAATCTACCACTGCGGCACAGTTTAGCCTGGCGCGCTGCCGCGCCTGGGATCTTCCAATAGGCGGCGGGTCGGAGAGCTACCATGACATACCAAATCAAGGTCAACGGCCAAGGCCATGAGGTCGACGCCGACGGTGATATTCCCCTGCTCTGGGTCTTGCGCGATGTCATTGGCATGAGTGGCACCAAGTTCGGCTGCGGCATCGGGCAATGCGGAGCCTGCACTGTACATCTCAACGGGGAGCCAATACGCTCCTGCCTCATGAGCATCGGTAACGTCGGCGCATCTGAGATCACGACAATCGAGGCCATTGGCGCCACGCCCGTAGGCAAGGCAATCCAGGCCGCGTGGGTCGACTTGGAAGTTCCCCAATGCGGCTATTGTCAATCGGGCCAGATCATGTCCGCGTCCGGTCTCCTGGCAAGCAATCCCAGTCCGAGCGATGCAGATATCGATTCCGCCATGTCCGGCAATATCTGCCGCTGCGGCACCTATCAGCGCATTCGCGCCGCGATCAAGCATGCTGCGCAGTCCTCCGCCCGCCTCGCGGAGAAGGGGCTCATCCATGCGCAGTGAACCGCTCCACGAAGCCGCCAAAAAGGCGCGGGATGAGCTCTCATCCCGATCTGAGTGCACGGTCTCCCGCCGGACGTTCTTAAGCGCAAGCGCGTCAGCGAGCGGCGGCTTACTTCTGAGCTTTGCCTGGCCGCAGCCAATCGGCTCTGCTTTTGCCGCTGAGACGCCATCGGCAGAACAGTTCGCACCAAATGCCTTCATCCGCATCGACAGCAGTGGCCTAATCATCTTGACCATGCCTTACGTGGAGATGGGACAGGGCACATATACGGCGATACCCATGCTGATCGCGGAAGAGCTCGAGGTGGATCTCGCGCAGGTTAGTCTTGAACATGCTCCGCCCAACCAAAAGCTTTACGCCAATCCCTTGCTTGGAGTCCAAGCGACCGGGAATTCGAGCGCAATACGCGGAGCGTGGAAGCCCCTGCGCGAAGCCGGTGCCGCGGCCAGAACCATGTTGATTGCAGCGGCAGCGAACCGCTGGCATGTGGATCCAACATCTTGCCGGGCCGAAAGGGGAGAGGTGCTCCACCCAGCGAGCGCCCGGCGCGCCAAGTATAGCGAGCTTGCTGCGGACGCCGCCCGCATGCCGGTCCCCGAAAAGGTGGCACTCAAGCGCCCGCAAGACTTCAGGCTGATCGGGACCCCGGCAAAACGTCTGGATACACCCGCGAAAGTCAATGGATCGGCAGTTTATGGCATTGATGTCCGGCTCCCGGGCATGAAGGTCGCGACTCTCGCACAATCGCCTGTCTTTGGCGGACGGGTGAAGAGCCTGGACGCTACGGCGGCGAAGGCCGTCAAGGGCGTGCGCCAGATCGTCCGGCTCGACGATGCCGTTGCGGTGGTGGCGGACCATATGGGCGCTGCGAAGAAGGGGTTGGCTGCACTCAAGATCGAATGGGATGACGGTCCTCATGCGAGGCTTGCCAATGAAGACATCGCACGTGAGCTTGAACAAGCGACGCTTGGTAGAGGTGCGGTGGCCCAGAACATCGGGGATGCCGGCAAAGCCATCGAAGGCGCCGCCACCAGAGTGGAAGCAATTTACCAACTTCCATTTCTGGCCCACGCCGCCATGGAGCCGATGAATTGCACCGTGCACTTCAGTGGGGATGGGTGCGAGATCTGGATCGGCAATCAGGCAATTGCCCGGGTGCAGGCGATGGCCGCGAAAGCGGCGGGCCTGCCGGAGAAGGTCATCGTCCACAATCATCTGATCGGCGGCGGCTTTGGCCGGCGACTGGAGGCGGACGGCGCGGTCCGCGCCGTTGAGATCGCCAAGCAGGTCGATGGTCCCGTGAAGGTCATCTGGACGCGAGAGGAAGACATCGTTTCGCCGGCTCTTCGGTGATTGCACGCTGGCTGCCGCCAACTTTCAAGGATGGACTTGATGCCGACTCGACGGAAGGCGCGATCGATCTTGTCTACGGCTTGCCTGGCGGGAAGTACTCCTCGACCCGAATGTCCACTTCCCCGGCGAATCGAGCGAATACAGGCGCCGCGGAGGAGAGCTCCGGCGGCTGAACGAGCAGCTCGGCGCCCAGCGGCGGGCACTCATCCGAAAACCGCCCACACTTTTCGGCGCCATGCTCTAGTTTGCTGTGTTGTCCCCCCTCGCTGCGTAAAACCGCAGACACCCCGGTTTTTTACGCGGGCAGGCTTTTCCTGAATGCGCTCCTGAGCAACTATATGGAGGAGCAGTCTCCCCACTTGTCAGCCAGGCGAGGCAGCGGTAATTGCAAGGCTGGCGAAAAGAGCTCGAATATTGAAATGTCCGTGACCCGATATCGCGCCACTTGAGAGCCGGGGCGTTTCTTTATTAGGACGATGGAGTTGGGAAGGAAGCACGTGATGGCCGTGCGCTGCTCTGGGTGTGGTGTCATACTTGAGCCATGGGAAGTCCGCTGCACGCGTTGTGCAGTTTTAACTGATACTCTCGACTGTTTGAACATATTGGCTAGTGGTCACTCGCTGGCCTATCGGGTCGCGCGCAGCCTTACAACGGCCGCTGGCGGAGCGCTCGCAGGCGCCTTTGGTTTTTTCGTTGCCTTGGCGGTTTTCCGTTTTCTTCCATCTCTCTTCGGCGGCGTGGTTTTGTCTATCGCCCAGGCTGTCGTTACTCTCGGAGGTGTCCTTGCGGCTGTGATCGGATTTTCGGCAATTGCTGTCAGCTTTGGGGAGCTACAAAGGAATGCCAGCTTTGAGGTCTCAAAGGAGGTGCTTCGCTTCAATGATCTTCACGATCCCTCCGGCGCAGAGGCCAAGTTTATCGAACGGGAGATTGCCTTGGCTGCGGTGAGCCGGGTTCGCGCCGATCAGAGTTGGCTTGGCAGGTTGTTCGATTACGGCACTATAGAGATCTTCACGAACTGTAGCCTTAACCCCTCAGCCGTCATTCCAGGCCTAAGCCGGCCGCATGCCTTCAAAGAGAAACTCGAATTGATATTGAAGAACCGCGAAGGCGTTAGAGGCTGAGCAATCGCATGGCGAAGCCCAACATATAAAGATCAGCTTTATGGGGAGTATTGTGGCCTAGTCCTGAACGGGCTCCTGATACATTTTCACGGTCACGGCAATCCACCGGCCAGAGCGCCGCCAAACAGGGTAAGGCCAAAAAGCATCACACACAGCGCTGCGGCAATCTCAAGCGCACGCACCACGTGCTCGGTTGTATGGGAGTCGGCGCCTGCGAAACGGAGCGCCAAGTCCTTTGCGGAGACTGCAAGGACGACGAGCGAGGACACGGTGATTGCTGTACCAAGGGACATTGCCAGCACCGAGGCAAGGCCGGCGGAAAGCATGTGCTGCGACAGCGCAAATACAAGGATGATGATGGCGCCTGAACAAGGCCGGATGCCCACCGCGAGGATCGCAGACCAAGCCTGGCTGATGGTCAGATGACGCCGGTCCGCAAGAAGTTGCGGGTTAGGGGCGTGCGAATGATCGTGGCAATGCTCATTCCCGTGGCCATGCCCATATCCATGATGGATGTGGGCATGGGCATCGGATAAGTCTGTCCGTGCGTATGCATGGTTAGGTGAATGAGAATGCGAATGAGAGCGGCCAGTCGCTTTCGCCCAAAGCAGCCACGCCCCAATTAGCGTCACTAGGCCATAGCTGATGAGGGCAAGCCAATCGGTCGCTTTGGTCATGCCAATGGCTGTGACCTTGAGTATGACCGTTGCAACGAGGACAATGGCAATTGCGACCGCGCCCTGCATTAATGCGGCTGCGAAGGCGATCAAGATGCCCCTCCGCATGGTTTGGCGCGAGACGAGAAGATACGAGGTGATCACGGCCTTGCCGTGGCCTGGGCCGGCGGCATGGAAGATGCTATAGAGAAAACTGATGCCGCCAAGCAGCCAGAAGGCATCACCGTTAATCTCTATTTCCTTCAATTTGTCCGTCAGCAGCTTGTAGAATGCCATCTGCTCCTTCACCACCCAGTAAAGGAAGCCTGAAAAGGGGCCGGAGGAGAAGAGGCCTTGCGAGTCTGGCGTGCCGATGCCTAGCGGGCTCGCTGCATACGAACCGTCACGCGCCGCCCAGAGAGCGGCCAGCGTGACCACGGCAGCGGCAAGCAATCGAAAGTTGGATCGCGGCGTCAATTGTTAGCACCCCCAAGGCGAGAGACTGGCAGGCCACACGGCGGCAATATTCAGGACAATTAACCGAGGGCTGACGATCGTCACTCAGCCTTTGAGACAATGACCGCGGATGCAAATCCCTCGCGCAGTCGCGCATGCAACCATGGCGAAATACGGGCACGGCAGCCTGAAGCTCCAGTGTTGGCACCTAATGAAGGATATTACCGGGAAACAGTTATCAAACCGGTGCTGCTATTCTTCGCGAGCGGGTGGTTCTTACGCCGTTCCGTTCTTGCGCGGCACTGGCTACGAATTTGCGGCACCAAGCGGAGCTCGGCGCCTTATCGGTGCCCATCGTAAAGTCGAGGAAAAATAGACGAAAGCGCTCAGAGCGGAGATCCAAAAGCTCGTGGGCCAGTCGGTATAGAAGGCAAGCGTAAGCCCGAGCCAGGCTTCGGCCAGGGCGAGGGCCGCCGAGAGCAGAAGTCCACTCCCGAGAGTGGTCGTGAGGCGCTGAGAGGTAGCGGCTGGGCCGACCATCAGCGAGAATACCAAAAGCACACCAACGATCTGAGCACATTCGGCGGTCGCAAGCGCCACAACCGCGAGAAACAGCACAGAGAACGACCGTCCTGGAACACCCTTTGCGGCCGCGAGCTCAGGCTGAAGGCTTACGAATAGCAAGGGCCGTGAGATCACAGCGAGTACTCCAAGAGAGACGATGCCGAGAATCAAGAGGATCCAAACTGTTGCGGTGTCCACAGCCAGAACATTGCCGAAAAGGAGCGCAGTCGCTTGGGCGGCGTAAGCGGTGAAGAAGTGCAGAAACAGAAGTCCAAGCCCGAGCGAGAATGACAGCACGATGCCGACGGCTACGTCCCGGTTTGCCAGACGCTCGCCGAGAAAACCCATGCCGATTCCCGCTACGACCGTGAGCAGCACAAGACCGGCGAGAGGGGGCAAGCCGAGGAACACTGCTCCTGTGGCACCCGTGAAGCCAACATGGGCGAGAGCATGGCCGGCAAAGACCTGCCCTCTCAGAACGAGAAAATAACCTACGAGGCCAGTGACGATCGCCACAATGGTCGCGGCTGCGAAGGCCGTGCGCATGAAATCATAGTCAAGAATTGTGATGCCCATGGTGCTCATGCTGCTCGTGACGATGATACTCTCTCTCCACGTCATGCTCCGCCGACATAACGAAAATGCGCTCACCCAGCTTTACGACTTCGATTGAAGACCCGTACAAACGAGACAGAACAGGGCTGGTGATAACCTCATCGACGGTGCCGAGTGCCGCCTGGCCATTGCCGAGATAGAGGACGCGGTCGAGGGCTCCGAGCAAGGGATTAAGTTCGTGCGAGCAGAACAGGACAGCGATGCGGAGCTCTTCCTGCAGCCTTTTCGTCAGGCGCACAACCCCGCTCTGGTGGTTCGGATCGAGACTGATCAAAGGTTCATCGAGCAGAAGTAGTTTCGGCCGCCCTATCAGAGCCTGCGCCAATAGAAGCCGCTGATGCTCGCCGCCAGACGTCTCGATTAGCGGGCGCCGGGCAAGATCGCGAGCGTCAACCAGGTCGAGGGCCCATTCGACCTCATTTCGTCCCTCCTTGTCGAGGAACGGTAAGCCTAAGCGATGACCGTTGACGACACCTGCGACGAAATCCCAGCCCCTGAGACGCATTGTGTCCACGTTGCTGCGCTTCTGGGGCATGTAACCAATGGAGGGATTCCCACGTGCAGCCGGCGACCCAAGGACACGAATCGAACCGCTGCCGACCGGAAGAAGACCGAGAATCGCACGCAGCAGCGTCGTCTTACCGGAACCATTCGGTCCGAGCACACCAATGAACTCGCGCTCACTCACCGCGAAGCTCACGGATGAGAAGATAGGGCGGCCCCCGAGCGTGACCGTCACATTTGCTAACTCCAGGGCGCTCACTGAGTCAATTTCGGGAGCGCCTTGCCGACGGCTTCCAGCCTGCCCATGACCCACGTCTGGTAAGTTTTCCCTGGAGGCTCGGTCTCCTCGATGCCGACGACCGGGATGTTGTTCTCCTTAGCCAGTTCCAGTATCCGGCCAGCCAAAGCGCTAGAGGCTTGGCTGTTGTAAACCAGCAGCTTCACCTTATGACCTTTCAGATCGCTCTCAAAGGCGGCAACATCGGAGGCGCCCGGCTCAGTGCTGTTCATAGTGGCGAGCTGGAATTGCTTATTTCTCACATCCATTCCAAGAGCCTGGAACATATAGCCAAAAACTGGCTCTGTCGCGGTCACCGGGGTCCCCTCTAGCCGCCCTTTCAGTTCGGTAATCTTGTCCTCAATGAGTTTGATCGATATGCGAAAAGCAGCAAGGCGCTCTTCATATTGAGCTTTATTCGCCGGATCGGCTGTTGCGAGTGCCTCGCTCAAAGTGCTGGCCAAAACAAGCATCGTGTCGGGATCATACCAAATATGCGAATTGTCTCCCGTCTTCTTGCCTACAAGATCGGCTACCACGATTTCCTTTCGGCCGGGCGACTTTGCGCCTTTCAGCAATTTCGGCATCCAAGGATCGTAATCAATTCCGTTGTAGATCACGATTTGCGCCTTTGATAGGCTCCGCGCAACCCCCGGGCTTGCTTCGAACAAATGCGGGTCCTGGCCGGGGTTCGACAGGATGCTCATCACCTTCACGGTGTTGCCGCCAATTTGTTGGGCAACATCGCCGTAGAAATTCTCCGCGGCGACGACGCTCACGGGCTCAGCCGCCCATGCCTCCAACACTGCAAGGATCACCAGTCCCGCCACAGCCACAATGCTGACGGCCCTGTTTTGCATTTGCAGCCTCCCGCTCCGGACCACAGAATGTTATAACATAACGAATTATACAGTAACCGTTGTCAAGGCGGGATGGAGGGGCGGTCAGCGTCGCCTTTGCCAAGGTGTGAAAGTGAAGGTGGAACCCAGCCAGCGCAGGCGAGGCGGAATCGTTCTTGGCATCGGGCAGCGTTATTGACGAGCTCCGTGGCGTGCCGTCCATTTCCCGCGATCTGTACGCGCGAAATTCTGATTTGGCTGTCTAGAACCGTAATTGCGGAGAATGGACTATCCATATAATGAATATCCCCGCCATCGGGGAAGTTTGTGCGGCCGGCGCGGCGGCCGTAGCCACGACGAAGCATAACAGCCGGCGCAAACGTGCCAGGGTTGTGCGATGAGAGATCAAGTGTCAGTCCCCACAATCCCAGTGCGTGCACTGCAACTCGGTGAAAGCCTCGACATCAAGGGCCTTGAGCGCCAAGACGCTTTTTCGGCCAATCCTTTAGCGTTTCGGACCTCTGCGCGTGGCACAGCGATCCTGTTCAAATCCGGTGCCGCCGTCTTCGTGGATATGACGCCTGTGGAGGAAGAACAGGTCATACGCGGCCTCGAGCACCGCGTTGTTGGCCCGATCGCGCCATTAGAAATGGAAACGGCGCAGATTATCATCGCACCCGAAAATGACGAGCTGCTCGACGCCTCAGGCGCGATCCGGCTGAGAAGCAACGATCCAAATCGCCTGCTCCTCGTAGGCGAGGCGCTTGCAGTCTCGGTAGCTCTAGCCTATGTCGAACGCCGCATCGCAACGGCATTCGACCACATCGAGCCAGTTGCCACGAGCCTGATGAAACGCCGCTTGCCGCGTGGCCCGCAGTCTGCGCTCCTGGAACAGATCGGAGAAGCGCTCCTGCTTCAGAAGCGGCTAGCAGATCGCGTCGATCTTGATGACAAGCCAGATGTGCTTTGGGACCACCCTGAACTTGAACGCTTCTGGGTGAAACTCGTTGACGAATATGATCTGCCTGCTAGAGCCCGTGCGATTGAGCGCAAGCTTGTTGTCATCCGCGAAACGGCGGACACGATCGCCGAACTCCTCTCCACTCGCACGAGCCACCGGCTCGAATGGCTGGTCATTATCCTGATTGCGATCGAGATCGTTCTTGCCCTTTACGATCACGTTTCCAAGTAACGGGGGGCCATTCTAGTAATATGCGCAAGCTGAGGCTCTGCAGAACCGCATCCATTATGAACGTGGCCGCCTGCCTCGGTGGATCGAAATGACGATCACTGTATTATCTAGGTCTGCTGCGCAGCCTCCACTTGCCCACGTCCAAAGGATCGTGATGCCGTCTTCCAAGTGGCGAGGCCCAGCGTTCGGATTTGGGAGAGCCGCGCGGTCCGCGGCGAATGTAGAAATGTGACGTAAATCAATGGCCGAACTCGATAATTCCCGCTTAAGCCGGCCGGGGGCGGAGGCTTCCCCGATCCTTATCGTGCCTTCGGTTTTGTCGGCAGATTTCACTCGCTTGGGCGACGAGGTCCGCGCGGCGGATGCGGCGGGCGCAGATTGGATTCATGTTGATGTGATGGACGGCCGATTCGTGCCCAATATCACCATTGGTCCGGTCGTTGTGGAAGCCATCCGGCGGTCCACCGCAAAGCCCCTCAATGTGCATCTCATGATCGTGGAACCGGAGCGCTACCTTAGCGTCTTCGCCAAGGCAGGGGCGGATCACTTGCTTGTCCAGGCAGAGCCCGGCTCTACCATCCATCTGCATCGAACGCTGACGAAAATCCGGGAGCTTGGCAAGAAGGCAGGGGTGGTGCTCGACCCGGCGAGCCCGCCGGAGTTGATCGAGTATGTTTTGCATCTCTGCGATATAATCCTGGTAATGACCGTTAATCCCGGATTTGGCGGTCAGGCGTTTCTGCCCGAGATGCTGCCCAAGATCCGGCGGTTGACAGCGATGTGCAACGAGCGCGGCTTGGATCCGGTTATCGAGGTCGATGGCGGAGAGAACGTGGCGACGGCTGCAAAGGCGGCGGAGGCCGGAGCGACGGCTATCGTCGCCGGCTCGGCTATTTTCGGCACTAAGGACTATGCAGCGGCCATAGGTGCGATCCGGGCGAACAGCATTGCTGCTAGGTCCCGGTCATGAGCGAAATGCCGTCTCAATCAGACAACGAGCAGGATGCTCTCAAGCGCGCGGCCGCCCAGGCA
>JBAUNL010000372.1:0-1548 GCA_049579205.1 Rhodomicrobium sp. | reverse complement strand
CAGGACGCCCGATCAAGCTTACTACGGAGCGCACAGCTTGCCGCCAGTCCGCTTGGCGGCTTAACCCCGGCAGACGTTCCACTTATCGAAGCGGAAATTCTGTCCGAACAACCGGGGCCACCTCATTCCGCACTTGGTCTCACTTACGTCGCGGTGCTTTTACTATTGATTGTTTTCAAAAATGTCCGGCTGCGTGGCATCAATTCGGTCGTGGCATTACTCGCAGTCGCATTTATCGCAGTCGTGCTCGCATGGTTCGGCTGGTGGGACGAGATCGCCAAACTCATCCCATATCTGTCCGTGCATATGAATACCGGTTTCTATGTTGTGTTTTCGACAGGTTTGTCGATCATTTGGCTTCTCATGTTCTTTGTGTTCGATCGTCTAACCTACTGGCGTATAAGGCCGGCGCAGATGACTGAGGAACACTTTATCGGTCGCGGCGCGGAAAGCTTTGACACCAATGGGTTGCGCTTTCAAAAACTGAGTTCGGATTTTTTCCGGTCGACTCTGGGTTTCGGCGCCAGCGACCTCCGCGCGACGGTCTCCGGCAGCAGCGCTGCAGCCATGGAAATTTCTAACGTCATCTTCATCGACCGCAAAGTTCAAGCTATTCAGAAGTTGATTTCTGTGAAGCCCGAAATCGCCGCCGAAACCGTTTCTTGAATCACCGGCAAAGGCTAATCTTACGTTCACGCACGTTTCGTCGACACTTCAACGCCACAAATTGAATAAGCCAGCGTATATGATCCTGCTTTATCGCTCTTTTTTCGAACCGAGCGACACAAGACAGGGATGAATATGGATCAAACGAACGCAGGTAGAACCGTTTTTTCTCACGTTCCGACCTCCGTTGTCCTAGAGGGCCTGATACACAATGCCCCCGCCGGTCAGGTGACGCTGACTTGGCTGATGGGTCATCTCCCCACACGTTCTTTCGGCATCATTTTGCTACTTCTGGGTGTCTGCGGCCTCCTACCGTTACTGTCACCAATCGCCGGATTGGCATTAGCTCTTCCCGCCTTCCAGATGATCCGTGGGCATCAGGCGCCATTCTTACCGCGGAGTTTTGCCGACCGTCCCATTGAGACAGATAAGCTTTCTGGCATCCTGATGCGGGTCATCCCGGCACTTCGTTATCTCGAGCGTTTTATCCGGCCCCGCTGGGTCACCCCCTTTGAAGCAACCAAGCGCGTGATCGGCGGTTTTGTGCTCTTGCTCGGCCTCTGCCTTCTTGTCCCCCTTCCGCTGAGCAACATCCCGGTGAGCCTGACCATCGTGCTGGTCGCCTTCGCCTATCTGGAAGAAGATGGCCTACTGCTCGCAGTTGCCTTGACAATTACCCTCGGCATCCTCGCGGTGGTGGCTGCAGCGCTATGGAGCACCATTGCGGAGATGATCTGGCTCACGAGGGCATAATCGGCTAGGTGTTTAGTCCCAGCATGTGGTGAATGGGGTCGAGCCTGAACTGATCCGGGTTTTCTGTCCAGCATTTGCAGATGCATTCGTGAGGCGTCAGCCCTCGAAGGGTTTTCAGCCGCTTCGCGA
>JBAUNL010000371.1:0-2425 GCA_049579205.1 Rhodomicrobium sp. | reverse complement strand
GATTAGCGGCGCCAGCCCCCATTATTCGGAGGAAGTAAGGTTACGACTGCCGGATTCTAGTGAGCGATGGCTCTTCTTTGCGGCCGCTCCGAAGCCGCCCATCTGGCTAAATTCACAACATTATTTCGGAATCTGTTTCGACGTAACCGACCGCAAGCTCGAAGAAAAAAACCGACTTTTGTCCCAAGAGGTCCGGCATCGCGTCAAGAATATGCTCGCTGTTGTGCTCGCCATCGCGCATCAAACAGCTTTTGGAGACGTTCCTTCGGCCTCTGTAGAGAAATTGGTGCTGCGCATCGCTGGACTCGGGGCGAGCCTCGACCTACTCACAAACGGCACGGAATTAAGCCTTTCCGCACTTATACAGGCGCAGCTTGCCTCTTTCGTCGATTCATTCACGAACCAAGTCACCTTTAGAGGTCCAGCTCTCGCGCTGCACGCGGCCGCCGCGCAAGCCCTTGGCATGGCATTTCATGAGCTTGCAACCAATTCCATGAAATATGGTGCACTTTCCAAAAGCGGCGGCCGCATTTCAATTCAATGGGAAATTCGAGATCACGGCCATGGCAAGCAGTTTCACACGACATGGTCGGAGCAGGGAGGGCCAGAAATTAAAGCTCCGATTAGACAAGGCTTTGGCTATACTGTGATGGTAAGCGCGGTCGAGGCGTCCCTAGCCGGCAAGGTTCAGCTCCGATATCCAAGTTCGGGCCTCGTTTGGGAACTAACGGCGCCCCTTGATGAGATAATGGTGCGGCCAAGCTGATCGGCTTTCAGGAATTCGCCTCAGAGGTTGCTCCGGTCAGAAGTCAGAAGTTCGCCTCAGACTCTCCAGAGCCAATGTACGCGATAGATATGAAACCGGAAATCCGCTGGAGACCAAAAACCCACGAGAAGGGCCAACAAGCGACATTCGAGCTGTCGGCGGGATCCGATGTGAACCATTCAGGCGCCGGCGCCATGTCTCTGGCTCAACGGATGTTAGAACTGTGAACCCCTCCAACGTAGAGTCAGGCTATCGCGTCCAATGATGCATTTTTACCTCAACAATACACTTTCTTACAAATTGATATAGGCTCTACCTGTGGTTTCTTCCCAACCATCGGGCCTTCGTTGATCTTTAGAGAATTAGCAATTTGCTGGAGTGCTCCGGCCGCTACAGTTTAACCCTCGAACTGCCCGTCGATAAAATGGGCCTGGTATGAAACGCGCGAACCGGCTGAAAAGCATGGCGATAGCCGCAGCCTCCACCTTCGCGGGCACCTCGATTGTTTACGCCGCAGCGGAGGACGCCATCGGCACATGGCGTGACACCGAAACGGGCGGGATTTTGTCGGTCTATTCATGCAGCGGGGGAGTTTGCGTAAAGATTGTGACACCAAGCAAAGGCCGCGAAATCGACTCAAACAATCCCGACCCGGCCCTTAAAGACCGTCCCATGGCGGGCGTCGTTATTATGAACGGAGCTGCAAAAGAGGGCGCGGATCGCTGGAAGGGAAACCTTTACAACAGCGAAGATGGTAAGACCTACAGCGGATATCTCATCGTCGGCAACAAGGACGAGCTCAGATTGGAAGGGTGTATCCTCGCCGGTCTTGTTTGCAAATCGCACATCTGGAAGCATGCGCAATAAGCTGGAACGGGCCGGTATCGGGCCGGCCTTCGTTCTCGATCACGCTTCAAGCGGCGACTGCTTAACCTCTGGCTGCGTAACCGCCGGAGAGAACTCGCTCGCGCGGCGCCGCTAACGCGAATTATGGATTATGAAATTGGCACTGCCGGCCTAATTAATCTGAATTGTAAATTCATAACGTTATAGTTTTGGAGTAATGAGATGAGTGAACCAGCGTCTCCCAATATCTCCCCAGCAGATACTATTTTTGAAATCGGGCTTGTCATGGCGGGTGCGATTTCCGCCGGAGCTTATACAGCCGGTGTGGCTGATTTCCTGATCGAAGCCCTGGACGAATGGGACAAGTTCAACAAAGAAAAAGGTAGATGGGTGCATGAGGTCAAGCTGCGCGTGATCTCCGGAGCCTCGGCAGGGGGGATGACCGGTTCAATCTTGACGGCTGCCTTCGGCGGGGATTTTCCGCCAATCCATGAACGCCCAAAACCCGGTGAAGTATCCGCAAATCCGCTTTATCGCGCCTGGGTGCAGCAGATCGATATAAGAGATCTGCTGGAGTCGAAGGATTTGGAAGCGCAGCGCGAAATTCGCAAATTGCGTGACATGCGCCGGAAGGGGGGTCTGACCGGGGAAGAATTTGAAAACAAAGTTTCGGATTTGGGCCATCCGCTTGTTTCTTTGTTGGACTCCACAAAACTTCGCAAAATTGCGGAGGAGGCCGTCCTCGTGACGCCAAATAAGGAACCCTTGTCGAAGCGGCGTCCTTACTTGCCCGATCCGTTTCAGCTCTATTTG
>JBAUNL010000370.1:0-7221 GCA_049579205.1 Rhodomicrobium sp. | reverse complement strand
GTCAAGTCGTGATAGGCAGGAAGATTCAGGGCGCGGCTGGATATGTCATGGCTGACAGGTGTGCTGTAGCGGATCTCGAAATGCCCCTGGTCCGATAGCGGATGAAAAAATACGCGCGCATCGACATCACTCTCTCTCAACCGTTCGAGAGTCCGATCCTTCAAACGCTTCTCCTCGAAAACGAGGGTAGGCATCCAATAGCCGTTTCTGCAGCCTTCGGGCTCTGGATTCATAGCGACGGGCATGCCCGCGAAGCCTTCTTTATAGGCGCGAAAGATCTCGCGCTTGCGGCCGACAAGTTCCTCAATACGCTCAAGCTGGGCGCAACCAAGGGCTGCCTCCATGTTGCTCATCTTGTATTTGAACCCGACCATGCTCGCCCAAAATTGCCTCTTTTCATTCCGCGAGCGGCCGTGATTGGATAGGGTCAGGACCTTCTCATAAAGTTCTGCATCATTGGTGACGAACATTCCGCCCTCTCCCGTCGTCATTGTCTTGGTGCCGTGAAAGGAGAAAGTTCCAAAAAGGCCGATGGAGCCCACATGGTGCCCCTGCCAAAGCGAGCCGATGCCCTCCGCCGCATCCTCGATCAATGCGATGCTGTGAGCCTTTGCGATCCGGGCCAGCCGATCCAGCTCGCATAGATTGCCGTAAAGATGCGTGGCGACGATGGCCTTGGTGCGGGGTGTAATGGCCACTTCGGCGGCGTCAGGATCGATGCACCAGGAGCCTGGAAGGATATCAACGAGAACCGGTGTTGCGCCGGTATGAACAATGGGTGCAGCCGTGGCAATCCAATTGATGTCGGCTAGGATCACTTCGTCGCCAGGCCCGATCCCCAGCGCCGACAGCCCCATATGCATGGCGCCGGTGCAGCTCGACGTCGCGATGGCAAATTCCGTTCCCACGAAGCTGCGGAAGCCGGCCTCAAATTTATGAATGTAATCGTAGCAATGAGGCCCCCAGCCATTTTGCGCGGCATCGGTGGCGTATTCGGCTTCGCGTTCGGTAATGGAGGGCTTGGTGTAGTAAATTCGAGAGTTCATAAAAGATCCGCCTAGATGGTTGCAAATCCCTACTTGCATGATCGATGCGGCCGAACTGTTTAAGCTAAATTAAAACGCCACGGTGTCCCCGCCTTTCAGGTCGAGCATTTGCCGCGCCTCATCCGGAGTCGCAATCTCTAAGCCAAGCCCTTCGATAATCTGGCGCGCGAGGCGCACTTGCTCGGCGTTCGATCCGGCAAGCCTGCCAGGCGCAGCCCACAGGGAATCTTCAAGGCCGACGCGGACATCGCCGCCCATGGCCGCCGCCATTGCGGCAGTGGGGAGCTGGTTACGGCCCGCCCCAAGAACCGACCAGCGGTACTTATCGCCAAACAGGCGGTCGGCCGTGCGCTTCATATGCAGGACATCGTCGGGATGCGCGCCAATGCCACCCATAAGGCCAAACACTGTTTGGACAAAGAGGGGCGGCTTCACAAGCCCGCGATCGAGAAAGTGAGCAAGATTGTAGAGATGCGCCGTGTCGTAGCATTCGAACTCAAAACGCGTGCCCGCCTCGGACAGTGTCGTCACCACATATTCGATGTCTTGATAGGTGTTCCGAAAGACGATGTCCCTGTTCGAGAGGTGTTTGTATTCCCAATCGTGTTTGAACTCCTTGAAGCGGTTCAGCATTCCGAAGAGGCCGAAATTCATTGAGCCCATGTTGAGCGAGGCGACTTCGGGCTTGAAAACAGCAGCGGGCCGCACGCGCTCTTCAACGCGCATCGTGGGTGCGCCGCCCGTGGTCAGATTGATCACGCAGCCTGAGCGCTGTTTGATTACCTTCAGAAATGGCTCGAAGGCTTCGGGGGTTTGGTCCGGCTGGCCGGTTTCGGGGTTGCGGGCATGGAGATGAACAATAGCCGCACCTGCTTCGGCGGCCTCGACGGCCGCGTCGGCAATTTCAGACGGCGTGACCGGCAAGGCGGGCGACATAGTAGGTGTATGAATCGCTCCGGTAACAGCGCAGGTGATGATGACTTTCCTCGACATCCAAATCCTCCCAGACTTCTTCGAATTTCATACGATCTTTAGCGACCGGAGAACTACTTCCGGAGTCAAAGGAATTTCAGTGATGATAGTCCCGAACGGCGATAGCGCATCGTTGACGGCATTAGCCACTGCGGCGGCTGCGCCTGCGGTCCCCGCCTCCCCGGCACCTTTCGCGCCAATTTCCGACTCCGCGGTTGGTGACACCACGTGTCCAACCTCGATGTCCGGCATCTCTGACGCCATGGGCACAAGATAATCAGCCATATTGGCATTCAGCATTTGCCCGCGCTCATCATAGCGGCAATGTTCGAACAAAGCCGCTCCCAGCCCCTGAACGATGCCACCGCGGATCTGCTCGTCCACGAGTTGAGGATTGATTATGGTGCCGCAATCTTCCACGCACCAATGTTTCAGCAACCGGATGAAACCGGTCTCGATATCGACCTCAAGCCAGGAACCTTGCACGCCGTTGGTGAAGGCGAAGGGATAGCGCTTCGGCGCGTAATGCCGGGTCGCGAGTAGCTCAGACTGAAAGTCCGGCGGCAGTGTGTCGGGACGGAAATAAGCCACACGCGCTATCTCTTCGATGCCGATACGTTCCGTACTTGTGGCCTTATCAACGATTGTACCTGCGGCGATGTCAAGCGCTTCCGGCGCGGCCTGCAACATGACGCCTGCGACCTTCAGGATGTTCTCGCGAAGAGCCTTGCCAGCTTGCCACGCCGCTTCGCCCCCAATCCCCGTTCCGCGTGATGCCCACGTCCCCCCGCCATAGGGTGTATTGTCGGTATCGCCGGAAATGACGCGGACCTTTTCGATAGGCACTCCGACCGCAGTGGCGACGATCTGGGCCGTGATCGCTTCGGCCCCCTGCCCTTGTTCGGTGATGCTGGTGTGAGCGATCACGGAGCCCGCCGCGTCCAGGCGAACCGAGACGCCGTCCTGTGAAGATATGCGGGCGCCGCCCACCCCGTAGAACGCGGCGGAAGGGTTCGTCACTTCAATGAAGCTGGCGATACCAATGCCGCGATAAATACCCTTCCCCCGCAGCTCTGCCTGCTCGTTCCTCAGCGCCTCGTAGTTCATCATCGCTTTCAGCTTGGCGAGAGACGCATGATGCGACAGCGCCTCGAACTTCAGGCCGGCTGCCGATTCGGCAGGGTAAGCATCGTCGGGGATGAGGTTTTTTGACCGGATTTCGAAAGCGTCCATGCCGATGGCGCGAGCAGCTAGATCAACCAGGCTCTCAGTCACGGAGCAGGCGATCGGGTGCCCGACAGCGCGGTACTGGCACATCACGTTCTTATTCTGGAAGACAACGCGCGTGCGCGCCCTATAATTGCGTGTCCGGTAAGGGCCGCCAACGAGATTGACAACCTGGTTGGCTTCGATCGCACTTGTGCGGGGGTAGACGGAGTAGGGGCCTATTCCGGTAACATCGTCGATTTCGAACGCGGTAATCGTTCCGTCACGATCGACTGCAACCTTGCCCTTACACCTGTGATCGCGGGCATGAATGTCGGTAACGAAACTTTCGAACCGGTCGGCGACAAACTTTACAGGGCGCCGCAGCATTTTAGACAGCGCCACCGCCGCCATCTCATCTCCGTAGACGTGGATCTTTATTCCGAAAGAGCCGCCAACATCTTTGCAGATGACCCGCACCTGCCTCTCTTCCAAGCCGAGATGCATAGCGAAAATGCTCTGCATCATATGCGGGGCTTGCGTTCCCTGATAGACCGTGAGGCGCGCCTCTCCAGGGTTCCAGTCTGCTACGATTGCACGGGGCTCCAGCGTCACTCCTGTATGACGCCCGAATACAAATTCCGCCTCCACGACTTTGAACGCAGCCGCGAAGGCTGCGTTCACTTGCCCTGCATCGAGACGGCGCTCAAAGGCGAGGTTGTCGCCCAGTTCGGGATGAATGACCGGGGCGGCCGGATCAAGCGCAGCAAGCATGTCAGTCACGGGCTCTAGTTCTTCATAATCCACCGTGACACGCTCGGCTGCGTCTTCCGCCTCCGCACGGCTCCGGGCAACGACAGCGCAAACTGCTTCGCCCTGCCAGCAAGCGCGATCAACGGCCATTGCGGATTGTGGGGCGGATTTGAGACCCTTCAGATGCGTCAGGACGCCAACCCAAGGCGTGCAGATTCCCGCCAGATCTTCACCGGTAACGGCGGCAATCACACCCGGCATCGCCTTGGCTTCGCTGCCGTCGATTTTCAGGATTCTCGCATGCGCATAGGAAGACCGCACGAATGCCACATGGACCATGCGCGGCAATGTGACGTCCGTCACATATTGGCCGCGACCCTGCGTAAGACGTCCAAGGTTGGGGCGCGGTACAGCTCGCCCAATGTACGAGTTTGGACGGTCGAGAGCAGAGAGATTTGCGCGCTCATTCATGGCCGCGCTCCGCGCCCCTTGCCCTTGCGACCGCTTCCACCGCATTGACAATAGCGTGGTAGCCAGTGCAGCGGCAGTAATTGGCGGATAGGTGCTCGCGAATGGTCTCACGATCGGGCATAGGACTTTTGAGCAGCAGGTTATGCGCGGTAATTAACATCGCCGGCGTGCAGAAGCCGCATTGGAGTGCATTGCGCTGGATGAACGCCTCCTGCAGATCGGTGATTTCTCCGCTGTCGGAAAGTCCCTCGACGGTCTCGATTTCGCAGCCTTCGGCCTGCGCGGCCAGCATAAGACAGCTTCGAACAATTTCGCCATCCAAGCGCAATGTGCAGGCGCCGCACACGCCCTGCTCGCAGCCGAGATGTGTTCCGGTAAGTCCAACTCTATCGCGCAAAAAATCCGCCAAGCTCATCCGCGGCTCGGCGGAGAATGTCGCAATTTCTCCGTTGACCTTCAGGCTCAGAGTCTGCTCGCTCATGCAGCCCTCCTGTCCCCGGTAAGGCCTGCGATGCACCTTTTCAGCAAAACCGCCGCCAGGTGAAGGCGCGTGACCGCGCTAGCCTGGAGATCATCCTGAGGCGTGAGGTCTTCCGCCAAGGCATCGCGCATGCCAGCCTCAATTCGCGAAGTGTCTCCGCTCAGTATGAGCGATCGCGCTTTGCTGGCCAGAACCGGCCCGTCTCCCGCGCCGAGATAAACGGGCCGAATATCCTTGAAGGCGTTGTCCCTCGCCTGCGCGACGCAAGCAAGGCCAATAATTGCGTAATCACCGCGGCGGCGTGACAATTCCGAAAAGTGGCTTTTTTCGTTGGCGGGCCTCGATGGAATTTCGATAGCGGTCAAGATCTCACCCGGCTCCAACGCTGTAGCGAACATGCCCGTATAGAATCGAGCCGCCGGAATGCGCCGCTCCCCTTTCTGCCCCAAAACAACAAAGACCGCGTCGAGCGCCACCATGCAGGCTGGCAGCTCGGATGCGGGATCGGCGTAAGCGAGATTGCCGCCTATGGTACCGCGGTTGCGGATCGCAGGATGGGCGATATGACGAACCGCTTCAGCGAGAAGAGGGATGCGCTGCGCGATCAATTCGGAGCGCTCTACATCGGAATGCCGCGTGCCAGCTCCAATGCGAATGCCGTCAGGTTTGACGGAAATGCCTCGCAGCTCCGCAATCCCGCTGATGTCTATCAGATGGGTGGGGGTGTCGAGCCGGAGGTTCAGCGCCGGGAGCAGGCTTTGCCCACCGGCGATGACGCGCGCGCCGTCTCCAATATTTGCAAGAAGTTGAACCGCCTCTATGGGGGACCGGGCGCGAACATACTCGAATGGCGCCGGCTTCATGTCCGTCCCCGCGGTTGGCTCTCCGTTCATTCCGGGATAGTAGAACCCCCGCCCCGGCCGGCGTCAAGTAATCGAACGATCAGCCGGCATCCTCAGTTTGAATTCCGCAAAGGGATTGCCGGCTGGCTAAGCATCGTAGCCGGATCTATCCGCTATCCAGTAATGGGTTCCGTCAGCCTACGGGTTTCTGCATTGGTTCGCTTTCCGGGCCCAGGTGGATCGCAAGAGGGCGGCCAACCTGGGCGACCTCTTCTATGGCCTTGACGAACGAAGGCCATTCACCCTTCCGTATCGCTACACAGCCAGCGGAAGCGTTGTGTCCGGGATGAATGAATAACCCTGTCCGCGTATCCTTGACAAAAGGGTCATAGGCGTCGCTTAAATGATAACCTGGAATCCATGTTCCCTTTGAAGCCTTGAAGCCGCTAAGCGGTCCAACTCGATAGGTACCGAAAGGTGCGGAGCCGCGGCCCCGCCCACCAGAAACAAAATCAAAGCTTTTGCCGTTGATCTTGATCTTGCCGTGTACCTCGGCACCATAGCCGTGCTTTGTCTTTGTTCGGGCTTGCTCGAATGTCTGAGCGGGTAGGATGGATTTAAAAAAGTCCAGAAGTCCCTCCGGAGCGGCTGGTGTCGTGAAGGCTAGGCACAAAGTAATAGCTAGAGTGACAGGCAAAGCGGGGGCTACCAAAGGATTGCTCCTTTCTCTCGAAGTCGTAGTCTTGGCGTGTGAGAATGCCGGCGCCTTAGCTATGCCAGCCATTAACTTTTTGCTAATGAAATATTGTTCATACTTGTGCGCTTTTGCTTAAAACGTTTTGTTGGAAATTTACGAGATGGCATGCGTAATCGGCGATTACGCTTGGGAGCCGACCTTGCACTTATCGCCTTGTTGGATCGGACAAGGCCGTACGCGGTCCTTCAAAATTCCCGGAAGGTTCGATCGAACTCCTTATCTTTCGGTTGTCGAGGAGGTTCACTTAAAGACATGGCTTTTTCCCCCCATTGATTTCGCAGGGCGAGAAGGAACAGGAAGATTAATATCGTGCTCCAAAGCGTCTGCCCGATCTGGATAATTGGGCTCCAAGCCGACACATCGTGATCTATCGCAAGGTGCTTGTAAAATGCACCAGCGGCCGGCAAGCAATGCGGCGAGGGACCGGCCTGGCGTTGTGGAGCGCCGCCGCTCCCCCGCCGCCATAGCGGGCGAGCCATTTGTAGGCGGTCCTTTCCGAAACGCCTGCCGCTTCGCGGCTTTCGCAACTGTCCAGCCCTGTCTGCGGATGCGCTCGATCATCAGCTCTCGACTGAAATGGGTCAGGCGTGCATTCTTATGGGTGTTCATCCGAGACTCCGGCGGAGGGGTGGTTGGCTTCGCAACCCCGCTCTCTCATCCAAGCTTCGGCTGAACAACCTTCATAGCTTCCAC
>JBAUNL010000369.1:0-1517 GCA_049579205.1 Rhodomicrobium sp. | reverse complement strand
ACGTCCAGCGGATCAATGATGTTGTCGGACAGCGATTTCACCGGCCCCCGGTCCCAACGGTCATCGCGCTCGCCCGGCCATCGAGAATTCCGATTGTTATTTCCCATGTAATCAGCGATGCGGCGATGCCGGAAAAGACCCTGGCTCCGCCGGTTGAGAGGGCATTTTCAATCCACGTGCATCACAGGCCGCTCATCTCGGCGGAAACCTGGATCGATGGTAAGCATGCAAGCTTGCCGCCCCTTGGCGCGGGCGGCCTCTGTATTTTCGATCTTCGAACTTCACCGGTGGCTCTTGTTCGCGAGCCGTTCGAGTTTTCGCGCTTTTACATGGCACAAGCCACGCTCGACGATCTCGCCTATGACCACGGCCTTCCCAGGGTGAGGGATTTGCGAATGCCCGAACTTGGGCAGCCTGACCTGACCATCCAGCATCTCGCTCTGGCAATGATCGCCCGGATCAAAACATTTGGGGACGAAGTTGACACCCTGTTCACGGATTGGATAGCTCTAGCGTTCCACGCGCATCTGGTTCGCGCCTACGGCGACGTTTCGGAACGAAAACCCTGGCGAGGAGCTCTGACACCGCAACGGCTGCGCCACGCTTCTGGATGGATGATCGAACGGCTGGCCGATCCTCTGTCGATTCCTGAGATCGCCGCGCAGATCAATATGGCTCCCGGTCATTTCGCACGTGCCTTCCGGCAGGCGACAGGGCAGCCGCCGCACCGTTGGTTGATGGAGAGGCGCATAGAACGCGCCAAGGATCTCCTTCGATCGGACATGATGCTTGCGGAAATCGCCCTGGCTTGTGGCTTTGTGGATCAGAGCCATCTGACGCGGGTCTTCTCGCGCGGTGAAGGACTGACCCCTGGTCTTTGGCGGCGCTTGGATCGAAGCTAAATCCACCGCGCCGCGCAAAGATTGCGCCACCGTGGAGACTTCATCGCTCGGATCGATTTCCTTGACCGTCCCCCTATGAGTTGAAGTGAATGTCTGAAGCAAGCTGCAAAGACGAAGACGTGCAGCTTATCGAAGGTATGGGCAATACGCGCGGACACGTCATCGCTGCACCTAAAGGGCGAAGAACTGCTTGTGATCGCTGTCGAGGATGTGCGTTATCATCAAGATTTCGAACTTGGGACGGGCCGCCCTTCGTCCGCCGACGAGAAGAATCGGCTGCGAGGAGAATTCATTCGATTTTTGGCTCCGTTGCCCCCACGACCGACGCCAGTACGCTGTGTATCGCTGTCTCGTCACCCCTCAAGACCACGAGTTGGCCGTCCCTGCTCGTGAATACTGAGGCAGCAAGGGCATGTACGATGACCTCTGAACGGCAACTGTTGACAAGCCAAGGTATGGGCACAATGAGGCTGAACGTCTCCAGCACGTTGCGGCGATTGTGATAGAGGAGCCAATCGTCGTCACTGGCAACGATCCACCAGTCACCGGAATGGTGGACCTCGACCTGGGTCACCCCGAGTTCAAGCGCATCGCGAGCGAGCTGAGCCGACAGTA
>JBAUNL010000368.1:0-5797 GCA_049579205.1 Rhodomicrobium sp. | reverse complement strand
CTCGAAATCGCCGAAGGGGTTCGGTGCAGAGGCATCGGGCTCGGCGAACCTGTGGGCATTGTCGCCTCCAATGGTCCACCATGGGTCACCGCATGCCTTGGCATTCTCGCAGCGGGCGCCGCGGTTGTGCCCCTCGACGTGCAACAGAGCGAGTCCGATCGTGCACGCTTGATCGAATTAATTGGATACCGTTGCGCTTTTACCGATCGTAAAATTCTTTAGCGATGGATCCTTCGATGGCTCTCCCTCTGAAGGGTGCCTGAACCTCTACGCTCTTTCCCCGGAGGTGCATCAGAGTGTGATCTATTATTGGCTACGGCCCGAAGTCTTTCGAGACCGTGATAGTGCTCCAATCACCGTGGGCGCTTTGTAAGCGCGAATATCCAGGATTGCTCAAAAGAGTTTGATTCTGGTCAAAGCTACTTATCAACGGGAACCTTAGTATACAAACAGCCATCTTTTGGAAATACTTGAATGCCTATCAAGACAATTTTAGCTTATTTGTCCAGCCCTATCATTGCTCGGTCGGGTCCTCTGCGCAGCAACGAAAGTCGCTGAACGTCAAGGTGCTCATATTATCGGATTGCATCTTGTGTTGACGGAGGAGCGGTTGCGCCTTGATGGCTTCCTCGCCCGAGGCGGCGATGGCTTTGGTGCTGTTGTTGCTGCCGCCTCGGGGTTCGCAGGAACGCGCAAACCGAAAAAGCGCGGCAGAGCGTCATTCCAGCCGAACAAACTTCGAAACTCTTTGCGGCATATCAACCCGGATTGCTTTGATCAAAATCAATGCGTTACATGAGGTCCTTTGGTGAAAATGCGTAGTGTGGAGGGGTACGGCAAGTGAACCGTCCAAGCCATGAACCAATGTGCGGAGAAGCAATGGCGGAGATAGCCGTAGCGTTTTCCCGACCAGGTCGGAGGAAACTCCGTTTCGGCGGGACAGCGGGTCCTTTTGGCGCCAGGGGCCCATGATGATAGGAGGACGGCATATGGACGTTAAAGGTCAAGGGCGCGCGCATCCAAGCAAGCCGTGTGAGTTCTTCGCAACCTCTCCAAACCGGAAAACCTACCCCGTCGATATCGATCCGGCCCAGCTCGTCCGCTGGATAAGGGCGGAATGTGAACGCGACCCGTGGTCCTTCAGGATTGCAGCGACGCGTAAGCAGGAAGTGCGGGACCTTCCTACCGGAATGGAGAGTCATCTTGGCGATCAAGAAAGGGATGACCTCAACGAAGTCGCAACCATTGTAACGCTTGAGATTGCTCCCGCACATAAAAGCGAGGGCTGGCTGTTAAGGATCGTCGTTGTGGACGAAGCCGGCCCCCGCCTACTTGACGGCGCTATTGAAACGGGGCGCGAGCGGCAGATTGGCTTGGGCACCTTTTACAAACAATTCATTTGCCCGGAACGTGGGATAGCGGAGGTCATCGCGGAGGTGGACACTCCAGCAGCGAAAATGCGCTTGACTAGAGTTTTGAGCAGGATCGAGAGAAACTCCCATGGCCTCCCTAAGGAGCCTCCAAGGAGCCCCCGTGACTACCTCTCTAGGAGAGCCAGTAAGCTTCGCAAACAAGCTGAGGAATCCAACGATCCATGGGCAAAACGATCCCTTCATCTCCTCGCTGATGCATACCGCCTCGCCGCGCAAACTTGGCAAGCCCCGTTTCCACAGAGACCCAAGCTCGCGAGGCCAGTGACCGCTCTAGTTAAAAAGAAATCTCGGCGAGAATAGCTGATCTCACTGTCAATTTTTGACGTCGACGGAGTCTTGCTTGCATCTCCTCATGAACGCCTGGCGAGAAGCGCTCGACGAGTTTGCAGATCCGGCTCGCTTCACTTCGCAGCTGTATGAGGCGCACGGCCTCGCCGGAGCCTTAGCGGCTTTGGAGGCCTTGGAGGTTTCTGACGCTCGTTTGAAAGCAGCCGCACATGCGGAGCGTAAGCAAGCTCGACTTCAGCAACTGATCCGGGCTGGAAACGTCGTTGCCTTCCCAGACGCATTGCGCTTCCTAGAGGCCGTCATGGATCTGGGCTGGCCCATGGCGGCTGCATCCTCCTCGAAAAATGCCAACAGCATGATGAAAGCGATCACCCTATCATGCGGCCGATGTCTTCTCGACGCCTTCACCCGCAATGTCTGCGGCCGCGATGTGGTGGAAGGAAGCCAGACCCAGCCATCTTCCTGCTTGCGGCCTCGGAGCTAAAAGGTGGCCCCTGAATGCTGTTTCGTCGCCGAGGATGCAATGGCCGGCATCAGGGCGGCATGACAGCACTTGGGGTCGCCAGAAGAGGAAACACGTCTGTGCTATGTTCGGCTGGAGCCGATCTGGTGGTGGTAAGCCTAGACGAGGTTGCAATTGATGAACTCGCGGCCGGGTGGCTCCGCAGGAGGCCTTCATGATTGCGCCAGAGGCCGCAGTTGACCTCGCGCCTGAATTAACAAGCGATGGTAAGTGGTTACTAACCGTTGATGGTTATGATCCGCTGCGCGTGAATAGTCTTGCGTCACGCTTCGCGATCAGCAACGGCTTCTTAGGGGTGAGGGGCGCGTGGGCGTTAATTCTCGGAGGAAGTTGGATCCTGCCCGCATGCACCTATGTCGCTGGGCTTTTTGATATCCCCGATGATGAGCAGACTACGCGAGTTCTTGTTCAAGCCCCGGGGTGGGTGAGGCTCAAACTCACGCTGCCCGGCGGGCCTTTGGTGGACCACAATGTACCGCCGCTTCGCACGGTACTCGATATGCAGCGCGGCGCGCTGTTAGGTGAATTCAATCGGCTGAAGGGCCCCGATCTCTGCTTGCGGTTACGGGCAAGGCGGTTTGTATCGCTCAGCGAGCGTGCTGTTGGGGTACAGTTGATAGAAGTGGAGATCGAGGAAGGTGAAGTCGAAGTCACGCTGGAATCATCGCTGGACGGGTTGAGCCCCAGACTGGCAGCCGAACGACTCGATCAGGACCTCTGCGTCTGGCGCACGCTTCATTCGGGCAAGCGCCTCGCTATGGCAACCGCATCATTATTTCAGCTTGACGGACATGATCTTCTGCCCACTGTCCTAAATCGATTGTCACGCTCCTGGACCTGGAAAACCCGTCCCGGCCAGGCCGCCTCCTTTGAGCGCATCGTGGCCATGGTCAGGAGCGATAGCGAGGCATTCGACCCTGGCCCGGTTGCACTTGAGAAGCTTGACGCGTCCCGGCGACTAGGGTGGCAGGGGGTGAAGGCAGCGCATGAGGCGGCTTGGCAAAACCGCTGGTCGCGCAGCCACGTGGAAGTGGAAGGCGATAGCCATGCGCAACAAGCGCTTCGGTTTGCGCTTTATCACCTGAACAGCGCAGCGAACCCAGGCGATGATCGCGTGTCAATTGGCGCGCGGGCACTCACTGGCGACGGCTATAATGGGCACGTCTTCTGGGATGCTGAAATCTATCTCCTCCCCTTTTATATTCTGACATGGCCGGAAGCTGCACGCGCGATGCTCATGTATCGCTTTCATACTCTTGATGGCGCGCGGGCAAAAGCGGCACGGTTGGGGTGCCGCGGCGCACTTTATGCCTGGGAGTCAGCAGATACCGGTGCCGAGACCACCCCGCCATTTGCTATCGCTCCTGACCGCCGAATCATTCCGATTCGCACTGGCGCCCAGGAGCAGCACATCAGTGCCGACATTGCCTATGGGGTTTGGAATTACTGGCTCGCAAGCGGAGATGATAGATTCCTCTGCGATGCGGGAGCGGAAATTATTCTGGAGACAGCTCGGTTTTGGTCCAGCCGTGCCGAGCTCGAAACAGATGGCCGGTATCACATCCGCGGCGTCATTGGACCGGACGAATATCATGAGAATGTCGACGATAGTGCCTACACCAATGTCATGGCGCGATGGAACATCCGTCGCGCGCTAGATGTAGCAGCACTTTTGCAGGAGCGCTGGCCCAATTACTCGGCCGACTTGTCAACGCGCCTTGATCTGCGGGAACCTGAACTGAAGCAGTGGCGCAGAGTGGCAGAGACGATAGCAACCGGACTTGATCCGAAAACCGGACTTATAGAACAATTCGAGGGATATTTCGAGCTCGAAAAGATCGATCTCACATCCTACGCAGGCCGCTCCGTGCCTATGGACGTGGTGCTTGGCCGTGAGCGGACACAAGAATCCCAAGTGATTAGGCAGGCGGATGTTGTAGCGCTGCTGGGGCTTCTACCGGAAGAGTTTGCCGAGGGTGCTGCGGCAGAGAATTTTGGGTACTACGAGCCTCGCTGCGGCCACGGAAGTTCACTCAGTCCCGCGATGCATGGCCTTGTCGCCGCAAGACTTGGCTATGGCGAGAAGGCTATGGATTACTTCCGGGCGGGCGCTCTCATCGATCTTTCAGATACCCATGCCGCGATCGACAGCGGCGTCCACATTGGCGCCCTTGGTGGGAACTGGATGCTGGTGGTATTTGGCTTCGGAGGGCTTTCGCTGCAAAGTGACGGGATTTCTTTGGATCCTAAACTTCCGGCCGCATGGCGTAACCTGGCCTTTCCCATTCAGTGGCGGAGGCGCTGCCTTAATATCAAGATCGAACAGAACAAACAGCGTCTCGAGGCCATCCTGCTAGACGGGGAGCCGATGACGCTTACCGTTAGAGGCAAACCTTTTGAACTTCGCCCCAATCAGATGCTTGAAGTGTGTCTGGCAGCCCGAACGTCGTAGTTTGTAGCATTGCGACTGAGGGTTTCTTGAGGGGCATCGGTCCGGAGCAAGGAAGTGCACTTTTCTCCACTCTCTGGCGCGTGATTTTCTCACCAATAGATTGATATGCATCATAGCCTATAGGGCGTCGCGAATGCCTTATCGCCACAGTACGGACCCTTCTCACTTAGCCGGACGCTATCAAATCGTGGAATTCGCGGTACGGGAGGCGTCGCTAACATCAATATGCATTTCTCCATATAACCTAAGGTCACCGCATGGATGTCTTTCCGAATCGCACCGGCCAGCCCGGGCGCGTAAACGCCTTTCGGGTGTTTTGGGGCCGTCTGAAAGAACACCCCCTCGCGAGAATGGGGCCGGGGCTTATTACCGGCGCGGCTGACGACGATCCAAGCGGCATAGGCACCTACTCCCAAGCAGGCGCCCAGTTTGGCCTCGGCATGTTATGGACAATGCCGCTAGCCTTCCCGCTGATGGCTGCGATCCAATCCATGTGCGCGCGCATCGGCCGCGTTACCGGAAAAGGCCTTGCCGCGAACATCAAAGCCAGCTTTCCTCCGGCTGTGCTCCTGGGCGTTGTGCTACTCCTGCTGATTGCCAATATCCTAAACATCGCCGCCGATGTCGCGGCCATGGGAGAAGCCGCGGAACTCGTGACTGGCTTCGATCGCCATCTCATGACGGCGTTCTTTGTCTTCGGGACGCTGGTGCTGCAGGTGTTCGTCCCCTATCATCGTTACGTCTTTTTCCTGAAATGGCTGACGCTCTCGCTTCTGGCCTACGCAGCAGTCCTGTTCACGGTGCAGGTCCACTGGGGTGAGGTCGCGCTGCGAACGGTGTGGCCAAGCTTCACGCCTAATGCCGAAGCCGCAGCCGTGGTTGTCGGGGTCTTCGGCACCACGATCAGCCCTTACCTCTTCTTCTGGCAGGCCTCCGAAGAGGTCGAGGATATGCAGGCAAGGCAAGGAGCCGCGCCGCTCGTTCGCGACGCCCGTGAGGCCAGCGTGGAACTCCGTCGCATCAAGTGGGACACCTGGAGCGGCATGTTCTACTCCGATATTACGGCCTACTTCATCATACTGGCAACCGCCGTTACGCTCC
>JBAUNL010000367.1:0-6290 GCA_049579205.1 Rhodomicrobium sp. | reverse complement strand
GTTGTTAGTCAAACCATTACAGTTCAAGATCAAAGTGGCATTGCTCCTGGCATTACACTGATCAATCCCCTTCAGAACGCTTTGTTTCATTTTCCAAGCGGTGGTAACGTTACGAGTGCACAATCATTTTCTCTCAGTGTGGGCGTAACAGCGTCTGCTAATGCGATAAGAACTGAGACTATTCAGTATACTCTCGTGAACAAGGACTTAATGAAATTCCCGGCAGGCTCATGTAAGACAACCCTCAATGGATTTTCAATTGAAGGTGATCTGAGGATTAAAGAGTTTATACACGACAAAGTCTCAGTTGCTGCACTTGGCGATACAACCTTAGGATTGAGGCGACCTGGCGCGAGTGCGTTCAACAATTTCACGGAAGAGATTACCTTTGTTGCAGCCTACGGAGGCACGCTGACGCCAACATGGAAGCTGGCTCGTATCTCGGCAAATACCAGCTCAAATCTTCTCGTTGGAGAGAGAATTATTACAAACGATCTAGTGATAACTCTTGGGAAATTTAAAACTGGTTATAAGCCAGATACAGATCTAAACGCGCCGCCTGAGCTAGACCCTTACGCCATGGCTCAGCATATCTCGCGAGTGCAGGCCACCGCAATCGCTGTCTCAATAACTGGCCAGAGTCACTGAATTGTAATTCCTTGATAATCTAGTAAGGGAAGTAAAAGAATGAATTATAAAAAACAAATAATAACCGTCCTTGTTTTACTTTGCTCTATGGCTTTACCATCACCGAGCAATGGCCAACAGCGACCAGATCCTGTCGAAAAGTTTCTAGGATGCTTTTTCGAAAAAAATTGCCAGCACTTCTACCAGTTTTATCCCTGTTATGATAAAAAGGGGCAAGCTCTGCGCTGTACGCCATGTGAAGACCTCGGTCACACCGGAGAGACCGTCTGTGACGCTTACGGTGGCGGTCGTTGTGTTCCGAAAGCCTGGTCAGGTTGCTCTCGCCGCCATGCTCGGTAACATTCTTTCTTGGTCTAATGAGTCAACGGGCATGTGCTGACCGGACACCTGGCACTGTCTTTGGAGCGGAGTTCCTCTTGTTGAGGACGCTCGCATTTCCGCTATCGCCCCTCGGGCGAAACCGCGCATTCCCGGTCGAACACTCAGTCGATTTGAGTCTAGGACCAGTAGCGAGGCCTACACGATTAGAGCATGAGTGGCTTATTTCCGCTAACGGGGGTTCATCGATAATTCGTTCGAAAATCGTGAATGACCGGAATCGACCTAGCCTGTGTCAAAACAGGTTAGAGTGATAGGGGTGATTCCGATCAACGGGGGTCGGAATGAAACGTTTTATCGAAGGCGAAGAGCGGTTGCAGGCCACACTACTTCCAGAATATTTGGAAGACTATGTTTCGGATGAGAACCCAGTCCGCGTCATCGAGGCTTTTATCGACGAACTTGATTTGAAGGCTCTTGGCTTTGAGCGCGCTGAGCCGGAAGCGACGGGACGGCCTGGCTATCGTCCGGCAACGCTTTTGAAGATTTATCTCTACGGCTATTTGAACCGCATTCCGTCGAGCCGCCGGCTTGAAAGGGAAACCCAGCGCAACATCGAACTGATGTGGCTGACGGGCCGGCTGATGCCCGATTTCAAAACCATCGCCGAATTCCGCCGCAAGAACGGCCCTGCGATCCGTGCGGTCTGCACGCAGTTCGTCACGCTGTGCCGCCGGTTGAACTTGTTCACTAAAGCGATTGTCGCCATCGACGGAAGTAAGTTTAAAGCGGTGAACAACCGGGACAAGAATTTCACGAGAGCCAAAGCCGAAAAACGCATCGCGCAGGTGGAGGCTTCCATTGCACGCTATCTCGACGCCTTGGAGCGCGCGGACCGCGAAGACAGTGACGTTGCCGAAGCTAAGACAAGCCGCTTGAAGGAGAAGATCGCGGGCCTCAAACGGCAGATGCACTATCTCAATGAGATGCAAAAACAGGTGGAGGAAGCCCCTGACAGCCAAATTTCGCTCACCGATCCAGATGCCCGCTCAATGGCAACCAGCGGCAAGGGCACCGGCACCGTAGGCTATAACGTGCAAATGGCTGTTGACGCAGAGCACCATTTGATTATCGCGCACGAGGTGACAAATATCGGCCACGACCGCTCTCAGCTGGCCTCGATGGGCAAAAAGGCTCTTGATGCAACAGGTCAGGCGGAAATCACGGCGCTCGCCGATCGCGGCTATTACAACGATGCGGAAGTGCTCGCCTGCGAGGGGACGGGCGTTTTGCCTTGCGTGCCCAAGACGCAAACCTCAAACAATCCCAACCGCGGCCTCTTCAGCGGAGAGGACTTTATCTACGACGCCAAGAACGATCACTACACCTGCCCGGCGGGCGAAGTTCTCACCAAAGCCGCAGTGGGTGCGCACCGCAAGCACGACTTTGACAGATATCGCAATTTGACTACGTGTCTCAGCTGCGGCCTCAAGCCCCAATGCGCACCAGATTCCCCGAGCACCCGCGATAACATCAAACACATTAAGCGCTGGGTGCATGAAGGGGTGCTCGATACGATGCAGACACGGCTTGATCGAATGCCGAAGGCCATGACGATCCGCAGGCAGACCGTCGAACACACCTTCGGAACGCTTAAAGCCTGGATGGGGTCCACCCACTTCCTCACCAAGACGCTCAAAAACGTGCAAACGGAGATGAGCTTGCAGGTGCTTGCCTATAATATGAAGCGCATGATCAACATGTTCGGCGTCAAGCCGCTTATTGCGGCGATAGGTGCCTAGCGGGAGCAGTTTGTAAAATTATTATCCCCTCCCAAACTCGGGGGCCAAGTACTGCTTCACGATGGCGTCGTCGCGTTTTGCCACGGCCTCGACCCTTCTCGACCGAATGTCAGAACACAAGGCGCATGCTTACGAAAAATCTATCTAGTTTAAGGCTTGGATCTCCGCAGAAGGCCGAATCCGGAAGTCTGGTCAATTTCACAAAGTGCCCGCTTTTGGGGGATGAGCCGCCGTTCCTGCCCGGTGCCAGCCGGCCACTCGAAACGCTCTTTCGCTCTTCGGTGCCTACTTTTCTGATAGGCTACCCTGGGCCACTTGCGGAAGTAGCGGGTAGCCTGAGCGGATTGCGCCGGCGCCAGCCGAAGCAACGTCACGGGACCTATTTGTCAGGACAACGCCGACGCCATTGACTACAAAAACACGAGGGTGGGAGATGCCCATGGCCAAAGTCCTCGTCATTGGCGCCAGCCGCGGCCTCGGGCTTGAAACGGTGAGGGCCGCGCTTCGCGCCGGCCACAGCGTTCGCGCACTGGCGCGTTCGGCGGCAAGCATAATCCAGGATGCAGGCCTCTATAAGGTGTCGGCGACGCGCTCGACCGCGACACGATCCGGAGCGCACTCCAAGTCGTCGACATGGTTATCGAGACGCTCGGCACCAATTCTCGCCTCGCGTCATCTTCGAAGGCACACCGCTCTTCTACGACGCGGTCCTCTTTCCCGTACTCTTGAAGCGCGTTTATGACGACAAGGACGTGCAGAAGCAGATTATTAAGTCCTCGGGGCTCGACTGGACCATCGCGCGGCCGGGCCTGCTGACAGACAGCCCCGCAACCGGCCGCTACTGCGCCGTGACCGCGTCAAAGGACGGGCGGGCCGACGCGATCAGCCGTACGGACGCCACGGACTTCCTCGTGCGGCAGATCGACGACCGTGCACTGATCGGCACCACGCCGCTTCTCATTAGCTGAGCCAGAGTCTGGCAGCGTCGTCGTCCCGTTACCAACCTCGCGGCAGATCCGTTGCCTCCCTCGTCGGTGCCCGGCTGAGATTAATGGCCTGCACCCTCAACGCATTCGTAGTATACTTAGTCAAGCCGGTTGCAGCGTGATGGCGCTCCTCTGGCCATCGGCCCGGGTTATCTGGCCTCCGGCCTCTACTAGGCGCAACGATGTGCGCGATGGAAGCGACATTCAGACCTCGAACTGCGCCCTCACGTGACCGGAAACGGCAGCTCGGCTTGCCGAAAATTAGCGAATAATCCGCAGGTTAAGTATGGGCCTCGCGGCAGGAGTCAGGAGGTTGGCTATGTTCGCAACAGCAGAAATTCGACTGGATGATAGGGTCACAGGCTTTGTCAAGGAACGGCGCAAGCTCTTGATCGGGGGGCAATGGGTCGATGCCGCCTCGGGCAAGACCTTTCCCGTCCACAACCCCGCCACCGGCGAGGTAATTGCCCATGTGGCGGAGGGCGACAGGCAAGACATTGACTGTGCCGTCGTGGCGGCCCGCCGGGGGTTTGAGAGCGGGGCCTGGCCAAGGTTGACCCCGTCAGAGCGAGGTCGGCTGATCTGGAAGCTCGGTGATCTCATCCTGGAGCATCTGGAAGAGTTGGCGGAACTGGAGTCCTTGGACAATGGGAAGCCCATTGCTATTGCCCGCGCCGCTGACGTGCCGCTGGCGGCGGATCTTTTCCATTACATGGCGGGATGGACTACCAAGATTGAAGGCAACACCATCCCGATTTCCGTGCCCTACGCCCCGGGGGCGACGTTCCATGCCTACACACTGCGTGAGCCGGTTGGCGTGGTGGGCCAGATCATCCCGTGGAACTTCCCCTTGTTGATGGGGGCATGGAAACTCGGGCCTGCGCTCGCCACCGGCTGCACCGTGGTGTTGAAGCCGGCCGAGGAGACGCCGCTATCCGCGCTACGGCTCGGCGAGCTGATCCAGGAGGCGGGAATTCCCGACGGGGTGGTGAACATCGTCACTGGTTTTGGCGAGACGGCTGGTGCCGCACTGGCGGCGCACCCGGGGATCGACAAGGTGGCGTTCACCGGCTCAACCGAGGTCGGCAAGCTCATCCTACAGGCCGCTGTCAATGACCTGAAGAAAGTATCGCTCGAGCTTGGGGGCAAGTCGCCGAACGTCGTCTTGCGGGATGCCGATCTCGATCTCGCCGTATCGGGGACGGCGGGTGCCATCTTCTTCAATCACGGCCAGTGCTGTTGCGCCGGGTCACGGTTGTTCGTGCAAGAGAGTATCTTCGACAGGCTCGTTGGCGGCGTCGCCGACGAGGCCAAGAAGATCAAGGTTGGTCCGGGGCTCGATCCCAGCACACAGATGGGCCCGATGGTTTCTGAGAGCCAATTCAACCGCGTGTGCGGTTACCTCGAGTCCGGTTTATCGGAAGGCGCAAAGGCCGTCGCGGGCGGCAAGAAGCTCGGCGGGAAGGGTTATTTTGTTGAGCCGACCGTGCTGGTGGACACCAAGCCGGACATGAAGATCATTCGGGAAGAAATCTTCGGCCCGGTGGTTACGGCCATTCCCTTCAAGGAGCTGGATGATGATCTGATCCGGGCCGCCAACGACACCGTCTACGGCTTGGCAGCCGGGGTGTGGACCAAGGATATTTCCAAGGCCCATGTGCTGGCAGGGAAGCTGAAGGCAGGCACAGTCTGGATCAACTGCTATAACATCTTCGATGCGGCGTTGCCCTTCGGCGGCTACAAGCAGTCCGGCTGGGGACGTGAGATGGGACATGACGCCCTTGATCTCTACACCCAGAAGAAGTCTGTCTGCGCGGCCCTGTGACAGCGTCGCGCATGCAATCCAAACTGGCCACTCCCGGGTGCGCGGGAGTGTCGCCCTAGGTCCTATCGCAGGCAGCCCGGAACTGCCTGCGATTTTTTGCTTCTCCTACAAGCTGCAGCACGACCGGCAGGCCTCGAACGTCCGGTGAGGGTCATGGTCGGAATTTTCTTCAGCAATTTCAATGGGTCTGTTCCTCCCTTCGTAGCCGAAGGAATTGTTGCAGCCGCGAGAAATGGCGGTCGGGGCCAAGAGCGGTCGAAGATCGGCCGCCGAAATCGCCGACGAGTTCGTCCGGCTTGAGGTTCTGGAGAGAAGCGAAGACCTAGCAAACACGCGATTCCCAAGCCGTGCCATCTCGGCCAATGCATCGCGCAATCGCCCAGAAACTGCGACGCAGGCGCAGGACGGATATTCTGGTTCATCCTGAATAGGTTCCCCGGATCGTACTTCGCCTTGATTACTCGCAAGCGCGCGAAAGAGCGTGCGTTGTATGCATCCGCGATGCGTGCCTCACCTTCGTCTGCGGCTGTGACGGTTCGCAACACCGGCGATTGGGGAGGCGATCATCGGCGGTACTGGCAAAATGCATGTTATGGAAGGGGGAGAGAGCCCAGGGTATTCAATACTGGCCTTCCGCTCCCCGCCCACCCTACACGTGTTAGAAGATAACCACCCAGCCATGTAGCGCCAGCACTTGAAAACCAGGTATGC
>JBAUNL010000366.1:0-10586 GCA_049579205.1 Rhodomicrobium sp. | reverse complement strand
ATCGTGACCCGATCCGGCAGGGCACGACCAAGCCGACGGCCCCGGCACGATCGTTGGCCAGGCACGTCGTGCGCCTTGTCGGGCCGGCTGCAGATCTTTAGTCTTTGTGTTTCTGCGCTGGGAGAGTTCGCAGGATGATCTGCAAACGGCCGCACCACGACCATAGCAAGACACACACCAGCATAGGGAGAACGCATCCATGACCGGTGGCCTTAATCGCCAGATTCTGCTGATTGACAAGCCCGTTGGCAAACTCGGCACCGAGCATTTCAAGCTCACCGAGGTACCGATGCCGGAGGCAGGAGAGGGCGAGGCGCTGGTGCGCGTGTTGTACATCTCGCTCGATGCCGCTAACCGGGCCTGGATGCAGGGTGCCACTTACCGTTCCGCCATCGAGACGAATACGGTCATGGCAGGCGGCGGGCTTGCGGAAATCGTCACGTCGCGAGCGGCTGGCTTCGAGCCCGGAGACCTCGTATTCGGCGACACGGGCTGGCAGGAATTCGCCGCGGTCCGTGCAAAGCATCTCGTCAAGCTGCCGCGGCTGGAGCCACTAACCCATCTTCTAAGCGTCTACGGAATTGCGGGGCTGACGGCCTATTTCGGCCTGCTCAACATTGGCAAACCGGAAGCTGGCGACACCGTCGTCGTCTCCGCAGCTGCGGGATCCGTTGGATCGCTGGCCGGACAGATCGCGAAAATCAAAGGATCCCGTGTGGTTGGCATTGCCGGCAGCGCTGACAAATGCGAATGGCTCACTTGCGAACTTGGGTTTGATGCAGCGGTCAACTATAGAGCGGGTCCTTTCTTCAAGGCGCTGAAGGCCGCAGCGCCTCAAGGCATCGACGTCTATTTCGACAATGTGGGCGGCGATATCCTCGAAGCCTGCCTCCCCCAGATGAATCTGTTCGGCCGCGTCGTCTGTTGCGGGGCGGTTTCCCAGTATGACGGCTCACCCTCGGCCACCGGTCCGCGCGGCGTACCCGGCCTGATCGTGGTCAAGCGGCTCACGATGCAAGGCTTCATTGTGACGGATTTCGAGAGCCAACGGTCTCAAGCTCTGGCCGATCTGCAATCGTGGGTGGCGGCGGGAAAGCTCAAGATCGAGGAGGACGTTATCGATGGCCTCGCCAATGCGCCGCGCGCACTGGTGGGCCTGCTGGCCGGCGAAAACCGCGGCAAACGCATGGTGAAGGTTTAGCGTCTTTTGAAGCGAACGTGATCGCAATGGCAACGGGCTGATCGGTCCCCGAACTCGCCACCTATGTTCAAGACCTCGTGCCGGAACTTGTTGCCGGCGAACTCCCGGCGGCCGTCGCGGAACGGGGCGGCGATAGCCAGCCGGCGCGCTTCGGCTCGATGGGGAAGATTTCGCTCTGCTTCCGCGCCTACCCTAGAGACATTTCCATGATTGAAAGGCCGCATTGATGATGGTCATTAACAGCCGCTTGTGGCCCAGACCACCATTTCTCGCGCTTGCAGCAATTCCTTCGGCTCTGAGGCGATAAGCGGACTCATTGGAATCATGGCCAAATTCGACGCTCATGACCCTAACGAGACATTGCCTGCCAGAAAGGCCGTTAGACCGTCATGGGGTGGAGAGCGGACCTGACGATTCCATTTGTCCCGCGATCGGGTAATGGCCGCTTTCGGAATGCCGAAGCAGAAACTTACAGATAGGCTGTCAAATCCTCACTGATGACCCAAGACCCTGAGCCGAAGCCAAAATTGCCCAGCTTTTTTAGTGGCCGTTTATTTATAGTAGTCGACTCCATTTTAACTTTTTTTATTTGGGTAACGCCTCATCTTCCAGCCGCAGCCTTTGCGCTTGCGGCGCCTATACGGTTTCAAGAAAGGCCTTGAATGCGTGTTGGCGCGCTCGGCAATATCTCCGAGCTGAAGACGCCGAATTGTGGAAAGCCCTAGGCTTCACTCAGCCTGCCGATCGAACCGGCGAGGAAGGCGCGGACGAGCGCAGCAAGCATTTTTTTTTTACGTGCGTTCAAGTCGACAATCATTCAGGATTAGAGGATCGGGGCGAAGTAACAACAACCATTCCTGGGGAGAGGAACGCCGAGCGTTCCACCGCAGCCGAACTGTACAGGGCAAGCATCATCTCCTGATTGAAACGACAAAACTTCTTCTATACGGTTAGATGAGACGCCGTAATTATACGGAAGTCATAGGACCTGAGGATGACCGTGACATTTGTGATCAGGCGGGCACACTGAAGAGGCGCACCGCGCAGACTCGCGGTTTCCCTATTGGCGCTATGACACTTAGATTCAGGTGCGTAAAATATGTGCGGCGAAAAGTGTTCATCACAAGTATATGTGAATCAGCTGTGCCTCTTGCCCCGTTTGCCGCGACTGGGGCTGCGACAATGCACGAGATTGGTGTCTTTTTTGTTTTTGCGCTGAACGGCCTAGAGGCGGGGCACCCGACAGGAGCATTCAGCAAAGAGCTCTTGCGATTAGCGAAGAGAAGGGCCTCTAGACGTTTGCTCCTTGGTAGAGGCGCCGACCGCGATCAACGGTGCAACGGGGTACAGCGCTCATTATCGCTCCGCCTTTACTATAGGAAATCACCAACAAATCATTAGCCGCTCTATAGAACGCTGGATTCCCGCCTCCCTTATCGCTACCTTACCTTAGAAGTCGGGCTCACATCGTACGGGCCCGAGTGGGCAACTAGGTTCCGGCCTGCGGCGTTCTATGTGGATCGGATTCTTAAGAGGAGCCAAAGCGCCCGATCCAGCAGGCGGCAGAATTCGAACTTGTTCTCAACGTCGAGGCCGCAAAAAGGCACGGCCTTCAATTTCCGAGGTTATCGAATGATCACGCGGAGGAGCTTTCTTTCATGCGTGGCAAGCGCGGCGGCGACGCTACCAACTCGCGCTGAGCTATTATCGAGAGCTATTCGTAAGATTGGAGTACTCCTCAGCTTTGCCTCGGACGATTCGGAGGTCCAGGTTCGCGTTCGAGCTTTCGAAGACGCGCTTGAATCGCGGGGGTGGAGATTGTCTCAAGACCTCAAGGTCGAATATCGATTTGCCGCTGGTGATCCAAAGCGCATAACCAGCTTCGCGAGAGAATTGATAGCACTGAAAGTTGAGGCGATCGTCACGAACGCTATTCAGCCAGTTCTAGTGATACGGGCGCAGAACCGTGACATACCGATCGTTCTAGCGATGATACCCGACCCAGTTGAAAGTGGCTTTTTGAGGAGCCTATCTCACCCCGATGTGAACATCACTGGCTTCGCAAGTTTCGACTACACGATTGTTGGCAAATGGCTTGAGCTACTTAAGGCGGCCGTTCCCGCGGTCGTCAGGATCGGCCTCCTCTTTGACCCTGATGCTTATGATCCAACGCTCGCGAGCTGGTCGCATTATGTGACCTACTTCGAGAGGTACGCTCCTTCCTTTGTGATACAGCACACCACGATGCCAGTTCGTTCTTTTATGGAAATGCAAGCGTTCGTCGGGACCTTCGCATCACCGCCTCCGGGAGGCATAATCGTTACGCCCGACGCCTTCACAGTTCGCTATTACCGAGAAATTGCAGCAGTGCTGCTTCAGCATAAGGTGCCAGCTTGTTGCCCCTATAATTACTTCGCAGCTGCAGGTGGCCTTATGTCCTATGGGCCCAATGGTCGCCACATTTGGACACAATGTGCCTTTTATGTGGATCGGATCCTGCAAGGAGCAAAAGCGACAGATCTGCCGATCCAACGTCCGACAACGTTGGAGTTGGTTCTTAATCTCAAGACCGCAAAAGCGCTTAATCTTGAGTTTCCGATGACCCTTCTCGCGAGGGCTGATGAGATAATCGAATAAGGCGGCGCGATGTGCTCAGTCGTCTGAGTGACCGGCACCTTTCTAAGCTTGGGACGAATACGAATTTCTGCGGCAGAGCTGGAACAGAGGTGCTTTTATCCCGAGACTTAAGTATTTTTGTAAAAGTTTAGAGCAAGCCTGGGCGCGGCTATGAAAATTCTTATCGTAGACGACCATGTCCTAATTCGCGACGCATTGCGCAACGTACTCGTGGAACTCGCTGCAGACGCGACTATCCTTGAGGCGGCAACCAGCGCTCAATGCCTGAAAGCTTTCGAACAGAACCCTGATATCGACGTGATCCTGCTGGATTTAGCTTTGCCCGACCGGGATGGCTTTTTGCTTTTAAGTGAACTGCGGCAGCGCTTTGCCACAGCCGCTATCGTCGTTCTTTCCGCCTCAAATGAGCAGGACAAGATCAAAAGGGCTTTCGATCTTGGCGCCGTTGGCTTTATTCCGAAGCGCACTGGGCGCGAGGTTATGCTTAGTGCGCTTCAGCTTATATTTGCTGGCGGAATTTACATTCCGAGTGAGATTCTTGATCAAAAATCTCCGCCGGCTGCTTCTGGTGATAAGCTCGACGGCATTCCGCCGAAGCAATTTTTGGTGGGACTCGGCATTACTGATCGGCAGGCCGATGTTTTGCGGCTGCTATTGGAAGGGCAGAGTAATAAGATGATTGCGCGCTTGCTAAAGATGGCGGAGCCGACGGTGAAAAACCATGTTACGGTTATTCTAAAAGCATTGAAAGTAGCTACTCGAACGGAGGCAGTCATCAAGATTGGGCGCCTCCAGAGAGAGCTAATCCAGAAGGGCTGATCGTTTGATCAACCTCATCTTTCTTAGCTGCGTAGAGAGCACCGTTCCGCAAAACCTGGGTTAAGACCGCTCGAAGCCGCATAGCGCTAACGGGTTTGTAAAGCAAATGATAGCCTACGGCATTTGCCTCTCGAAGGCGATCGGGCGCCGTGTCGCCAGTGATTAAAAATGCTGGAATGGGCTGATCAAATGCCGCCCGTATCCGCTCGATGGCCGCAATGCCGGTTTGGCCGCCCTGCAAATGGTAATCACAAATGATGAGATCGGGCGTCCAACCATGCCCCTCCGGTTGTGCGCGTACTTGATGTTCCGAATTGGCCGCCACCACATTGCAACCCCAACTCCGAAGGAGCCCGGTTATTGCCTCCAGAACCAGGGTAGCATCGTCGATCACCACTACTGTTTTTCCCGCAGCCGTGTCACTCGGCATCGCCGACGAGGTTGCAAGCTGCATTCGGCCGGGGGCTACACGCGGTGAAAAAATTGTAAATCGCGACCCTTTGCCCAAGACCGATCTCAGTTCGAGGCGGTGGTCAAGAAGACGGCAGAGACGATCAACGATCGCAAGTCCGAGTCCCATCCCAACGCCACGTTTCCCTTCAGGCTTGGGAAGCTGATAGAATTCATCAAAAATGCTTTGACGCTGATCCACTGGGATCCCCGGTCCGCTGTCCCACACTTCAATACGAAGCTGATCGCCGCATCCGCGGCAACCCACGATAATGCCTCCGCGCTCAGTGTACCGGACAGCATTGGAAACCAGATTCATCAAGATGCGTTCAAGCAAAATAGGGTCGCTGCGGATCCAAGCTCCACTATGGCTGACCAGGAGCTTTAATCCTTTGTCCTGCGCAGCATACGAAAACGTGGCACTCAGCTTTTCGAGCAAGCTCCTGAGGGGGAACCCGATTAAATTTGGAGAGACGACGCCCGCATCCAATTTTGAGATGTCGAGAAGTGCATCGAAGAGCTCGTTCATCTCCGTAACCGCGGCTTCGATGCGGTCTTTAATCTGCTCCTCATGGTCTACGCTTTCTCGTCCTTTTAACTGAGCCACAAATAGCCCGAGAGCCTGCAAAGGCTGACGCAGGTCATGGCTGGCCGTTGCGATAAATCGGGACTTGGAAAGATTAGCGGCCTCAAGTTGATGTGTTCGCTGAGCGACCTGGTGCTCGAGATTTGCATAAAAGTCCTGAAGATGGCCGGCCATGCGGTTGAATTGGCTCCCAAGTATTTCCAGTTCATCGCCGGTCTTGATCTCCAGCCGCTGGGTGAAGTCGCCGCCTCCAATGCGCACAGCCCCGTCGCAAAGGACTTGGATTGGCGTCACCATCCGGCGCGCGAGATACAACCCTGCCAGCACAGCCAGTCCGAGACCGGCAAGAAGAAGCGCACCGGAACGCCAGAGTGACGCATAAAGCGGTGCATAGGCCTCTTCGAGGGGCAGTTCAACAAAGACAGTCCACCCAAGGGAAGCCACAGGCGCAAACGCGGAGAGGACGCTTTGGCCCCGGATATTTTTAACACTCCACACCTGACCTTCGGGCGAGTTGGCCAGGGCGGAGGGCGCAGCTCGGACCTGTTCAAGATTCGATAAGTTCGTAAACCGTAGCACAAGATCAATTTCGGGGTGCGCAATAAGCCGCCCGTCACTCGCGACGACGTAAGCGTACCCGCGCTCGCCTACCCTAATCTTGGACACCACCTCCCAAATGAAGGTGAGGTTTACCTCGGCGATGTCTACCCCAGAACCTCGCAATTTGCCTGCGAGGGCTATTGTCATGTAGGGCTCTGATCCACGCCGGAAATAAACGTCTCCGTAGTAAACCCTGTTCGCGGCTGCACCGATGTAACTCGGCTCGCCAGATCGGTCGATCCCGCTTCCGATCACGTCCATAACGAGCCGGGACACGTGCAGTTGCTCATGTCCTTCCGTGTCAATTTGCGTGATCTCGGTGATTGCGGGGACTTGCCGCAATAGACGCAAGGAATCGAGATATTGCTGTCCGCGAGAGGCGCCGGACGAGGTGAACTGCGAGAGCCAACCAAGCTCACTTGTTACCCGCAGAACGAACTCGCTGATCTTTTCAGCCGCTGCCGCCGCCTGTTCGCGTTGATTGCCTGCAAGCAGCGCTTTGTGATCGCGATAGAAAAACCAGGCCTCGAAAAATCCATGCGCGGCCAGAGCCAAACAAACCACGGTGACGAACAATGCGACATACTTACCAAATATGCGGCTTCGGATCGGACTCGGGTAGGCTTTCGCACACCAGTCTCTGAGGCGCATCATTCTATCAACTCGTCTGCACGAATGAGAAGTTCCGGTGGGACCGTGAGACCGAGCGCCTTTGCCGTTTTCAGATTGATCACAAGCTCAAATTTTGGCGCCAACTGTACCGGCAAGTCGCCCGCACGCGTGCCTCGCAGAATGCGATCGGCTTGCGCCGCCGATTGCCGCGCAATCTCCGTGACGCTGCTTCCATAGGAGATCAAACCCCCGGAAGCGGGGAAAAGCCGATAAGCATAGATCGCGGGCAAACCGCGGCTTAGGGCCAAAGCCGCGATGAAAGTGCGATTCATCGTGGCGGCAGTGCTTGGTAGGACGATCATTCCATCGACGGTATGGGAGAACGTCTCTATCGCTACGCGGACGCCGTCAGCAGTGCTTGCACTGGCTGGCACAACGCTCATACCGAGCAGATGGGCGGCTTCTTCGATGGCGCGCAAGTAACCAGGATGGGTGAACGCAGTGGGACTCTGGAGAACCCCTAGCCGTTGCATGCCCGGGGCGACCTGTTTGAGCAATTCCACCCACTTGCCTGCGATCGTATATTCAAATGATACCGATCCGGTAATATTTCCGCCAGGTCGCGCGAGACTTGCGACGAGCCCGCTTTGTACAGGTTCCCCAATCTGGGTGAAGACGACTGGAATTGTGGCCGTCCGATGCCGGATCGCCGTCAGCGACTCAGGGCCATTTGTAAAAATCAAGTCTGGCCGGTAATCTACGAGGCTCGCCGCGCATGCTTCCGCGCGGCTGGCGTCGCCATCGGCCCAGCAGATAGCATATTCAATATTTTGGCCCTCTATCCAGCCTAGCTCCTGGAGTTTCACCTGGAACACCTGCGCCCTTGCGCTGCCCTCTTGGTCGTTGGCCACACTCATTAAGATCCCAACGCGCCGCAGCTTATTCGGGGCGTAAGCATTCGGTGCCAACAGACAAGCGCTGCAAAGAAGAATGATCAGGACAATGCACCTTCTCATTCGACGACCTCATCGGCACGCACAAGCAACTCTTGCGGTGGCACGATCCCTAGCGCTCTGCAAGTTTTCAAATTGAGGACCAGCTCGAAGTTGCTCGGACGCTGAATCGGCAGTTCAGACGTCTTGGCTCCTCTCAAAATGCGGTCGACATAGGAGGCGGCCTGCCGGAACATATGAACCCCATTGGGACCATATGACATCAGACCACCTTCCAGCGCGAAGTAGCGATAGGGAAAACATGCCGGCGCCTTCCGTTCGAGAGTCGTACTAACGATGCTTTTGTAATTGCCGACTGTAAAGACGTCTGGCGCAATTAGAACCCCACATTCTGCTGGCAAGCGCAACACCGCCCTGTGCATTTCTGGTATTGAGTGAACCGGCAGCGGGAGCGGTTCGACCCCGAGCAACTGGCACGAAAGCTCCAATTCATTGAGCCATGCACGCCAATTTTCACGTACGGCATCCGGGTTGAAGATCAGCGCCACGCTCGCCATGCTCGGTACTATCCTTTTCAGCAACTCAATCCACTTGCCCAGAATGGAGAATTCGAAAGTCATAAACCCGGTAATATTAGCGTCTGGATGCGATATGCTCCTTGTCAGCCCGGATTGAACAGGATCGGGAAGCATTGCGAAAATGATCGGAATCTCCGGAGTTTTGGCAACTGCGTCGATAATCGGTTGATAAGTGTTCGACACAAGGACCTCGATCCGTGCCCCCATCAAGTCCCGAGCGATCTGAGTAATCCGGCCGGGGTTGCCGGCAGCGAAGCGGTACTCAACCTCAAGATTGTCGTCCTCTCGCCACCCTTTGGCTCTGAGTTCGCTACCGAAAGCCTCAACCCGGCGAATCGCTTCGGGGTCTCCTTCAAAGAAAGTGAGAAGGACGCCAACCCGGCGGACGCCGCCGGGGCGTGCGAATGCGTTTGCGGACTCCAGCGCTGCGCTTCCTAGCAACCCCTCGACGAAATTCCTCCTGCTTAAAATCATGCCCACAAACCAAATTAAGCTAGCAGCGGCCTTGACATCCGTCTGCCCTTCGAAACCCCGCTCGAAAATTACCGTGTCAAGAGAGGAAAAGGGGCTTCTTGCCTTTGAATACTCTCAATCGCTCGCCAATGCACCGCCGTTCTTTGGTACTGGGACTTTAGTACCGCCCAAGCCGTTAGCATAAGCCCTTGCGCAGCGATAGGTTTTCAACTCCAGACTAGGTATTTGGTACTTTCGGCCGTACTTCAGGTCCAATTTACATTATGTAAGAAACAGCAGAAAAACAAAACCAAGAAGATCGCTTGCCGCACTGAAAAAGGGCGTGTGATCTCGAAACCATTGTAGCCGTAATTCACAGCACTTAATATGAAAGTCTCTCTCAATGCTAATGGATACAAGGCGATCGCACAGTTTACCGCATAGAGCTACGTTCGCCAACATGTCGAAGTCATCACTATGGTTTTTAGCAGCATTTGTTCTCAGTGTTCTACTTCTTGGCGCGAGTTTGAAATACGGAATTCCGGTCACTGAAGACGCTTTTATGCCGCCATCATAAAAGACAGCAGATTTCGCGATAGTCAGCATGGAACTGATGTCCACCTTAGTAGATGCAGATTAGAACACTCCCGCTGCCATTTCGTATATAAGATCGGAGATTACATGTTACTACTGGCCAGGGCTATAAAGCATGAGAATGACTGGTTAAAGCAATGGTGGCTTCTGCCTTCATTATTAGGTATCGCCGCGCTTGCACTTGCCGCCGCGCTTACCTACGTGACCGTACGATTTGCGAACCCCGAGACATATGCGAACCCCGATGCAATAATATATTTGGGAGCGTAAGTATGGTCGGAGTTTATCTATCGTTTTTCCCAAAAAATCGAACGATAAATTGTTATGCACGGCCAGCCATCACACATCGATTGCAAGAAACGCTTTCGGCGCCAAGGAGGATACCATGTTCAAATCATTTTTGATCTGTGCTGCGCTCGCCATCCCTGCGACATGCTCAGTCTGTGCTCAGGAGCGCGAGGTTATTTTCCAAAAAATAGAGGTGCCGGGGGCGGATTTTCACATTGTTGTCGCGACCAACAAAGCCGACAGCAACATTATTGATCCCCACAGTCGCCCAGGCGCTCTCATCGTCTATTTGATGGGGAGCGAATTCGTACACGCAAATAATGAAGAGCTACAGCGAATGTTTCCAGGCACTAATTCCATAAGGAGCCCGAGCTGTGCATTCAACGTCCAGCACGAAGGCGAAAAACAGTCCAAATCCACAGCGGTTTATGTGGTCCCAAACAGCGGAACTCTTCTTGGACCGGAGAAATAACGTGCTCTTGTCGGGCAAATCTAAGGCGCCAATGAAGGATGTTAGTGGGCTACGTTTCATTGAGTTGTTGGCATCTTTAGGGCGAGGCTCGCCGGGGCTGTTTCCCAATCGGGCACCGCGCGCTACAATCGATCTGGTGAAAAGGTTTCGAAGAAGCATGGGCGCGCCGCTTTCGTTCGGCGCAGCGGAATATATCGCTTCCACGATCCAAAGTTTATCTAAGCGATTTCCGGCGGAATCCGAGCCGTACATGACGCCCGCTTTGTCGGGAAAAACCGGGTGGAGCTTTGTGGCAACCAAAGCGGCGGCAACTCAAATCGTAAAAGAACACCAAAGGTAAAAG
>JBAUNL010000365.1:0-4462 GCA_049579205.1 Rhodomicrobium sp. | reverse complement strand
TTTCAGTGCGATCTGATCTTGTCCCTGGCGCCAACTTCCCCGACTACGAACTTTCCGACCACACGGCAAAACGCCGAAAGCTCTCCGAGCTGCAAGGTCAGCATCCCATGGTGCTCGTTCTCAGCCGCGGCGGTTTCTGCCCTAAGGACCGTAGGCAGGCTGAAAAGCTTCTTGAACTCCATCGTGAAATGGAGGTCGGCTATTGCCGGCTTGTCACGATCAGTACCGACAACATCACTGAGACGAATGAATATCGCACCGGGGTCGGCGCTCACTGGCCCTTCCTCTCAGACACGCGGCGCATTGTCCAAAAGGATCTCGATATCGCCGAATATACCGATCCTGTCCACGATCCGATGATCCCCCATGTGATCGTGCTCGAGCCCGGCCTTATCATTTACAAGATCTACAATGGATACTGGTTCTTCGGCCGGTCTACCATGGAGGAACTTCGTCAAGATCTTCGCGCCGTAACCAAGAAATGCCGGCCGGACTGGGACATCACAACGCCAGAGCTCAAAGCAGCTTGGCAGCAAGGCCGCAAGGAACTCTTCTATCCTTACGGCAAAACCTACGCCCAAACTCTCGGTGAACAGGATTAGGGGCCGGCGTGAGCAGACCGCGGTCATCGGCGCGTTGGAGCCGGCGACGATGCGCGAAAGAAAACAGCGCCTGTAACTTTAGAGAGTACTACAAGGCAAAATGACTTTTGCCGCCGAAGCAAAGCGCGCGTTGGAGGGAAGCCGGCGGCTATCAGTGTAGGAGGAAGCTAGATGCCATCCCTACTATCAGTGAATGTGGGCATGCCGCAGAATGTGGCCTGGCAAGGCAGGATCGTCTACACCAGCGTGTGGAAACACCAAGTCAACGGCCCACGCTTGGTGCGCCGGCTCAACATCGATGGCGATGGGCAGGGAGACCTGGTTGGGCACGGCGGCGAGCACCGGGCCGTTTTTGTTTATCAGATCGACTCCTATCGCTATTGGCAGAGAGAGCTCGGCCGGAGCGATTTCATTTATGGACAGTTCGGGGAGAACTTCACGGTCGACGGCCTGCCGGACCAGGAGGTGTGCATTGGCGACCGTTACCGGATCGGCGGCGCTTTGTTCGAAGTGACGCAACCCCGCGTTACTTGTTACCGGGTTGGTCTCCGTAAGAACGAGCCGCAAATGGCCGCATTGCTGGTCTCGCATGGCAGGCCCGGCTTCTATTTCCGTGTTCTTCAGGAAGGCGAAGTGGAAGCCGGGAATGAGATCGTGCAGACCGCGGCGGGTCCCGAACGCATGAGCGTCTTCGAGATCAACGCGCTGCTGTACCTGCCCGGTCACCCCCGCAGCCAGCTCGAGCGCGCCCTGCGCATCCCGGCTCTGAGCCAAGGCTGGCGTGGCTCCTTCCAAGCGCTGCTGGCGCAAGAGCAGAACAGCGGCGCAATGGCCGGAAACGCAGGTCTCGCTCCGATGTCCGGACCGCCTCCAGTATGGTCGGGATTCCGTCCGCTGCGGGTGTCGGACAAGGTTCGCGAGAGCGAAAGCGTGATCTCGCTCGTGCTTGAACCCGCGGATGGACTTCCCCTTGCAGCAGCCCCACCCGGCCAGTTTGTCGTGCTGCGCCTGAGGCTGGTGCCGAGTACGCCAGCGCTCATGCGCAGCTTTTCGTTGTCGGGCGAACCCAGTGCCCACTGCTATCGCATCAGCATTAAGCGGGAACCGCATGGCATGGCGGGTGCGTATATCGACGAGAAGGTGCAGATCGGCGACGTGCTCGATGTGAGCGCGCCACGAGGCAACTTCACTCTTCAACCAGGCGATGGCCCCGCCGTCTTCCTAAGTGCAGGGATCGGGGCTACTCCTGTCATGGCAATGCTCCACGCGCTAGCGGCCGCAGCATCGCCGAGGGAAGTTTGGTGGCTATACGGAGCCCGGCGCGGCCGCGAGCATCCTTTTGCCCAAGAAACCCGCACCCTCCTCAATGCCTTGGCCCGCGGCCATAGTCACATCCGCTACAGTGCGCCCGATCCCGAGGATAAGCCAGGTGTAGATTTCGATGCTTACGGACGTTTGGATCTTGGGATTCTCCAAGAACTGGAAGTACCGCATAACGCCGACTTCTACATCTGCGGGCCATCGGCCTTCATAAATGACTTGGCCGCTGGCCTTGCAGCCTGGGGCATCTCCAAAGGCCGTATCCATACTGAGCTGTTCGGTCCAGGTCCATCTATTACCCCAGGCGTCACCACCCCTTCGCACACACCGCCGCACCTGCCGGCCGGGCCTCCCGGTGCGGGACCGCTGGTTTCGTTCGCGCGGAGTGGCGTGAATGTCCCTTGGGGCCCGGTGTTTCGGAGCCTCCTTGAGCTTGCCGAAGCCTGCGATATCCCAACGCGGTGGTCGTGCCGCACGGGAGTCTGTCACACTTGTGAAACCGGACTTGTGTCCGGGTCAGTGGCCTACTGGCCCGATCCAATCGATCCACCGGCGGAAGGCAATGTGTTGATCTGCTGCTCCCGGCCTCAGGGCGAGGTCGTTATCGATCTCTGACGGGGTTAGGTTTGCCTCGCCGCGGTACGGAGCCGGCGGCTAACCGCGAAGGACTCCGCCTTAGTAACCTCCAGGTGGCGGCGGACTCATAGAGGATGAACCCCTAATCGACGATCGCGGGCACTTTCCGCCACCGCGAAAGCGCGCGAAACTCTGGTTTCTGGAAATCGCCAGCATCAAAGGACAACATCTTTAGCTCATAGGGAAGCCCCTTATATTCGAGCGCGAGCCAGACGCCCCAAGCATAAGGCGAGCCCGACAACATGTGCAGGGTGATTGTCATCTGCTGTTCCTCCCAGGTGCAGCGGGAGTGGCGAAACTCACGGTTAAGTCGGGCGAGCCTCGCGCCTTTGGCGATCCCGTAGTTCTTCGGCCTGGGGCGACATAGACGGAGTTGCTCCGCCAAGATAGCGCTGCCAAAGATTTATCATGTCGAATAATGATGCCGGTTGCGTGTTTTGTCGGATCGCACGGGGCGAAGTCCAATCGCAAATCATTTATGAGGATGATCTGGTCTTCGCGTTTTTCGACCGGGGTCCAATAAGGCCAGGTCACACACAGGTCGTGCCGAAGCCGCACCATGATTACTTTCTCGATGTGCCGATTGATGTCGCTAGGCGAAGACGACGTGGATGAAAGCCGTGCCGCCATGATGCAGAGGCGCACAATAGAATAAGAAGGAGACTCAGCATGGCCCGCGATTACATTGCTACTGGCATTGCCGGCCAGGACGGAACCAATGGGGCCACCAATTACTCCCGCCGCCGATTTCTGTTATGTTGGCCGGAGCAGCTGCGAGCCTGAGCTTGCCGCTCGCGACCGGCGAAAGCAAAACGGCTGAAGCCGACCCGGTGCAGTCCAAACTAGGCTGGTGCAATGCTTTTAGTTAGCGGATGCGCTGTTTCGAGCCAATCGAGGCGCGGCCCCTTCAGTTCGCCAAGCGGCCAGCGAGAAAAATGATGTTCGACGAAGCGGCAAGCCACCCCCGGCAATACGGAGCCTCGCGCCGTTGCAGCCCCGTCTTGCCCAGAAGCGCGCCGCGGGGTCAAACTATTATCCGTATTAAAACTATCCAAAAAGCAGCGCCAAACATCAAACATGCGATCCATACCAACCGCGTCAAAATTGGACGCGGTTTAGTACCCATCACATCGGTGCCCCTGTCCATCGATCCGGCTTGCCCGGGCCGAACATTCTCCTTCGAAAGCGATCCGGTTAGGCTCGATCCCATTACGGGGTGCATTCTTTCATCCGCGCGCGTTCTGGTAGAACGCTTCACCGATGTGCTTTATTCCATTGCTATGGCTTGGCTAGCATCGAGGCACTCGGCGAATAACCTGCCGTCCATGGCTGGAAGCTTCGCAGTAAGCCGCGTGCAAAAATCCAAAGCGTGGGTCGAAAACTGACTCACTAGCTGGCGAAAGACGTTTTCAGCTACAAGAGGGCGGCTGAAGCTTTCGGCCGTCCTGAGTCAAATTTGGGGCTATGGCAGCGCCTGCGCCTTATCGAGCCGCTTGAACCGGTCCAGGCCGGTTGCGGTCATTTGGGGTTGTTTGCAGAAACGTCTCTTCCTGGGGGTTGAGCGGCTCTACCCGGCGGTGCCCTGCAAATCCCCGGCAGCGTCGCCGCTAGTGCTGGATGCGTTTTTAATTTTCTTTAGCCTAGGGCTACCAAGGGGATCTTCCCTGCGATTTAAAGGCGAGAGCCGATGCGCGAGCGTTCGCGTATGTGACGCTGAATGAAGCTCAAAATGAGCCTCGGGGGCTTTAGGACTTGATACTGCTGAGCCACATTGTTGCGGGATTCCTGCCAAGTACCCGCTTGACGCTTTCAATTTGGGTAAGGGAGGAATAACGTAAGAGCAAAGGGCACCGAATAGGGGGGGTAATGTTGTTATTGCGATTAACAACAATAGCCGGGCTGTG
>JBAUNL010000364.1:0-3232 GCA_049579205.1 Rhodomicrobium sp. | reverse complement strand
AAGCATGCTCGTGATGCTCAGCCGCCTTAAGATGGTGGCCGTGTGCTGGATGGTCGTGAGATGATTCCTTAGCCATTTGTTTTCTCCCTTTGTAAATGGACTTTGTAGTTTCACGTCAGCGTCGATGGTAGAAAACCCAACCAGATTGTACTTCATACGGAGTGGCGGCGTTAAACTCTGCCAAGTAACACCAAGACCAGGAGAACAACCACTACGAGGCCTAAGCCGCCTCCGCCGTAGTAACCGGTCCCATAGAAAGGGCCACCACCGACCCCACTAAAGCCACCTAATAATGCGATCACCAAGATGATGAGGATAATGGCGCCGATTGACATTTCCCGTTCCTTATCAGATGCGAACTCAATTAGGTCGAAATCACGCAGGCTCAACCCCTAGCGTGAGCTGTGGTTCCGGCAAAATTATCTGGACTCAAACTAAATTTGTCCCGTGCGCATTAGAAGTGCCGTAGGCCGCCCACGTTCGCCTACGTCTTCGTGCTCGCGGAGGGCCGCGCCCAGTTCAGGCCGCGTATGCTGTTGGCGCGGCCCGGCTCGTCCGCAGCCTATCCCGAGCCTGTTCTGCATCGATTACGAAAGCTGTCCTTTCGATTTGGCGCTTATTCAGAACCTACTTCGTCCGGCAAGGGCCGGCGTTGGAAGAAAATCCAGGAGATTTTTGAAAGGGAAGAAAGGGCCGCTCGTGGTCCCAGGACGGAACTAAGCTTGCTTCATGGACCAAGCCGGCTAAGCCCTCGAAAGCGAACGCGCTCACTCCTCACGGAAATTTACACTTGCGGCCTTCTGCCGCTGATTAAGCACCAAAATTCGAAGGCGAAAACGCGATTTTTTTCGCCTGTTTCGCGATTCCGGGCGCTTACGGCGCGGCTGCTAACCACGCATAGGCGCTAAATAGCGCCTATGTAAGGGCCGATGCTTGGTTAATTAAATTGCTACAGGCTTATCGTAGGCAAAGCTAGCTGCCCGGGTCTCACTTCACCGCAGCCGTCACCGGCCTAGCAGGGTTGGGTCGCTAGCAGTCCTTCAAAAAATCCGAGCTGATCACGGCTAAACCTTCAAGTCTGGACTTCACAACCTCTTGGCCACGCGCTAGCCACATAGCGAATTTGACCCGGACGCTTCACACTGCCGACAGAATTTGACTACCGCTCTCGAAGCCGCAATCTCAGATATGGACCGCCAGGGAGCATCTTGACGGAAAGGCCATTTGGGCCGTTTGCATAAGTCGGTGGACGCATCGGGATGGAAGCCTATTCTTCTACTTCAATCTCGCACACGAGTCCTTCCGGCCGCCAGTCGAAGCGCATCTCTCCGCTCAGTTGATCGCGGATCGCTTGATCTAACACGCGTGTGCCAAAGCCTTGACGCGTGGGTGGCTTGACAGGCGGGCCATCCGTCTCCACCCATTGAAGAACAAGCTTTCCATTTGCTGCATGCGACCACCGCACACGAATGCGACCCTCTGGAACCGACAAGGCACCATATTTGACTGCGTTGGTCGCCAGCTCGTGTAACACTATCGCGAAGGACTGCGCCGATCGAGGTTCCAAAGTCACGTCTGGACCATCGATGTGAGCGCGAGAGGTTCCTTCCGTGAGGTAGGGCGAAAGCTCTGCGCCGACCAGAGCGCGGAGATCTGCGCCCGACCAAAGTGATTGCGCAAGTAGCGTATGGACATTCGACAGGGCCCGAATGCGCCCGTCGATTGCCGCCTTCAAAACATGGACAGTGTCGGCTTTGGTAAGGCGTACGGTTGCTTGCACAAGCGCCAACAGATTCTTGGACCGATGGTCCATTTCCCGCACAAGAAAGTTGATATTCGTGATGTCGTGCAAACTCAGGAGGACCATATGTGCCGGGTAGCCGGGTAAAGCAAATTGGCAGGCATGCAGCGACAGCGTTCGGCGTCCACTTTCCGGCAAATCGCAATCAATTTCAATGGGCTCGAAGTCGCGACCGTCGCTGAGCGTCTCCTTCAGTTGCTTCACTAAACGCGCGAGGTCGAGGGCTTCTTTGCTCACCGCACTGAGCGGAATTCCCTGGATCGCCTCGCGCGAGACTCGAAACATCAAATAGAAGGCTCGATTGGCCGTCTGTACGTGCAGATCCGCGTCAAGAACAACGAGCGGATCGGGTACGCTGTTGAGGACGGCCTTGGTATATTCCCGTTCGTAGATTGCCTGATCGATGCTTGCCCGGAAGGCGGTCACATTGGTGAACGTGAGCACGGTCCCACCAATCTGGCCGTCGCTTTTTGTGTAGGGGGCTACCCGAATAATGAATGATCTATCTCCTGCCCGAAAATCATGTTGTGTTGGCACCTCGGCGCGGATCACCTGTGCGCACCACCGGTCAAGGCTCGACAAGCTACTGAGGATAGAAATATCGCGCGGTGAACGGCCGACGTCCAATGGCGCGAGGCCCAACGCATCGGCTGCCGCGCGATTGAAGCACGCAACGGTGAAGTCGCGACGAAGAACAATAATCGGAACACCGACCGCATCAACGATTTCAATAAGGTTCGTTGTAACCGCATCGATAGCCGCGCTGCCGCCATACAAGCGGCGGAACTCGTTCCAACCGTCGGGGGCAGCTGGTAGAGCCGTCACCTTGCTGTTGCTGCGTACAGATCGCGGCTGCGCTGCAGCACCGGGCCCGCAACCGCCGGCAAGACCTGGCGCAACGCCAGCAGTAATGCTTGCGCGCGCGGCATGTTGAAAGGCGACCTATACTGCGAGAGCAACTGGTTTTGAAGTACTCGGGCCTCGTCGGGTCCGACGATATCGCGTAATGCCTCTGCTACCGCGCGCTCTAGGCTTGCATAATCTTCGACCGGAATAAGGTGAGAATGGTTCTCTCCAAGCCTCGGCAGCATGTGGGTGTGAATTTCGCCGCTGAAGTTGTCCATCACAAAAGAGCAGAATATCGCGATGTCCTGCTCCTGGCTGACCCGGTCGAATAGATCCTCTAGGTTCATGCTGGCGGCGACATTCCCACGCTCCCAAAGGACATTGACCATCTCACCCCACCACCGCACCTTGGGATAACTCCCCGCTGCGCGGGTTCGCCTGATTATCTCACCGGCCAGCCCTAGGTGTTTAGTCCCAGCATGTGGTGAATGGGGTCGAGCCTGAACTGATCCGGGTTTTCTGTCCAGCATTTGCAGATGCATTCGTGAGGCGTCAGCCCTCGAAGGGTTTTCAGCCGCTTCGCGA
>JBAUNL010000363.1:0-15723 GCA_049579205.1 Rhodomicrobium sp. | reverse complement strand
CCTGATGATCGTCAGCGACGGCCCTTAATGCCCGCCCTGTTCTCGTGCGCTGGAAAAACAGCGCGAGCACCGTAACCAGAACCGCTGCCGTTGCCGCGGCGGCGATCTCGATGCGCTCGATATAGATGTTGAAGTTGTCCAGAAGCCAGTTGCTCGCGCCTTCGGGCAGGCCGATGTTGAGCACCTTCACGTCTGGCCCCCAAAGTAGATCGCCGAGCCCCTCTAAGATGTAGGCAAGTCCAAGAGTGGCCATGAACAGCACGATCGGCTCTTGGTTGACGAGCTGGCGCAAGATCGCCCACTCCACGAGGAAGGCGAGCACGATCATGACGAGCACCGTCAGCGGGATCGCTGCCCACACCGGCACGTGATACTCATTCATAAGGCCTGTGAGGGTGAGCGCCGCGAAAAGCGCCATCACCCCTTGCGCGAAGTTGAACACACCGCTGGCCTTGTAGATCAGCACAAAGCCGAGCGCGACGAGGGAATACATCACGCCGGTCAAAAGGCCACTGATTACAGTCTCCGCGAAGAAGGTCATGTCGAAGACCCCCTCACTCTGTCTCTCTCCCCAAGGGGAGAGAGAACGCTTACATTGGCCTCTACCTCGGCGATAGGGCCGCAGCCTAAAACCCTCTCCCACCGGGGAGAGGGTTGGGTGAGGGGGGACTCCATGGCAAAAGCAAACAGCGTACTCATACCGCAGCCTCCCCGTGCGGGACGCCGAGATAGGCATCGATAACGTCTTGATTAGCCTGCACCTGCGCGGGGGCCCCATCCGCAATCTTGCGGCCATAATCCAGAACGGCAATGCGATCCGAAAGATCCATGACCACGCCCATATCGTGCTCAATGAGGGCGATGGTGGTGCCGAACTGATCGTTCACGTCGAGAATGAAGCGGGACATATCTTCTTTCTCTTCGACGTTCATACCCGCCATCGGCTCGTCCAGAAGAAGGAGCTCCGGCTCCATTGCGAGGGCCCGGCCAAGTTCGACCCTCTTTTGCAGGCCATAAGGGAGTTTCCCCACCGGCGCCTTGCGGATGTGCTCGATATGAAGGAAGTCGATAATGTCCTCTACGGCCCTACGATGCCGAATCTCTTCGCGCTGCGCAGGGCCCCAATAAAGGGCGTGCCAGAATAACCCGCGGCCCATTTTCAGAATGCGCCCCGCCATGAGATTGTCGAGTGTGCTCATTCCCTTGAAAAGAGCGACGTTCTGGAACGTGCGCGCGATCCCCTGTGCTGCCGCCTCATGGGGGCGCATACGCCGGCGCTTCTTGCCCTTGAAGGTGATTGACCCGGATTGAGGGTGGTAGAAGCCATTGATGACGTTCAGCATGGAGGTTTTGCCAGCGCCATTCGGGCCGATAATGGCGCGGATTTCCCCTTTTCGAATATCGAAGCTGACGGAGTCGAGGGCTCGCACCCCGCCGAAGTTTAGCGAGATGCCCTCAAGCGAAAGGACGATTTCGCCGGACCGGCGCCTGACCGCGCGCGGCTCTTCATGAGGCTCAATTTGGGGCAGCTCAGGAGCCGCAACAACGCTCATTCCGCAGCCTCCAAATGCGGCGCCAACCGCGAAGCAGACGGCATCTTTTGTCCGGCCGCTGAGTAAGCCGGTAGATCGACGATGCGCACTGTGGCTTCGATTAACCCCTTGCGCCCGTCTTCAAATGTAACCGGAGTTGCGATGTGCTGTTCGGAAGAGCCATCGTAAAGCGCGGCGAGCAGCGGAGCATAACGCTCGGCAATGAAGCTTCGCCTCACCTTCTGCGTCCGCGTCAGCTCTCCGTCGTCCGGGTCGAGCTCCTTATGAAGAATGAGAAACCGCCGGATTTGCGCGCCTGCGAGCGCGGGTTCCTTGGCGAGGCTGCGATTGACCTCATCAACATGAGCCCGGACCATGTCGTAAACGCGGGGGTGAGCGGCAAGCTCCTGGTAGCTCGCATAGACGGTGTTGTTGCGTTCTGCCCAGTTCCCCACCGACAAGAGATCGATATTGATGAAGGCCGCTGCGAAGTCGCGGCCGTCGCCGAACACCACCGCCTCCTTGATATTCGGATAAAATTTCAGCTTGTTCTCGACATATTTCGGCGGAAGCATTGAGCCATTGTTCAAGCGGCCCACATCCTTGGCCCGGTCAACGATTTTGAGCATTCCATTGGCTGCCAAAATGCCGGCATCGCCGGTTTTCACCCAGCCATCCGCGGTCTTCGTTTTTCCGGTCGCCTCTGAATCCTTGAAGTAGCGGAGGAATACCCCAGGTCCGCGATACTCGACTTCTCCAGAAGGCGCGACGCGCACTTCAACGCCGGGGGCGGGTTTTCCGGCCGTCTCTGCGTCGACTTCGCCATCGGCTTGCAGGGTGACATAGACGCTGGCTTCGGTCTGCCCATAGAACTGCTTCAAGTTCAAGCCCAGCGAACGGTAGAACAGGAAAATCTCAGGCCCGATCGCCTCGCCTGCTGTATAGGCAACGCGTGTGCGCGTAAGTCCCAAGCGATTTTTGATGGGACCGTAGACAAGCAAAGCGCCCAGGCCATACAGCCCGCGAGTGAAGGGAGTGACCGGCTGGCCATTCAAAATCCGCTCACCGGCGCGCTTTGCCACACTTATGAAGGCTTTGAACATTGTGCGCTTAGCCCAGCCTGCGTCCTCCATCCGCACCATGATGGACGTAAGAAGGTTCTCGTAAACTCGGGGAGGCGCGAAGAAATAGGTCGGTCCGATTTCCCGGCGGTCTTCTAGCACCGTTTGCGGGCTTTCGGGGCACGAGACGCAAAATCCGGCCGCAAGCGCCTGCCCATAGCTGAAGATATGATCGCCAACCCAGGCCATGGGCAAATAAGCAATGATTTCGTCGCGTTCGAATATTTTGTCGAAGGCGTTTGCGTTTCGCGCGGTAGTCAGCACATTGCTGTGAGTCAGCACCACCCCTTTCGGCTGGCCGGTGGTGCCGGATGTGTAGAGGATGACGCTCGGATCGTCGCCAGTCCCCATGGAAACGTCCGCGAGCCAAGCTTCGTGGAGCTTGGCATCGCCCTGCAATGCCTTACGGCCTTCCGCGGCCACGCTTTCGAAGCTGCGAATGCGGCTGGGGTCATAATCCCTCAAACCTCTGGGTTCGTCGTATATTATTTGGCTGAGAAGAGGCGCCGAAGAAGCGATGGACAGAACCTTGTCCACCTGCTCCTGGTTCTGCACGACCGCGAGAGTTGCCTCGGAATGGGCCAGCACATAGGCGAGCTCTTCCGCGACCGCGTCCTGATACATCGGCACCGGAATCGCGCCAAGGCTCTGCGCCGCCATCATGGACCAATAAAGCCGCGGCCTATTATCGCCGATGATAGCGATGGCACCCCCACGCCGGACGCCATGCGCGCTCAACCCGATGGCAAACGCGCGCACTTCTTCCAGCGCCTGTTCCCAAGTCCAAGTCTGCCAGATGCCCAGGTCCTTGAGGCGAATCGCCGGCCGCTTCGCAAAAGCACGCGCATTATGAAGCAGCACTTTCGGTAAAGTATCGTCCATTATTTTCCGGCGAAACCGCTCAAAGCATGATTAGACACTAGCAATTGCGGCCCATTTTCTCTCTTAGCCGAACTGCTAATGTAGTCGCTTAAGCCAAAGTTGCTGTCCAGCGTGGGGTTGTTCGTCAAGACCCGCATTAGGAACGGTCCAGACAGTCCCGCCCGAGGCCGCATCTGGGCTAGCCAAAGCTTTGCTAGCTACACTCATCCCGCAATTTGATTGAACCCTTTGGGGGCTGGCGTGTTTAGGCCTCCAGCTAACGCAAAGGAGTTAGAGACGATGGACAAAGATCGCGTCAAAGGTTCCGCCGAGCAAGCCAAGGGTTCCATCAAGGAAGCCGCAGGCAAAGTAACCGGCGACACGAAGCTGCAGGGCGAAGGCAAAGCCGATAAGGCAGCCGGAAAGGCTCGAAATACCGCTGGCAGCATCAAGGACGCTATGAAGGGCAAGTAAAATCTGTCTCTCCTGTGCCCCCGGGAGTTTCCGGGGGTTTTTTTTCTTTTTCTCAAACGAATTTGCCTCCAAGTTCAGCTGCCGTTTGGGCTTAAGGCCGAAGCCGGCAAGATTTACTGAGCCGAAAGCCCAAAAAATCCGCAGTGACAGGATCGATTGGAATGCCGCCCACATCCCGCTTCGCGGCAACGGCCCATTCGCGGTCGCCCGGCGCCATGACCGTCTCGCCCTCTTTCGCCGGAACGTCACGTAAAGCCGAAACGTAAGCCTGCATGGCGGCGCCGAACGCCGCACCTCCGCCAAAATGTTCGGGATTGATCGCCAAGAAAAAATGGCCGCAGTTTCGATGTTCCGAGGTTTGCGCTCGCGACATATGCGCCATCCACGGATCCAGCGTCGCCCCCGTCAGCGCGCCGCAAAGGACAGTGACGAGGCCGGCGAGTCCGGCGCCTTTGTAGCCAAAGCCAAAGCCACCCAAGGGCATCAGCATCTCAGCTTTCGCCGCGTCAAGAGTAGGTTCGCCGGAGGCATCAGCCGCGGCGTCAGGCGGGAGTTCCTTTCCAAGCACGCGATAAAGAAATACACGGTTGAGTGGAATTGAGGAGGTGGCCATATCCAAGAGCCACGGCCGGGAGGCGGGAATGGGTGCCGCGGCTGCTATAGGGTTCGTCCCGTGGAAGGGGGCGGCCGCACCGTGGAGCGCGACGGCGGCGTCGGCATTTGTGCTTGAAAGCGTAACGAAGCCTGCTTCGGCTCCAGCAAGGGCATAGGCGCCGGCAGAGCCGTTATGAGTAGAGCCGAAAACTCCTACGGCGCCGATACCCGACTCTTGCGCCATCGTGCATGCAAGCTCAACCGCATGATACGAAGGATAGTGCCCAAGCCCATGATCCGCGTCGATAAGCGCCGTTACCGGTCCGGTCCTCTTGATCTTGAGTTCAGCTTTAATATTCACCTGCCCGGCCGCAATCATCTTGCAGTAGGTTGCGGTGAGGCGAAAGCCGTGGCTGTCAATCCCATGACGCGACGCATGCGTCATCGCGCGCGCCGCCGCTTTGGCCCAGTCGACACCGACGCCGGCGTCTTGCAAGCGGCTACTACAGCGCTCGAACAATAGGGCAGGCGCGTGATGCTGCCGGCGCTCCGTCATCATGGTCTCCAGCTTGTGGACTTCCGTCCAGCCCTAGCAGGGGAGCGCTGATGCGCCAAGGTGATATTCGCAAGCCTCTTATGAGTTTCGAAGGTGAGACCTCGGTGAGCGGCCAGGCTTTTCTATCGCAGCTCCGGTCACTTGGTCTGATGTTGAAAAGGGGTATCCTGCTGGAAGCGTTTTCAATCGGGATACCGGGTCAAAAGGAATGGCACTGCTCACAGATTTCCAAGACGCGGCTCTACCTGAAGAGGCGGTGCGGATGGAACTGAACCTAAAGCCTCATCCGGAGGGCGGTCACTATCGCGAAACCTGGCGGGACATGCCACACGATGGAGGCCGGGGCGCCGCAAGCGCAATCCTTTTTCTTTTAGCGGCTGGCGAGCGGTCGCATTGGCATCGGATCGATGCCTCGGAAATCTGGATTTGGCAGGCGGGAGCCCCTTTGGTGCTAAACCTTTTCCATCCTGATGGGAGACGGCAAAGGCTTTTGCTTGGTCCCGCATATGGAAGGGGCGAGACCTTCCAGGGGATCGTTCCGCCGTTTGCGTGGCAGGAGGCAGTCACGGCCGGGGCGTGGACGCTGGTAAGTTGCATCGTTGCACCGGCATTTAATTTCGAAGGATTTGAGCTTGCACCCGAAGGCTGGGAATCCCCTCAGTCTTAAGAATGTCTATTGCAGGGGCTCTGCGGCCGCCGTCAGCATCGGCAGCAGGTGCCCGAAATTCAAAGGCTGCGTGAAAGGAACCTCGAAAATGAAGGCTGGCATTATTGGAACGGGGGCAGTTGGGACAGCCTGCGCACTGGCGATGGTCCTACGGGGAAGTGCTCGCGAACTGGTACTCGTGAACAAAACCAGAAAGAAGGCCGAGGCCGTCGCAGCCGACATTCGCTATGGCGCTGCTCTTGCCCCGATCGTAGACATCTACGCCGGGGACTATAAAGATCTCGCAGGCGCCGGTCTTGTCATGGTTACAGCCGGCGTCAACGAGAAGACAGGCGGCGCGACGGACCGCAGCGATCCTTCAGGCCGTCTGAAGCTCTTCAGCGTGAATGCTGACATCTACCGGGACATCATCCCGAAGGTGGTCGAGGCGGCGCCTGAAGCCGTCATTCTTATTGTCACCGATCCGCCGGACCCTCTCGCCGACGTTGCCCGCGAACTGACCAAACATGACCGCGTGCTAAGTACCGGCACGTACCTCGATAGCTTGAGATTTCAGACACATCTGGCGAAGCATTTCGGAGTGGCGCCATCGTCGATTGAGGCACAGGTGCTGGGCGAGCACGGCACATCCGAGGTTTTCGTATGGTCAAAGGCCCGGATTGCCGGTGTGCCTGTTGCGCGTGAGCTGTCACGCCGGGGCCTCGATCCGGCGGAATTTAGAAAACAAGTCGAAAGCGAGGTGCGTTACGCTAACATCACAATCATCGAAGGCAACGATGCAAGCCAATACGGAATTGGTATCGTTTCGGCTCGCATTGCCGAAGCCGTACTAAACGATGAGCGTATCGCCGTCCCCGTCGGTAGTTATCATGAGCGCTATGGTGTTACTTTCTCGCTTCCAAGCGTAATCGGCCGCAATGGCGTTGCCGCGGTTTTTGAACCTGATCTTGACGCGGATGAGCGTAATGCCCTGGAGGCCAGTGCGGCAGCTATCAAGAAGGTGGAGGACAGTTACGCCGGACCCAGCAAGCAAATTCCGCAGGGCTGAAAGTCTCCAACGGAGCGAAGGTAAGACATTCCGTAAGGGTCGAGTGGATATTAGTTATCCCGGAGACAGCCTTCCTTCGGGCGGCTGCCGCGACATGCGCTAAGCGCTGCTAACGCGGCTGTGCCGCCTGCTGAAAGCGCTTCATAGCCGCTGCGCCTGGCAACGGAACGTCGTGCGTCCAAAGCCGGCCGGAACGCGCCTTTTCGTAGCCATACCGATATAGGGCTTGCATATAAGGCGTGTTGAAGCCCGGTTTCACATCTGGCCCGTAATTCGAAGCGAGCCAGCGATTGAAGCCGTCATCTATGAACGTAAGGTTGAAGCGTTCGCGCCCTATGAAAGCGGAAGTTGCGAACAGCGTGTCCTTCGCGTCATTCTTGATTAGGGTGGAAAACGACCGCGATACCGTAGGCAGGAGGCCTGCCTCCACCACTTCGAACTGAGGCGTCAAATGATTGTTGATCAGAACCCAGACATGACTCGGCATGATTTTTGGCCGTATTCCCGAACTGCTTTCGAAGGCGATATCCGGCAAAATGAACACCTGCGTGGTTGCTCCGCCATCTACGTGCATTTCCCTGAAATGCCGGCCGTTTGCCACAACGTCGATGAAAGTAGGGCCAAAGACGCCCGGAATACTGGCCGAAGCTACGAGCACATTGCGGAAGAGTTCACGCGAGCCCGGTAGCCGGCTCGCTGCAATAGCGCCCATGTCCCACACGACACCACGCTGGGCATCGAGATTTGTGGTAACGACGTAGAGGCGCCGGCCACGGGCATGCTCTGCCGCAATGGAAGCTAGAAGGCGGGCGTCTACAAATTTGTCCACCAAATCGATAAGGGATTGCCGGCGCAAGTCCGACGATCCGAGGAGTGCAAAGATGCCTCCGAGGTCACCCAGCACCTGCGCCACACCGCCAGAAAACGCTTCCCCCATCGCCGCGTCGTAGGCGGGCCCCAAGAAGGCCAAAGGCGCAATAAGCGCGCCTGCACTAACGCCCGTGACAATTGCAAATTTCGGACGCGTGCCTGTCGAAGTCCAACCGTTGATGACCCCTGCGCCGTAAGCACCGTCATAAGCGCCGCCGGAGATTGCGAGGACCTCGAAGTCACCGTTATTGGACGAGGCGACTGGAGAGCCCCTAAGAAATTCGTTCAGCTCCGCACGGCTGCCATCGAGCCAGAAGCGCAAGTTCGGTATACCCTCAACTTTTGCGGCGGATTGATCTGCTACCGTGAAACTTTCTCTGGGGATAAATGAGCAAGCCGCAAGGGCAAGAGCGCCGGCCACGGCTGCAGCCAATGGCATGCGTTGAACACGAAAAATGAGGGCAATAATCCGGCAATGAAAGCCGAACCTTCCTTCTCCCCCCATAACGCCAAACACCTCTCACATCCACCAGCTTAATCTGCACGGACCGGAAGATGCGTCAACCGCTAACGTAGATGGGATGCTTTGTCACGGCCATGCCGAACAGGGCAAGTCTTGCCTAGCGCTAGGGCGTGGCAGGAGGTGTCCAATAGTCTTCCAACAGCAGATCGCCCGCTGGAAGCGGCGCGAAAAGGGATTGCACAAAGCCATCATCCACTTCCGCCAAGGATGCCGGCTGCCATTTAGGAGAATAATCCTTATCGACGATCACGGCCCGGATTCCTTCGGGAAAATCAGGCTGGCGGATCGTTCTCGTGGCAAGACGGTATTCAACCACCAGCGCTTCCTTTAGAGTGCGGTATTGGCGCCCGCGCCGAAGCTGCTCGAATGTGATCTTTAGCGCAAGTGGCGACTTCTTGCCAAGAGTCTCTAGCGTTTCCCGCGCCCAGCCGCGCCAAGGACCTACTTCACGCTCAAGGCCTGTCAAAATCTCATCAAGGGAAGCGGCGGCAAAAATCCGATCGATGGGCTCGCGGTGCCTCTCAAGAAAGCTTTCACCAGGTTGTTCGTGCAAGCCATCGAGGATGGGATCGACCGGCTCACCCTCGGTCATAGCCTCTTTCACCGTCACGAACTGGGCAGCCGGAATGCAGTGCGTCACAACGCCGGCATAATAAGCGCTGGCACGGTCGCAGATATATCCGGTGAGCCCAAGATACATCCCGATCATGCCTGGCATCCGTGGCAGAAACCAGCCTCCACCGATGTCAGGAAAGAAGCCGATGCCCGTTTCCGGCATTGCGAAAGCCATGTTCTCGCCAGCAGCGCGGTGTGTGCCATAGAGACTGATGCCGGCGCCGCCGCCCATTGCGATACCGTTCATCAGGGCGACGTGAGGCTTTCTAAAGCTTTCGAGCGTCCAATTGTGCTGGTATTCCTCCGCGTAGAACTGGTCCGCTTCCGCGATATCGTTTTGTATCCATTCGTGAAGCGTACGGATGTCGCCGCCGGCGCTAAATGCCTTGCCTTCAGCCTCCATCACAATCCCGTAGATGTGTGGATTTTTGGCGCAGCGGTGGTAGAAGGGCTCAAGGGCGCGGATCATCACGAATGTGACCGCATTCAGGGCTTTCGGCCTGTTGAGCTTCACAAGACCGGCGCGGCCGCTTTCAGCGAGAATAATTTCGTTCCCGTCTTGGTCCATGGTTTGTTCCTGAGTGCAGCGCTATTCTTCGCCTGCGCCGGTGACGCTGCGATAGACTGCAATTTTGGCGGGGTTGAAGAAGAACGCCTTTATCCGGTTCAGGATCGGCAGGGGTACCTTCTCGAAAAGCTTCATTGCCGGGCATGTCTGTTCACGTCCGGCATTTTCAAAGATCAGATAAAACTCGCGGGGGCTCTGCCGAACTGACTCAGAGACACTTTCTAAAACGCTTTTGAGTCGTTCTTCGGACAGGCTGTCCGGGAAAAAAAGGATGGCGGCCTGTGCTGGAATCTCATCAGGGTCCTGACCGGAGAGCCGCAGACGGACATCCCGGCAACCCATATAAGAGCGGGGATACTGAGCGGCGTTCATCTGTAAGATTTCGAAACTATCCGGGCCAGCGTAACCTGTTATATGCTCGAAGTCGCGGCGTGACGCTAAAAGGAGGGTACGGCCATGGCCAGCATCGAAGTCGGTGAAGGCAAATCGCTTCAAACTGGCAGGCAGCGCGGATAAGGCCCAGTCGAAGACCTTTCGGGGCATGGGGCCCTTGTAATGGAAAGTCTTATCCGGCCCCAAATCCGTCTGCACAACATCATAGACCGGAAGCGTTGGGGTCTTTGTGAACAGTAAAAATTCGACGCGCCGATCGAATACATGCCGGTGCACAAGAGTTAAAAGCCCGAGATAACGCCGCCGCCATTCGCGAAGCCGCATGCGCCGGGCCAGCTGCTTTCTTATGCGGTTTCCGCGCAATGCGGCCTTTGTCAATACCGCACCCGAGTGACGAAAGGCCGGACCAAGGAAGGCTGCGGTGCCGCCCACGGGGCTGTTGGCCTCTTTCCCTCCGCCTGAAGGGTGCGAAGTGGTCTCACACTTGGGCGGCCTGTCCTCAACCGCGGCACCGCCGCCTTCATCTCCCGCAGGCTTATTTCCTGCGGTGAAGATAGGCGTGAGGGAGCTTTCTTCCGTGGGTCTATCGCCGGTCATCATCGGTTCTGCAAAGCGCGGGTTATCTCGCTATCGTAATCGTGAGTGCAATCTCAACTTTCGCTTAAGTGATGACAGTTTCAATATGGAAAAAAAGCCTTGCGGCCCTTTCAGGCTCATCTCAACCGGCTGTTGCCATTTTACCTCGCATCAATCTTTCTATGCGAATGTTTGCGTTATTGGCGGTAAAGCGATTTGTGAGGGGGCTCCGGTTTAGCATGGCTAGTCATGGACAGGTTTCCGGCCGATCCCGCGAGCCGCTTCAACGCGTATGGGGACGCCTCTATAAGTTTGCGCTGGTCTTGACCGTGAATGATGAGCTCGCTCGCGGGCTCCTACGCGGAACTTACAAAGCGTTAGCGGCTCGCAATGAGTGGCGCGATGAAGATCGTGATCGGCTTATCGAGGCACTCCGGAGAATGTATTTGGCCTGGAGCACAAAAGCTGCCGAGGATAGCGATATTGAAAGAAGGTTTCCGGCCGATCCGCGGCTGATTGCAAACAGCTTTGCCAGCGGTCCTTTTGCCGGAAACATGCATTTTGCGAACTTTATCGTGAGCATGCCTTCAACTCAGAGAGTAGCCCTGTACCTTGTTTATGGCGAGGGTTGTTCTTACGAGGAAGCCGCAGAGGTGACCTCCCTTAATATGCTCGCGCTTATGAAACTCCTGTCGCGCGGTCATCTCGCTCTCTCCCATTGGCTGGATCATAGGGGCATTTCGGATGAAGCCGTGCGTCCCGCCGCCATTGAATCCCGTTGGCGCGAGCGTGTGGCATGACGCATCTCAGTGATGAATTCCTCCTCGCCTATCTTGATGGTCAGTTGGAGAAGCGCCAGACTGCGGAAGTGACCCAGCTCACCGGGTCCAACCCGGAAGTTTCGCGCCGCGTTACGCGGCTTAGGCGAACGCAAACACAGCTCATCGAGACACTGGGCGCGTTTGCGCGGGAAGAGATCGCAGTTCCCCGCAATCTGCTTCAGTTCGACGCCCGCGACTCTAAACCGAAGAGCGCCGCCTATGGTTCTTCTCCTGAGAAACGGGGCACCGGAGCCTTCGGGCGCGCCGTCTTTCTCTGCGTAGTTTTTGCAAGCGGTCTTCTGGGGGGCTATGGCGCGACCCTGTTCACGGCCCGTCACGAAACCTTGCCCCCGAAAAGCACCGATAGGCCACCGGCAGCGCTCATATCGCCGTCCTCGTGGGCTGCAGACATTGCCAAATTTCACAGCTTCTTTCCCCGGGAGATGCTGACGCCTTACCCGGACGCCATCGCAAATCCCGAGCTAATTCGATTCCAGCTTTCGAAGATAACGGCCAAGGCGCTGACACCGCCAGACTTCAGCCGTCAAGGTTTCACGCTGTATCGCGGTCAGACGTTCAACTATCGCCAGGACCATATGATGCAGCTTACCTACTCCTCCAAAACCGAGCCGCCCTTAACCCTTTACGTGCTCCCTACCGCTGAGCACGTGGACAGTCCCATTACCGCTCAGGCGCTAGGATCCAACAGGGCTGTAAGCTGGGTCTCGGACCGCGTCCGCTTCTTGCTCACAGGCGAGAAAAGCGAAGAGGACTTGAAGGTTTTGGCTTTCGTCGCTCAAGGCCAGCTGACGAGCAGGTTGTAAGTTTCTTCCCTGTACCACAAGCGCTATCGCTTTTGGGAAAAGGCCTCGAAGCCTTGGTTATGCACGGTCTTATCGCAAAAATCGTGAAAAGTTTCGCGCATCAAGCTCTAACTCTGCAGTCACCGTTTGCCTTCGACATTGCAGTTCTCAACGCCGAGCCTAGGGTCTCGATCGAGTAGGGCTTGTCGACAACGGGAATATTCATTCCGGGAAGCCTGATATCGTAGCCGCTGCAGATGATGAACGGCAGGCTCTTTTTGATGAGCTCGCCTGCGATTTCGCTGGAAATCTCAGGCCCAAGCCTTACGTCGAGCATTACGCAGTCGAAAGCGCCATTATGCTCGATTGCCGCCGCCGCTGCTTCCACGGACCTTGCTTTTCCTGCCACCGTGCACCCAAGCTCGGCCAGCATTTCTTCTGCGAGCATCGATGAAAGCTCGTCATCTTCAACAATCAAGATACGAGCACCTTCCAGCGCGGATTCATTTGCCATCATTTGCTCCCCAAACAAACGGACACCACGTGCGGCGGCTGTCTCAATCCGAACCTCGGCCCCAACATTAAGTGAATGAGCTCCAAATGCACCTTAACAAGAATACAGATTGATAAGCCGTACCGCAAGTAGGCATGTGCCGGCCTTCGCCGCATTGTCGATTAGGTTTATAGTTATGACGAGGGTATTTGCTTGCTAAAGGAAGCATAGGCTTGCAAATGGCTTTGAAGCGCAAGCGAAACAATTAATTACTTCTTATTATGTTGTCAACCATTGCTTTGTGATCACTTTTTAACCACGATTGCCTTAAGCTTCGTCAGTACGGTTTCTGTCAAGATAGAGTTTACACGGTTCTTTTTTCTAGCCGGCGGCTCCGAAAACCTTGTTGTCGGGGCTCTTACGCGGCTGCGCAAATCGCGATGCACTTCGCATATTGCTCCTTGGCAATCGTTGGCGCGCCCACTTAAGCCGCAGGCGACGCCTTCGCGCCGGATGTTTAGAATCCCTAGATTTTTCCGCGTTAGCATGAGCCCCATGAGTAATGTGTACAGAGCTACGAGTAAGCTGGCGCTGGCCGGCTGTATAGCGCTCCTTGCAGTTCCGCAGACAGCAAGCGCGGGGAGAATGAGAGGGACCGCGCACCGTGTCCATTACGCGGGAAGACTGGTCCGCTGTCCTCTTCACAGGACGCTGTTAGGAGAGTTGGTCGATTGCCACGGCTGGCGTTGGAGGGATACGGTCGGCTGGGACAACACGTGTTTCAATCTCGATTACCTTCCCTCCCAATACGCCTGCAGTGTCCTCTCCCCGCCATAGTCCTCCATCGGGCTAGCAGAAGAGCAGGCTTGGACGTTAATCGTGCGCCGGCCGGTTTTGCGGCTGCCGCCATCGAACATACCGGTGCCATTTCTTTACGGCGTCGTTCGCGTTAGGAATCGTCGCACGCGCCTTCACGATGGGCTTTGGGGCGTCAGGTGTTTCGGTTTTGGCTACGGCTCCGGTAACGCCGATAAGAGCGGCGGCTGCCGCGTATATTAACACTCGCATACTAGAACGCGTCCGCTTCAGTTTCCTCCTTTCCTCAAGGACGTGCGTGCGGAAAAGTTCCAGAAGATAAGATTTGCGGCGATGAATGCCGTCCACACAGGACGCTAATGCAGCCAGCGAATTTGGCGGCCAGTATTAGTGGCCGGAAGTGCCGGCTGCGCTCAGGGACTTGATCTGTGCGATCGCAGCCTCCACACGCATCACGATCAGCGCGCGGCCACGATGTGGCATGCTGGCCCATGGTGCTTGGGGTTTCGCCTTCCCCCACAAGCCGCCTCACTTGCTCGCTGTCATTGTAATAGGCGTCGAGACTGGCAACGCGGACGCCCTCCTTTAGCCATTCGCTTGACAGCGTCGCCGCAACTTCGCTTTGCACCCGCTGGCTTTCTCCGTGGTCGCCCATGAAGCAGATCAAAGTGAAGCCGTGTGTTTTCAGGCTACGCGCGATCCCCTCCAGCACAGCGGCAAAGGCAGAATCCGGAACTCCAAGCGTGCCAGGAAATTGCATATTGCCTTCTGGCGGGTTGTAGCCGCCCTCGGGGACATAGGAGACAACGGGCGCAACGAGCGTATGGCCTGCGCCTAAAGCAATCCGGTTGGCGGCCCAGCCCACGATATAATCGTGCTTACCGAGGATCATGTGAGCACCATTCTGTTCGATGCCCCCAGTGGGAACGAGGACCGTCTTATAGCCTTCCCGCAATGCGGTACGGACCTCTACCCAGGTCATGTCCTTCAGTTGCACCGTCGCCGGCAGTTCAGCTGTAAGCGGCTGTTTGGGATGGGCCAATACCGCCAGTATCGCGCATGCCGCCGCTACCGCGATGCCGATCCGCTTTAAACCTGCCTCCCTCAGATTTTGCCAGGAACTTAAGCTTGGCGCTGCTGGAGCTTGTGAGGTGGCCCCGGTTGTTCGGACAGAATTCCCGCTTCGATAAGTGGAAGGTCTGCCGGGGTTAAGCCGCCAAGCGGACTGGCGGTAAGCTATGTGCTCCGTAGTAAGCTTGATCGGGCGTCCTGCCGTCAAGGCTCGAATGCGGGCGGCGGCGATTGTAGAGATCGAGATACCGCTCATGGAGGTGCGCGCCTCCGGCACGCTCCCGCAGGCATGCAGATAGACCTCCTCGTACTTCACCGTCCGCCATAGCCGCTCGACGAACACATTGTCCCCCCAGGCGCCTTTGCCGTCCATGCTGATCACGATGCCATTCGCGATGAGCACGCCGGTGAAGGCGGTGCCGGTGAACTGAGAACCTTGATCGGTGTTGAAGATCTCCGGCTTCCCGTGCCTGGCGAGCGCCTCCTCCAGCGCCGCGATGCAGAACGAGGCCTCCATCGTGATGGAGACCCGCCACGACAGCACCCGCCGCGAGAACCAGTCGAGCACAACGGTGAGATACACGAAGCCCTTCGCCATCGGGATAGGTGATGTCCATCGCCCAGACTTGGTTCGGCCGCACGACTTCCATGCCGCGCAGCAGATACGGATAGACCTTGTGCCCCGATCGCGGAACGCGATCCGTTCCGGATCGCTATTGCTCCGGCTTGGCCGTACGCGGACGCCGGTACGGCGCCTCGATCCCCATCAGCCGCATCAGGGTCTTCACATGACGCCGTCCGGCCTTGCTCCCATTGAAAGCCAAAAGATGGCGCAGCATCCGCGCCCCCGCGAAGGGGAACTCCAGATGCAGCCTGCCGATCTGGCGCATGAGTTCGAGATCGGCTGCCGGGCACCGGGCGCGGCAGGTGATAGAAGGCTCCATTCCGTCGCCTTCAAACCAACTCTAACTTCACGCCTCGCCGCTGCAGGGTATCGAGGCGCTCGGCCACCATGTCCTCGAACAAGGCCGCCTTGCTGATGCCTTGCGTGTCGATCGGCTTCCAATCCTGACCCGCCCCAGCACGCCTAAGCGCCAAGCCTTCCGGCGCTTCGCGCCTCCAGCCTTGGCGCTGCACGACTTCAACCTAAAGGGTGGTCAACTCTTCGGCGCCGATTGGAGTGCACCCCAGCCGGTAGACGGAGTTAGGCGGCGAATTTGACCATCTGCCGGGCGTGCTGCTCTTCGAACTTGGCAGGGCTCCGGTATCCGAGCGCGGAATGGAGCCGCTTGCTATTGTAGACCTGATCGATGAAGCACGG
>JBAUNL010000362.1:0-1664 GCA_049579205.1 Rhodomicrobium sp. | reverse complement strand
TAACAAACGTTAGCAGGTGGCGCCCTAAGCGGTGCCCGAGCTTCGCGGACATCGTTTCCCCTTTTGCTTTCCTTGCCGCACGGATCGATTGCGCATAATTGAACATAGGAAGCTTTTGCCGGGCCATTTGGGCGGGGGGCGCTTACAACAAACGGGGAGTAATTTGCCGTCCCGGCTGTATTCTCGAACGCTTCTTTCATTGTAGGCCTTGCCGAAGGGTGCCTGAATGAATCGCGAAATTTTAACGAATAAGGGCACTGGAGCCGAACCCGCGCCGGTGCCGGTGAGTGCTGTACCGCGCGCTGCTATCGCACTCGGCTCATTCTGGACCCTTATCACCGGCGTACTCACCAGAATGGCGGGTATTGATCGCTCGTGGAGGCGCAAGGAACTTCGCGCGCTCGGGTCAGCCTGCCTTGCTCACGTGCTGCACGACGGTTACACGGATCTGCTCTATCTCCTGTTTCCGATCTGGCAGCGTGAATTCGGCCTGAGCTTTGCCCTCATAGGAATGATGAAGACGGCTTTCTCCGGCACTCTATCTCTCTTCCAAATTCCCGCTGCGCGCTTGTCGGAACGCTTTGGAGAGCGGGTAATTCTCGCTGCGGGCACAGTTCTCGTTGGGTCGGCCGTGCTGCTTTACGGCTTTGCACATTCCACCACGGCCCTGTTTCTCCTTCTGCTCGCCGGAGGTTTAGGAGCGGGGGTGCAGCATCCTTTGGCATCGAGCGTGGTTGCACGCGCATCTCGCAATTCCCGAAACGCGCTGGCTATCTACAACTTCGCTGGCGATGCCGGCAAAGTTCTATTGCCTTCCGCGGCGGCATTGCTGATCGTTCTGTTCGGCTGGCGGACCGCTCTTTGGCCGCTGGCGCTCGCCGGCATCTTCCTTGGTTTTGCGCTTTTCTGGCTAATACCGGCAGAGGAGATGCCAAAGCCGGAAGCAGATCTGTCCAACAGTGAGGATCCGGCAGGCAATGGCGCGCTCCGCCCGGGATTTCGGAGCCTGACTGCGATTGGCATTCTCGATAACGCGACAAGAACCGCGTTCCTGACTTTTATGCCGCTGCTTTTGTTCCAAAAAGGGGCAACCCCTGCTATGATCGGTACCGCTCTTTCGTTGATTTTCGCGGGGGGAGCCGCGGGGAAATTTGCCTGCGGAAGGCTCGCCGAGCGCCTCGGAGTCATGCGATCGGTGGTTGTGACCGAGGTTCTGACGGCAGCTTGCATCGCGAGCTTCCTCATCCTGCCGCTTGACGCTGTGTTCCTGCTGCTCATTCCGTTGGGGATTGCACTCAACGGAACGTCATCCGTCCTTTATGGGACGGTTGCGGAACTTGCGCCAGCATCGCGCCGGGCACACGCTTACGCCGTATTCTACAGCGCCTCGCTTGGTGCGGGAGCAATCGCTCCGCCTCTCTTCGGCTTGGTCGCGGACAGGATCGATCTGGCAGTAACCCTATTTGCCGTGGCTTCGCTGGCTTTATTCACGGTTCCGCTCGCTTTGCTTCTTGCAAAGCGGCGCTCCTTGCCATGCGCCTAGATGTTTAGTCCCAGCATGTGGTGAATGGGGTCGAGCCTGAACTGATCCGGGTTTTCTGTCCAGCATTTGCAGATGCATTCGTGAGGCGTCAGCCCTCGAAGGGTTTTCAGCCGCTTCGCGA
>JBAUNL010000361.1:0-6364 GCA_049579205.1 Rhodomicrobium sp. | reverse complement strand
TCCTCTTCCGAGTAACCGAGCACGGCGGAGAAGGCCCGATTGCAGGATTGGAACCACCCGTCCAAGTCCAAAATGGCAATGCCGGTGGCCGCGTTCTCGAAAATGCCGCGAAACCGCTCTTCGCTCGCGCGCAGCGCCGCGCTGGCCATATGCACTTCCGTCACATCGCGAATGGCCCCGGAGATAAACACCGCCCGCCGTCCAGAGCCGGACTGAGGGTCGGGCTCGAAGAAGGCCCGGCCAATAGAGGAGAGCCAGCGCACTGTCCCATCGGGATGCCGGACCCGGAATTCGCAGGCGGTTTCATCGTGAGGGTCATCGGGATCAAGCGCGCGGGCGGCATTGGCTTCGGCGCGAACTTTGTCCTTGAGCAGAATGGCATTGGCCCAATTCTTGTAGCTCACGCAGGCATCGGGAGGCAGGCCAAAGAGGGCTTTGCTGCGCTCATCCCACTGAATTTCCCTGGTATGGACTTCCAACCGCCAAGTGCCAAGCTCAGCGGCAGTCAAGGCCAGGCGGAGTTTCTGATCGCTATGATAGCGATCAGCCGCGGATTGTTTCAGCGCCCGCCACAGATCGCGGAACTCGGGCGGCCCTGGCGGCGGCATTGCGGGCTCGGGTTCAGCCAACAGCGTATTCGATTTCTGCCGCAACTCCGAAATGGGGCGCGTGATGCTGCGCGCGATCACGCCCGTAAGCAGCAAGCTTAAGAGCGAAAAGCCGCCGCCAAGAAGCAAGGCCCAGTTGATCGCCTTCCAGGTCGCCGCCTGCATGTCGGCCTTCTTGATGGCAATAGCGACCGGCCATCCGCTGACCGCGGAATGCGCCACGGCGGTCATGATGGGGTCGCCGTCGAAGGAGAGAAACTCGAATAGACCCTCCTGGTCCTTGACCTTCAAGAAACCCCCAGATGCCAGCTGGCCCACGCTTCGTTCGTAGCCCGGCACCCGCACAATGAAGCGGCCCGTGTGATCGAAAACGCAGGCAAGCCAGTTCTTGGGTATGTGCTGCTCGTTGAGCAGGCGAAAAAAGGACCGCGCCCTTAAGGCCACGGAGAGCGCGCGGAATGGCTGCCCATTCTTGAAGATGGGAACCTCGATGCTGATGATCCAATCCTTGGAAATCTGACCGAGCCGGACACCGGTAATGAGGGTTGAGTGTATTTCAAGCGCACGCCGCTGGGGCGCAAGGCCAAGGGGATTGCGGACTGGAAGGGGCTGGCCTGGCTGCTTCATCGTGTTGATAAGCTGCTGTCCGTCGAGGTCCGCAACCACGACCCAGGCGTCTGACGTTAGGAAAGCGCGCCGCGCTTCGACCTCGAAAACCTCAAGGTTATCTTCAAGCAGGGCTGGCGAGCGGGCGAGCGCTTGCGCAAGCGTCACGTACTCGCCAAGCTTGGCATCGGCAGCAGCCGCAACCGAGCGGGCGGTGTAAAGCAAGCTCGTCCGTTGCGTTTCGTTCGCCGCTTCGGACAAACGCCAAATAACTGTGAAAATAAGTAGGTTGAGTGGAACCGCTAACGTCAGCGTGATGGCGGTTATGCGTGCAGAGATGGTGAAACGCGAAAAGAGCCGTTCAGAAAACCAGCATCGAAGCCGCCTCCCCAACGAGCCATACGACGTGGTTTGGCGTAGTGCAGTGAAACAGGACCGCAAGGGATAAATCATCACACAATGCCTCAGGCGAAGGGAACCGGGCAGACCCATTGCACACAATTTAGATCATTAGAAAAGTTTGCAGTCCACCCCGTCGCCAGATTGTGGATAATGCCGTACGTGGATTATCCCGGATGCGTCTGGGTGCTCGCAGGTGCAGATGCCGTTCAGACGGAGAGGGCTACCGGCTAAACTTGGGCTTAGTCTGTAGCAGGCCCCACACGCAGACAGTGAAGACTGCCGGTTCGCCAGTTCCGGCAGTCTTTTTGCTTTGTGAGGAGAGAGGTACTCGCAGCGAGGCAAAGAACGCTTTCCCGTCACAACCTGGAACCTGCCCAGCGATTTGCCGTTGTAACCCAGATGCAAGTGGGAGAGCTGAGTAATGGGTGATATTCCCGCAGCCTATTGGTTTCGATGCGCCGAAGACGCGCGGCAGTTGGTACGGGCGTTGAAAAGCCCGGAGGCGAAGTCCAGGATGGCACTGATCGTCCGCGCTTGTGACCGCCTTGGTGCCCGCGCGGACGAAAAGGATCAGCTCAGGCGCTCACCATCACCTTGAGCCCGGCACCCGTTAAAGCGATACCCGCATAATAGCCGCGCCGGGACTTCTCGACATATGCAACGCCAAGATCGCCTTTCATGAGCGTGCCGAACTTCGTGAGCGAACAAGCTTCGGCGCCGCATGATAAGTTACAATCTATTTATTGAGGATCAATCGGCCGGGAACTATGCTTAAGCTTGTCTTCTTCTACACCGGAGACAGAAAAGACCGTCAGTGCTCCCCACAACCGCCTGGCGGTCTTTTTCGTGCCAGGCTGCTGCTTGCGTGCCTAACGGGCCGGGGAGTATACTTCGGCGTCTTCCGCGCACCCTACCCGGAAGACCGGAAGGACCGCCGTCCCCCTTTTACAGCCCGGCGGTTCTTTTCGTGTGTGGGTGAAAGTGATTTGCTGGAATGCAGGGTTGTTGCAAGTTTGCAACATCTTGGCTCACACGTCTGCGCCGTTCCCTCCGAACATAGATAGCTGTTATTCGAAACTGCGAGATAACCGGTATCTTGCTTTTTCAAATAACCGATATCTATCTTGATCAGATAACCGATATTCACAATTCATCGAATACCAGCTATCTATGTTTTAACCGATAGCCGCTATCGTGCGGGATCGAGGGGAAGCCAGCGAATGAAAACCATCGCAATTGCAGCCGCCAAAGGCGGCGCCACCAAGACGACAATCACATCAGTCCTTGCGGTCCAGGCAAGCCGCGAAAGTGACAAGGTGCTCATGATCGACTTGAACGCCGATCAGGGAAATCTAACGCAGTGGTGGGCATCACGGGGCGAACCGGATGTGCCGGGACTGGCGCGCAATGTCGAAAACCTTCCACAAGACGTGAAGGCACTTGCAGGCGGAAAATTCGACTGGCTGCTGATCGATACCCCGCCGATCGAAATGGATTTGATCGAGCAAGCCATTGCCGTTGCAGACGCCGTGGTGATCCCGGTCAGAACATCGATCTTCGATGTGAACTCGATCGATCCGGTTGTGGAGATGTGCCGCGATCACCGGAAGCCCTACGCATTTCTGCTCTCCGCCGTTGACGGCAAGTTCAAGACACTGACGCAGCAAACCGCCGCCGCGTTGGCGAGGGAAGGCCCGATGTTCGCGGCCAGGATTTCCTACAAGCTGGCGTACATCCAGGCCCTTACTCACGGCAAGACCGGCGCCGAGATCGCCAAAGACCTGGCGCCGGAAGCCGAAGCGCTATGGGCGGAAGTGAAGCAGCTCGCCACGAAAGGCCAGATCGATGGTTGATGATGCCGAACTCGAAGACGTTGACGCCATGGCCAAGGCCCGCGAGCGGCTGCTTGCCAAGGGTTTCGGATCACCGAAAAAAGAGCGGAAGAAACGCGAAAAGCAGGTCCGCTCAACCGTCGACGGCCGGACGCTCAAGGTCACCGGACGGACCGAGCAATTCAACTTCAAGGCCCGTGAAGACGTCAAGCGGCGCGTTGTTGAGGCCGCAAAGGAAGATGGCCTCGCCATTGCTCAGTGGATGGAACAGATCATCGAAGCCGCACTGCTTGCAAGGAAGTCTTAGATGCGCATCGTTACCGGCGCCTTCGGTGTGGTTTGCGGCATGGTCATTATTGCCATCGCCGCCCGCTATGGCTTCAAAACCTCCGACAACGATTTCGACGGCTACATCTGGGCGTTCATGTATGGCGCCGTGTCCTTCGGTGGACTGTTCGGCCATGCGCTTGGCGTGCGCGTGTGGCGCCATAGCAGGCCTGCGGGCTTGAAGATTTTTGCAGGGAGTGCCTTTGCCCTCACGATCAGCCTTTCCAATTCCCTTGGCGCCATGGCCGGGCGCGGCAGTGAGACACAGGCGAAGAGACTGCAGATAGCCGAAACGGTTCGCAACCTGAACCGCACACTCGATGCCGCAAGCAGGGAACGCGAGGCTTCGCTGTTCACACCCACAGACGCCGAAGCGGTGAAAGCCGCCAAAGCTAAAGCCGATGCCGCCACAGCTGCCAAGGAAGCCGAATGCAAGAAGCGGGGTGATAGGTGCCGGGACCGTGAAGCCGATGAACGGAACACCCTTGACGCCTTGGAGAAGGCAACGCTGCAAAAGACTGCCACCGATCGCGCCGCGGTGCTCGACGCGCTGATATCCGAAACGAAGGTCAAGATCGAGAAGGCCGGGCCCGTCCTCGAAGCCAACCCTCAAGGCTCGATGTTTGCCCGCCTGTTCGACATGCCGGACAGCAAGGCTTCGCTGCTGACAGCTTGGCAGAACTTCGCCATGGCCGTGACCGTCGAGATGCTGATCGTGCTTTCGATGATCGCCTTCGAGGTGCTTGGCAAAGAGAAGCTTGCTCCACAGGCCGCAGGGAAGCGCAGGGAGGCCGATTTGCCACCTGCGGTTCCTCTGCCCACGGAAAAGCCTCAAGCCCTGCCCACACCGGCCAGGCCGCGGCTGGTATCATCACAGAGTGTGCCATTCGGAAACGTGGCCGCGATGATGGCTGAGATCATGGCGCCAGGGCGGGGGAAAGTCGAATTGGCGGAGGCGTTTGCCGGGTATCGCGCCGAATGCAAGCGGCAGGGGAAGGCGCCTGTGGCGGTCGACACCTTCACCGATGGCATTACGCGGCTATGCCGGGAGCTGAATATTCAGATCGAGGGCGGCGCCGATGGTGGCGTGTATCTGAAGAAGGTCAAGCTTTTGAACGCTGAAGTAAGTAGCGCTTAGCGAGCAAAGAGGGGCAAAGGTCATGGAATGGCTACTTATAGCACTATTTGCACCGAAAGTGTTCGTCATCTTGTTTTGGTTGTTTGCGGCTTACTTTGTTCTGTGCATCGCTTGGGCAGTATTAAGCAGCTTGACGATAGAGTTCGTGGTGAACTTCTTCGTGTTCATTGGCATAGTCATCGGGGTTATTTGGTGGACCCACCGGGATTATGATCCCGTGGCCGAAGCGGCAAAGCATCAAGCGCAACTGCAGGCCCAAAGACAGGTGGAAGCGGAGCGCTGGGAGAAGTATTCCCGCGAAAGTCGTGAAGCTCTTCAGCGTGAGTTCGCAAAGCTCAAGGCGCAACCGAAATGGCAGCCGGTCACAGATCCCGCCATTCTGGCAAAGCTCAATGCGCCTACCGATCCATGGGCTCAATTTCCAGACGCATCACCAAGAAAGTAACCACCATGCCCAAAGAAGGTGACTGGCTGCCGTGGCACTCTGAATACTTGGCCTTCGATCACGTTATCGGAGTGTACGAAGCTTATGAAGAGCTTGCACCGTTTCAATTACCGCTGCTCCTGAATGAAGTGGCACTGTACAATCAGAAATATCTGCCTGTGACGACAGAAGAGGTTTTGACCATACTGACAACAAGCCGCGAACCACTTCCAGAATACCTGAGGACGCGGGCGCCTACGAAGCATTTGCGATACTCTGACTTTGACAGCTATGGAGCTTTGGCTTGGTGCATATTGAATTCGCTGAAGAGGCTGGAGGAGAAGCTTCAGGGCTTGGTTGCCCGTATGCAGGCGAAGGGGGTCGAGCCCCAATGAAGGAGAAGGGAACTATGGCACCACGCGCACCAGAACACACAATGACGCCGCTTCAATGCCGCTTGGCCAGGACAGCAGTGAACTGGACTAAAGAGGATTTAGCGGCGCGTACAGAGTTGAGCGTGATGACTATCAGCAGGTTCGAGCTGTGCTACCAGGGAGGCGCCAGGGGGCTGTCGGCTTGGAAGATGCAAGCAGCATTCGAGAGGGCTGGCGTGGTCTTTGGCGAAAACAGGATTGACTACCCTGCGGAGTGGAATGCGGTGGTGCCAGAGACCGAAAGGCGATGACGCCAAGGCCGAAGAAAGCTGATACAACTTTTCGAAACTGAAGGTTGACCGGCATGCTGCAGCGAGGCTTTTATAGGAAAGCCCCTGACTGCCCACACAGCCGGGGGCCCCTACATCAGCCCTTCAGCATCGGCTACGTTGCTGGAGGGCTTTTTTGTTGGGTATGGGCAAGCCGGGGTGCCAGTTTCGAACAAGCATGCTTCAGGAGCAGTGCGGAAATAAAGCATGCTTTTTTGTGTGGGGATTGAGCGGGTTGGGGCCTCTGGCATAAAAGCATGCTTTTTTCAACTCGTTTGCTCGAGCACCGCCCTTTTCATTTAGGCGTTTAGCCCGGTGGAACGT
>JBAUNL010000360.1:0-3393 GCA_049579205.1 Rhodomicrobium sp. | reverse complement strand
GCTGCCCTGGAACATCGCCACACCAGCGAGGCTTGGCGTCGCTGCCTGAGCCGCACCGTGTCAAGCCCGCAAAGCCGCGCCGGCCACATGACGCTTACGGGAGAGGATGCTCTCTAGCGCCTTCAACTCCTTCTGCATAAGTTTCCCAGCGGCTGACGGCAAAAGGCTAGGCACGCCGCTAATGGATGCGTGAGGCCGATGCGCTGCTGAAAAGGCGTCGTTGACATAGACGTCGGCGAGACTTGCGAGCTGCCGCGAACTCGGAATTATTTTCCGCTTCTCCCGCGTGAAAACGCAGGTTCTCCAACGATACAACCTCTCCGTCGCGCATATTCGCTATGGCTTGCTCTGCTTCGGCGCCAACGCAATCGGTTGCGAAAATTACCCTGATCCCACCGAGGCACCGGGAAAGCACATTGGCCACGGGACAAAGTGACTTCGAAGGATCGGGCTTGCCTCTGGGGCGGCCCAAATGTGCTATGAGTATCGGGTGGCCGCCGCGATCCAATATCTCTCTTATGGTCAGCACCGCTGCGGTAACGCGACTATCATCAGTGACTTTCTGGCCATCCATTGGTACGTTCAGATCGACCCGGACGAGGACCCTTTTTCCCTTCACATCAAGTTGTTCGACTGACAGAAGGTGCATTTCAACCCCCCTCCTTGCGCTGTGCACGCAGACCGGTGGCCGAACTCTTGCGTCGGAACCTCATCAGAGTCCTCTGGATCACCCCAAAGCTATTCTGAAGTAACCTACGCTCTTAATCACATTTGTCCGCATATAGTGCACATCCTTTCACAGCAACGTCACCGCTTATGATTTGAAAGACAGGTGCATCAGCCACAAATGAACCTTGGGGACGCTGTTGGAGCCGCTTTAGCATATTTAATCTTAGAAGCTGCTGAGGGAATTCATGCAATATCCCTCCCCATAAATAAACACCGCGCCGAGCGCCTAGCGCCAATATCATATTGCCGCAGAAGGAACCTAATATAGACGCGAATGTCTCCAAAGTTCGAATGGCAATCTTATTCTCGTTCCTATACTGCTTTACTACACCTATGGGCGATGGTGCTTCATTTAAGTTTCCAGATTGGATTGAAAAGAAATTATACAATGCTTGCAAACCGCGTCCGGAAAGAATGTGCTCATAAGAGACCACCGGTTGCGCGAGGTAGTCCCAAATCTCGCGCTCCACGGGGGTCTCGGCGGCAAAGCTTTGATGGCCGCCTTCGCTGGCGAGTGCAATGACATCATATTTATTTGAGCTTAGCGACCTTAGCCCAGCGAGTCCTAGACCAGTGCCAGGCCCGCATACGATTTTTGTTTCGCCCTTTGGATTTCCTCTATTTATTGCAAGGATATCCTCATCCTCAAGCAAAACCAATCCGTAGGCCAGTGCTTCAAAATCGTTTAGGAGGGCGGTTTTAAATTGACCAGGAATGAGTTTGGAAAGCTCTTGTGCCAGGCAGTTCCGCGCAATTGACCAGTCAGAGTTGGTAAATTGAACGCTGTCATTCTCCACCGGGCCGGCGGCGCCTATGGCAAGCTGGGTTACTTCCTTCAAGTCTACATGATGGGAGATTTCTTCTACAAAGTTTGAAAGCGCTGTTATAAATCCGGCTTCTCCCTTAGGGAGATCAACCACATTATAGTTCGCAATTCTGCGCACGTGATAGTGTTCGTCAACTACCGCGAACTTGACTTTCGATCCACCTGCGTCAGCACAAATCTTCATCATCGCTCATGCGCGATTCAATTGAATGGCGTCACTTCGTTTGCGCCTCCAATGAGGCGGCGTATTCTCCCCGCCGTGCGGCCCAATTGCATTTGGCACGATGATAAAAGGCCTTCTGGGCCGCGACTGCGTTGGCTTTCTGGCCAGCCCAGATATCCATTCCCGGCTGTTGAATTGCGCGCGCGAACGAGAACGCCAACGCCCAAGGCACGCGCTTAAACCTCAAATTCATCGCATTTAACCTCGCGGATGCCAGTTCGCTTGATTGGCCACCAGACAGAAATGCTATCCCTGGAACCGCGGCGGGGACAACCCGCAGAAGGCTCGTCACGGTGCCATCGGCGACCTCGTCAACGGACTCCTGTTTGGCACAGGCCAATCCCGGCAGCACCATGTTCGTCTTCAGGATCATCGCTTCCAACGCCACACGCTGATTGAGGAGCTGGTTAAACACACTCCGCAGCACAGTCTCCGTCACGTGCCGGCATCGATCGAGTGTATGATCGCCATCCATCAGCACTTCCGGTTCAACAACCGGAACCAGGCCTGCCTCTTGGCACAATGCAGCGTAACGCGCCAAGGCGTGCGCATTGGCCTCGATGCAGCTTTCGCTGGGAATGCCGTGTCCGATTGTAATGACCGCGCGCCACTTTGCGAAACGGGCGCCCATTTCGAGATACTCACGAAGCCGGCCGCGCAGTCCGTCGAGCCCCTCGGTTATCTTCTCTCCAGGATGGCCGGCGAGGTCCTTCGCGCCTGCATCGACCTTGACGCCGGGAATGATGCCGGCGCCGGTAAGGATCTCGATAATCGGAACGCCGGCTTTTGTCTTCTGCCGCAGCGTCTCTTCATAAAGGATCGCGCCGCTTACGCATTCGCCCAGGCCAGGTGTGGTTGCGATTAACTCACGATAGGTGCGCCGCGCCTCTTCGGTTTGCGGAATGCCTGCTTTGGCAAACCGCTTGTGTATTGTTGGAAGGCTCTCGTCCATCGCGAGCAAGCCTTTGTCGCTAGCTGTCAAAGCGTTCGCGACCTGCATCAGCGCCGCCTGTGTTTCCATTCAAACCACTCCTGCTTTGCACCTCCCGGTCTAAACTCGCTCGCCCGCGCGCTCGCCGCATTACACAATGCATATGCTGTTTTGTCCGCATGCAATATGATGCAAATCAAAGCGGTGAAGGCGAAACGCCCCCAATTTGGTGTAATCATCCTATAGGATGGGACCGCAATGAGTGATCTTTCTAATTTAGTCCAGTGGTTCGAAAGCATTCGCTTAGAAGACGTGCCCACGGTTGGGGGCAAGAATGCTTCGCTCGGCGAAATGTTTCGTGAGATGAGTTCGCAGGGCGTACGCGTACCCAATGGTTTCGCTCTCACCGTTCAAGCCTATTACGGCGTTGTGAAAGCCCCAAATGTTTGGATGGCTTTGCACGAGCAGATGGACGGTCTGGATGGCCGCGATGTTAACGTTCTCGCCGCACGCGCGGCCGAAGCTAGGCGGATCGTCTACGAGGCGGCGGGAATCGATGCATTGGCCGACACTGTGGCCCAAGCTTATAGCAAGCTTGAAGATCAATACGGCGCCAACGTCGCCGTGGCTGTCCGTAGTTCGGCCACAGCGGAGGATCTTCCGTCAGCCAGCTTCGCCGGTCAG
>JBAUNL010000359.1:0-2091 GCA_049579205.1 Rhodomicrobium sp. | reverse complement strand
CAGGCGAGAATATGGTTCCGTCCACCTGCGGGCTGCTGACGACGCTCGGCTACCAGCTCGATGGGCAGAAGCCGGTTTACGCTCTCGAAGGCTCGATTGCCATTACGGGCGCTCTCGTGCAGTGGCTTCGCGATAATCTTGGTTTCATTCGACAGTCCGCCGAAATCGAGACGTTGGCCCGAAGCGTGGACGGCAATGGTGGTGTCTATTTCGTCCCGGCCTTCTCGGGTCTCTATGCGCCACACTGGAAGGAACATGCCCGTGGTGTGATCTGCGGGCTTACGCGCTTCGTCACAAAGGCGCATATCGCGCGCGCCGCGCTTGAGGCGACTGCATTTCAAACGCGTGAAGTGCTCGATGCCATGGTGCAGGACGCCGGCGTTGCGATCAGGGAGTTGCGCACAGATGGCGGAATGGTCGTGAACGATACGCTGATGCAGTTCCAGGCCGATATTTTGAACGTGCCGGTGGTGCGCTCCGCGGTGGTTGAAACAACGGCGCTTGGTGCTGCCTACGCTGCGGGCCTCGCAGCCGGATATTGGCAATCCACTGATGACATTATCGAGAATTGGAGAGCGGATAGACGCTGGTATCCAGCCATGGACCGCGCCAAAAGCGACAGCTTGTATCACTTCTGGCGGAAAGCGGTGACACGATCCCTGGATTGGACGGAGTGATGCCTTTGGCGGTAGTGGTCCCGCCAACACTCATTTTTAAGTGCATGTGCCATCCAGCACTCATTCGAAGGGCTTCCTCTATCGGAGGAGGCCACGAAATAAATAAGTAGGTTCCGGGATCATTTCCGGACAGCCATGGTTAAGAATGCGTAAAGAGCGCATGCGAATTCATTAAAGGGGAGGGGAGCATGTTGGAGTGGACGAAGACAGTTGGTATGCTCGCCGGGGCATCGCTTCTCTGCCTGGCAGGAGCCGTCCAAGTTTCGGGCGCTGAACGAGAACAGCCGCGCATTGTGGCCAATCTCATTGGCGCGGTTAAGGCTCCCTTCGGTCCTAGAATCGCGGGAGAAAAGACGGAACGGGCCTGGCGTAACGGTGACGGCAGCGTCGGCGCCTGTCTTGAACATGAAAACCGGCACTGGTGCTATGAGCACTTTCCTGCCTCGGGTTTGCGCCTTGAAATGCTTCAGATTAGCGTTGAGCCCCTTGAAGATCGCGGGGGAAGGCCTTCAGGACCCTATGAATATGCCGTGGATTACGATCTCGATGGCGTCGTGGATTCGGGTGGCTACAAGATGCGCGGTTCTAACCCTCCATCGGACACGCGCTATTTTTTCAGTGCCTGGGCTAAGCGCGGAGAGCAGCACCGGGCCGAGGTCCAAGCCATTTACGATGAAGGCATCCGCATCGCCTTGCTCTACCTTGGGGATTAAGGCCGCCCCTGCCGAAAGCTTAGGGACAAAGGCAGTATGTGGAATTAAAGAGAGGAGCGGACCATGAAAACCGATTTCGGCGCCAGTGGTCTTTTCGTGCTTGTTTTCGGGGTCCTCGTTGTCTTCGCGGCTTCCGCCAATGCTGCGATTGTAACCTTCAAAGCAGATCTCAAGGGGTCGAATTTGGTGCCACCTAGTAACCTGAGTGGAACAGGTTATTTGACTGCAACTCTCAATACCGCTTCAAATGTGCTGACCTGGCACGTCAGCGTCTTGCGGTTTAGCGGCAGACATGCCGGCATCGCCTTTCACGGCCCTGCCAATCCCAATGAAAATGCGGGGCCGATCTTGTCTAGGGGAAGTCCGTTCGCGGGGTCTGCCACGCTCACTAATGAGCAGGCAGCCGATCTAATCGCAGGTTATTGGTATGCTGTCATCTACACGCGGCCCCCTCGGCGGTCCGAGATCCGGGGTCAGGTGGTGAGAGGCCGATGAATATCGCTGACGACGAGCGCGCCGAATCGGGGCCGATCACTCGGATTTTGCCTTGGTAACCTGGACCCAGCGATCGACGGCTGGATGGCCCGCTAGCCACCGGCAGCGGCTTCCAGAGCCTTTATATCGATCTTCTTCATCTGCATCATCGCGGCCATAACGCGCCCGGCTTTTTTGGGATCGCCGGTCATCAGCGCCGGAAGGCC
>JBAUNL010000358.1:0-8534 GCA_049579205.1 Rhodomicrobium sp. | reverse complement strand
TTGTGGAAGCTCGTTTCACGTTCGCATGCATCGAAGAGGCTTCAAGTCAGAGCTTGCCTCGCCAAGCGTCGAGCAGTTTCTCAGCGATACCATTCTATCTGGCAGCAAAGAGCGAGGCTGCCCAGGCCGGATTGAATTCGGTGATCCCGACTATGTCATTGACGTCGAGACGGTTGGTAACCGCGCTGGTCTTAGTCTTTGGACCCGCGATGACCTTCGGCGCTTTCCGTTTCTTCGAGTTGATTAAGGAGGACGTCATACGGCTCTTCAAATTACCGCCTTCAGGCCCGGCCGCGGCCTCAGAGCGGCGCCATGGGCAAGACCCAAGAAGCGTGGAGCGGATCGGGGACCAGCGCTGGGAAGCAAAGGGTACGGGCGAGGTCCTCTCATCCTTCATTTGAAGCTGATTTGCGAGGCCCTCGCGGGACGTGGTTTTAGGGCCCAAATGCCCGAGCGAACGATCGCGCTAATCCTCGCGCTTCCAGCTCATGCGTACGAAGTACCCTTCCCGGTCGTAATGCGTGTCGAGGTTGCCCTTATACGCGTCCACTATGGCGTGTGCGATCCGGCGCGGCAGGTGGACATCTGTGGCCGCAATAGTGATTTTTCCTCCGGTCTCATTAATACTCATGATACGCTGGAGGGGATGCTCGAGCCAGCTTCGGCACAATGCAAGGTCGAGGCATTGAAGGCAGCATTGGCGGCCGATCCCGGTAACAAGGAGTCGGTGCGCCGCCTGGCGATCGCAGAGCGCATTCTCGCCAAGAGCCATTACTATGACGTGGCCCGGGAATTCGGCCGCCTCGTTAATGTCAAGAACCAAGCCGCCAAGGGGCAGCACACGGTGGTCATGACCGGCGGTGGGCCAGGTATCATGGAGGCCGCCAATCGCGGCGCGTTCGACATCGGCGCCAAGTCTGCCGGTCTCAACATCAGCTTGCCTCACGAGCAATATCCAAACCCTTATATCACTCCTGATCTTTGCTTCAGCTTTCACTATTTCGCCATGCGCAAGCTTCATTTTCTCTTGCGTGCCAAGGCGCTGGTAGATGTGTCCGGGCGGCTATGGCACCTTCGATGGACTGTTCGAGGTGCTCACGCTGGTGCAAACTCGGAAGATGAAGCCGATTCCTGTGGTCTTGGTCGGAGAGAGCTATTGGCGCCGTGCAGTGAATTTCGATTTCCTGGTCGATGAAGGCGCGATAGATCCCGAGGATCGCGATTTGTTCTGGTTCGCCGAAACAGCCGAGGAAATCTGGAATGGCATCCTCCACTGGCACGAGACAAGCGGCGAGCCCCTATACGTTGCATAAGGAACGGGCTACCGCATTGCCAAGAGGGCTTTCCTAAATGCGTATCAGCTCTGCACACACATCGCCAGCCAGGATTAGTGAGAGAACAGTCCAGGCCATCTGTGTCTTAGACTGGAAACTGAATCCTAGCTTCGGCTCAGGCGGGGACGATTTCGTCTTCGTCCATGGCCCCCAATGAGAACGTCTGTTCTTGCCTTGCTTGCCCGTAAGTGCTGGCGCGGGCTGATGAGAAGGCTATGGCCCATTCAGCCGAAGCGCCCGGTGATATAGTCTTGCGTTCTTTTGTCGGCCGGATTAGTGAACAGCTGGTCCGTCTTTCCAAATTCCACAAGTTCGCCGAGATACATAAAGCCGGTATATTGGGATATGCGGGCGGCCTGCTGCATGTTGTGGGTCACGATCGCGATCGTGAACTCCTCCCGCAGCTCATCGATTAGTTCTTCCACCTTCGCCGTCGAGATCGGATCGAGAGCCGAAGCCGGTTCGTCGAGCAGGATGACCTCCGGCTGGAGCGCAACCGTGCGCGCGATGCAGAGGCGCTGCTGCTGCCCGCCGGAGAGGCTAAGCCCGCTCGCGTCCAGCTTGTCTTTAACCTCAGGCCAGAGCGCCGCCTTTTCCAGTGCAGATTGCACGCGGGCGTTGATCTCGGACTTAGGCAGCTTTTCGTAAAGCCGGATGCCGAATGCGATATTTTCATAGACCGTCATCGGGAACGGCGTCGGCTTTTGAAAGACCATGCCGATACGCGAGCGGAGCAGGTTCAAATCCACATTAGGACCGAGAATGTTTTCGCCGTTGAACAAGACCTCGCCCTCTGCGTGCTGGTCGGGATAAAGGTCGTACATCCGGTTCAAGACGCGCAGCAAAGTCGATTTGCCGCAGCCGGAAGGGCCGATGCAAGCGGTCACCTTCCGATCGTAGATGGGCATATTGATGTTCTTGAGGGCCCTGGCGCGGCCATAGTAAAAATTCAGGTTGCGGATGCTGATCCGCTCCTTGCCATTCACGGCGTTCCCGCTTTCGATCCCGCTCATGATTTACTCCAGAAGAACTAAGCGAGCGCGTGATGATGCCAATTCCGCGGTAATCCGGCGTACGTTTCCGAGACTATAAACCCACACTTCGCGATGGACATTGTGAAAGCCTGGCCAGCGTGGCAGTGCCCGCTGCAAAAGGCTTTGCGTCGCTCAGAGGATTTTCGTTTTTTGCTCAGCTCTCAAAGCCGCCCGATCTCGAATTCCTCGCACGAATAGCCAAGCGTTGAGAGGCCTTCCTCAAGGAAGTCGCCGAGTTGAGGTGTGCCAAGGAGATAGCTCGCTGTGCGCTGATTGTGTGCGCGGGCCGCTTCTTCGCGCACGCTTTGCCAATCAGATGCAGAATAGTCATCCCGTCCGAGCCAGGTGAGCGCAACGAGATCAATTTGCTCATCCTCCGACAAGCAATCGATGAAGCTAGTCAGCTCCTCAACCACAGGATCGTCTTCGTGGTCTTCAAGAATCGCGATGTCCTTATCATCAGAAGGATTCGATCCTGGGTCAGGTTCGGAAACTTCATCTTTAGCGTCAAATTCCCGGGCCTTGACGATAATAAAGCAAACCTTTTCGGAAGAAATCGCAAGGGTTACTTCCTCTCCATTTGGCTCTGTTTGATTCAATTGCTCTGGCATGATTAACACCTAAGGTTAAGTCTGATCGGGCCGCAAATCGCGGGGCGCGGATGCTGCGCCAGTGACACATTCCAGCCGGGGAAGACTTGAAAGTCTTTGCGGCAAGTCAATCCAAAGGGCCGGAAACGAGCGGGCACACAGTGCGGACTCCGGAAAGCGGCCTGATCCAATCAAGCTTTCGGGGGGAAGCTAGAGCAAATCGGTCATGGGAGGGCTCTGCTGCCAAATCCTTGAATCTGATTTGGAACCTAGCAGGGAGGCGGCTTTAATGCGCCTCAAGAAACAGTCAAATGTCAAGGTGCCGCCGGGAATCAAGGACCCAAGGGGTCCATATTTCAAGCGAATGTCCAGCTGGTGAGGACGTAATCGAGACCTGCTGCGCAGGTCGTTTCGCCATATCTTCAATTAGAAGGATCAGCGATCGTGACGCGCGATGTCGAATACGCCGACGATCTCGTGCAGGAGTGCCTTGCACTAGCCATCACCAAGATCGACTCCTGGCAGCCTGTTTCGTCGCCACTGGGATTACCGGAACATTCGGTGCGCTCTTGAACAAGTACGCACCGGTCCGCGGTGGCGGCACCATCATTCTAATACAAGGAGAATAGTCCGTGAGTCTGCCGGAAGAAGAAGTCGAGATAATGTCGAACGGTCCAGGTGCAGCCGCAATTCTAGCGGCCGGCATTGGCTGTGCCTCGGTCGGCATTTTAGCCCTCGCCGGAGATGCTTCGGAACCCATCACTGGGAAGGGTTAATCTGGTGGCATTCGTCTTGTCGTTCGCCGGTCTGCTGCTCACCTTTCCTCCCTTCATAGACCTTCTTCAAGGAAAATAGGCCGCACTCATCGGCACGATGTGAGAAGCCTTCTAGAACGGGACATGCCCATTCTCGATCATCAGGCAAACGGGTCTGTGGCGCTGAGCTTAGGCGCCCTAGCGCTTGTGACCGTTACCTACCTTGCGGCCGTTTACGGCGTCAAACGCTGGTTCTTTGCGCACTACAGGTTAGATTAGCGCGGCCTACGCGGCCGTGATCCCCGCGCCGCCGCGCTGAGTGGGCATCGGCCTGGCCGCAACGAAACGCGGCTTTCTGGGCTAGCTGCGATCACATTCAATTCCGCTGCAATGCCAAATACAGCGGAGACCCGATCCTTGAGTCCTCTTGATGCCCATCAAAGCTAATCCGAAATGGCCGGTTTAGCCTTCATGGCAGAAACGCGCGGAAAAGCTCACAAGAGATCGAAGAGAGACTCGGAAGAAAGCCATGAAGGTCAAACTGCGTATTACGAGGGCTGGGGGTTCTGTCTATGAGGGTATTTATGATGTCACCGATGCAGAAAGCTTCGGCAAGGCCTGCGCAGATGTTTGGTGCAAGTTGAAGCAGCAGCAAATTGAAACGGAAACCAGTATCGGCGCGCTAATCGAACATCTTGAGCATGACACGATCGGCGGATTAAGCGGTGCGCAAATCACCGTGGAACAGGCATAAGGCATTTAAGAGTGTTTGCTAGAAGATACGATGAAAGACCCGCTTCGTCTCCCAGACCCGTCGTCAAATTATGCAATTCACTCCTTCGCGTGATGGGTCAGCCAGACGATGCATAGGTCTTGGGCGCTTTAACATGAAAGACAAGCTTCTTCATGGTGAAGGCACAGTGAGAAAGGTAGCTGAGATAGCGGATGCACATGCCGTTTGAGCCGGCCTTGAACGAGAAGGCCGCTTTCCTTCGCAATCCGAACTCCTATGGCGTCCCCGCAGAAAGTGTCGAGATGCGCGAGACCAATATGTCTTTGGTCTTTCTCGCCGGGGATTATGTGTTCAAGCTCAAGAAGCCAGTCCGGTTACCGTATTTGGACTTTTCAACATTGGTAAAGCGCCGTTTGGCGTCTGCAGCCGAAGTGAGGCTGAACCGCCGGCTTGCTCCTGGCGTTTATCTCGGCACCGTTCCCTTGTGCATCTCAAACGGCGCACTTTCGATCGGAAAGGACGGCGTAGCTGTCGATTGGCTTGTTAAAATGCGCAGGCTCGATCAAGAGCGCATGCTGGATAGGCTCATGGCGAAAAATGAGGCTGATTTGCATGATGCAAATGCGCTCGCCTTGATACTCACGCAGTTTTACAAAAGCTCACAGCCGGTATTTCTGAGACAAGAAGAGTTTCTGAGACATTGGCAGCTTCTCCTTCGGCAAAACCGGACCATTCTTTTGGACCCTCGTCTGAACATGCCGCAAGGGCTTGTTCGCCATCTTGACCGGGCATTGCGGGATTTTCTCTTGAAAGAGCAAGACTTATTGCTCGATCGTCTGCGCAACCGGCATATCCTAGATGGGCACGGCGACCTGCGGCCCGAACATATTTGGCTTGGTAACGAGGTGAAGATCATCGACTGCTTGGAGTTTAACTCCCGGCTGCGCGCACTCGACCCGCTCGAGGAAATCGCTTACCTCGATCTCGAATGCGAGCATCTCAACGCCAAAGATTTTGGTTCCCGCGTCCACTCCCGGGTGGTGCAAGCGCTTCACGATAAAGGGCCCCTTTCCCTGTACTGCTTTTATCGCTGCTACAGGGCAATGTTGCGGGCGCGCCTCTCGATCGCCCATCTCTAGGCACCCACCCCGCGAACGCCTTAGAAATGGCGGCCGAAAGCGCTCTCCTATCTGAGAATAGGGGCAGCCGATGGGAAACGCCTGGAATTCGCGATCAGAAAACGAGAAGGTCTGAAAGGGGTTCATCTGCATGCAGGCGGCGGACTGCCTCTGCCAACAGCGGAGCGCAAGGAAGGATTTCGACCTTGTTCTGGATGGCCCCGGGCTTCACGCGGAAGGGCAGAACGCTATCCGTGGTTGTTAGCCGGCTAATGGCTGGATTTATGACCGCCGCATCGGACCCTTCCATGAATAAGCCATGGGTAACCAGAGCGAGCACTTTTTGCGCGCCAGCCTGATGCGCAGCCAGGGCTGCTCTTACAAGCGTTGTTCCAGAGCTAATCAGATCATCGATTATCAGGGCTGTAGCCCCTTTCACATCGCCAACAAAGAGATCACCCGAGACCACACCGGCGCTTCGGTGCTTGTCCACGAAGGCTTTCCCGACGGGGCGGCTTAGCTCCGCCTCAAGCGCTTCCCGGAATAGTTCTGCGCGCTTGACTCCCCCCGCATCGGGGGAGACGACACAGATATCTTTCGCGTCAATTGACTTGAAGCGGTCCACAAAAATCGGAGCAGCGGTGAGAGTAATTGTCCGGCAGCGGAAGGCATTTTCGAAGGCAGCAGGATTATGCACCTCCAGCGTGACAATCATGTCCGTACCCACAGCCTCAAAGAGGCTTGCGACATATCGTGTCGTGACAGGATCAAAGCTCTTTGTGCGGCGGTCTTTGCGCGCATAGCACAGGTAGGGAGCAACCGCTGTGACGCTTTTGGCACCTCCATCCTTGAGCGCGCCAATAAAGAACAGAAGGCGGCACAGTTTGTCGTTGGCACTCTGGATGGGTCCCCCATAAAGGCTGTGGATTACATAAACGCTGGCACCAGCAACGCTTTCGAGCGGCCGGATTTTGTGCTCGCCATCCTCAAAACTGCGTTCCTCATGCGGGGCCAGTTGATGCCCGAGATGGTTGGCAATTGCAGCGCCAAGATCCCGGCTGCCATCAAGCGCGAACAGCATCATCGGCCTGGCCTCGGTATGTTGGACTTCTTGAACTGACCCCGTGGGGTTTCTCTTCTCGGGCATTGGCAGCTGGCCATTTGGTTTTAGGAAACGCTATTCCATCCTTTAGAGACCGGCTTTGACTGGTATCAATGAGTGGTCGCAATCGCTTGCATCTTGGACGCATCTTGCTTGGTCCGGAAATTCATTCGCCGTAGGATTTTTCCCACCCGAGCATCCTTATCGCGAGAATAGCTTCTTAAGCTCCGGCCAAGGCCGGGTGTTGAGCACATCCTTGGCTTCGAGCCACCCGCGCCGGGCTTGCCCGATACCGAAACGCATCGCATTGAGGCCGGCTGTCGAATGAGCATCTGTCGAGATCGCGACTTTCAGCCCTATGTCTTTCGCCTGCTTGCAATGAATGTCATCGAGATCAAGGCGAGCGGGGTGCGCATTGAGCTCAAGGAAGCAGCCGCGTTCCTTGGCTCCTTCCATCACGCGGCCGAGGTCTATCGGATAGCCGGCCCGCTCCCCGAGCAGGCGTCCGGTGGGGTGCGCGACAATGTTGCAATAGCGGTCTTCCATCGCGCGCTGCACGCGTTCTGTCTGAGCCTTTGCGTCCAGGTCAAACTTGTAATGGACAGCACAAACCGTGAAATCCAGCCGTTTAAGGATTGAATCGGGAAGATCCAGGGAGCCATCTGCCAGGATATCTACTTCGGAGGACTTGAGGACAAGGATGCCATCCAATTCGTCATTCAAGCAGTCGATTTCGTCGAGCTGCTTGATCAGCCGCTGTTCATCGAGTCCGCGCGCAACGGTGGCGTGCTGCGTGTGGTCAGAAATCGCAACATATTCATAGCCAAGCGCTTTCGCTGCCTCGGCCATCTCACGCATGGTATTCTTCCCGTCGGACGCCTTCGTGTGTACATGGAGGTCACCCTTTATATCCTTCAGCGTTAGGAGCTTTGGCAGGCGTCGTTCCAGGGCCGCCTCGATTTCGCCGCGATCCTCACGAAGTTCGGGTTCAATGAAGGGGAGCCAAGCCGCAGCAAATACCTCTTCTTCACTCTCACCGCCGATCCGTTTATCTTCGCGAAAGACGCCATATTCATTGATTTTGAGGCCCTTGGCCTGGCCAAGCCTGCGGACAGCAATGTTGTGGGCTTTGGAACCAGTGAAGTAGTGCAGCGCTGCACCGTAGCTCTCTCGAGGTACGACGCGCAGGTCGACCTGAATGCTGGCCTTTAAGATTATCGTTGAACGCGTTTCGCCCTTGGCGACAATCTTGGCCACCTCCTCGTAGCCCACGAAATGCTCGATAATTGTTGGCCCGTGTTCGCATGTGACGAGGATATCGAGATCGCCAACAGTATCTTTGCGCCGGCGGTAGCTGCCAGCTACGATCACGTCGCGGACGCCCGGTGCCTTTTTCAGGAAGGCGCACAAAGTTTCGGCAAAGTCTTCAGCAGTCGCGATCTTGAACCGCCGCTCGGTTTGCGTGTATTTGGCGGCCTCTTCGGCGATCTTAGCTTCGAGCTTCGCGCTGAACCGGGGCAGTCCGCAGATTTTGTGATCCTTCGCGGCGCGCATAAGCTCTTCCAAGGTCGAGATCCCCAGCGTCTCATGCAAGGTATGGACGCGCTTCGGTCCAAGGCCAGGAATTGAAGTGAGGACGGCAAGCGTGGAGGGTGTCCGTGCTTCTACCTCGTCTAGCAGCTCGAGATGGCCGGTCTCCACTATCTCTTTGATTTTTCCGGCAAGGTCCTTTCCAATCCCTGGAAGCCCCTTGAGCTCCCCTCCTTCCGCGAGCATTCCGGCCGCGCTTTTCGGTAAATCATCGATCGTCTGAGCCGCGGTGCGGTAGGCGCGGACACGGAAGGGATTTGCGCCCTCGATTTCAAGCA
>JBAUNL010000357.1:0-4363 GCA_049579205.1 Rhodomicrobium sp. | reverse complement strand
GCGGATCACGCAAGCCTACCACTGCCTGTTCGGCGGCGACTTTGAGCCGAAAATCCCTGACGGGGTCAGCTACCTCGAATCCTTCGTGCAGGTGCCGTTGAGCGCCACGCTTATCTTCCTCTTCCTGCTCGCGCTAAAGAACCGTTTCAAGGTCTAGGTCGTTGATAATAGCTTTGCCACCGCTTGTTCGCGAAGAGACTAAGCATCAGTAATCGTTAGCAAATTTTGGTTGAGAGGCTGTTTTTGTGGAAAGAGGCGTGTCCGTAGCTCGGTCCTAAACCCGATTGCTCTTGTGCGGCGGAAACGGTCCCGCGCGGCGTGCATACGGCTCCGCCTCCGGCGACACCAGTGTCGAAGCCGCTGTATCGATCCCCATCTCCAAAAGATCTTCATTTTGTGATCCGCTTTTGGCTGCTTAGCTTTGGCTTCCTCCTCAGAACTTTCCCTACTGTTACCAGTTGGTTGAAGTTGTGCGCATGGCATGCGCCGTGTCTCCTGGATCATGCCAGTGCGCCAGCGCTGCGAGATAAAAGCGATTCGATTTCTGAAAGTCAGCGACGCTGAATCCTATGTGATCGAACACGGCATGTCCCATCGTATTGGCGCTTTTCGCAATCTGCGCTACTGCGGCCGATGCCCTTCAATGCGCGTCAACAGCTTTTCTTCCAGAAAAGCCAGGCGCGCCCTGAGCCGCTTAAGGTGCGCCTCGTCGCCCTCCTCTTCGCCCTCAATGAGTTCGGCGACGCTGCGGTACTCCTCACACAGCGCGTCGAAGCCTGGGTCAGCCGCCACCAACCGGCGCACGGTTTCTTCGTTTTCCGAGAACCTTCCTAGCAAGGATCGAATGCGTTCCACCATTTCGTTCCTCCCTATCTTGAAATATGATTAGAATAACCTATCGCTTCTCCGTGCTCCGCACGGCGCCTCCTGAGGGCAGCATGCGGCGGCTTCGGACTAGGGTTTCATGTTTCGAATCTCGTCGACGATTTCGGGATTGGCCAGCGTTGAGATATCGCCGGCATCCTCGTCGTTCGAAATCGCCCTGAGCACGCGGCGCATGATCTTGCCCGAGCGGGTCTTCGGCATGTCGGGCACGATCATGACCCGGCGCGGCCGGGCAATGGCCCCAATCTCGCGAATCACGGCGTCTTCCACGCGCTTGCGAATCTCTTCGCTTGGCGCGAGCCCGGGCTTCAGCGAGACGTAGAGGTCGGGGACCTTGCCTTTGATTTCGTCTCTGGCGGGGACCACGGCTGCCTCAACTATCTCCTCAACGAGTAGGCTGGCGGACTCGATTTCCTTGGTCCCAAGCCTATGGCCGGCCACATTGATGACGTCGTCGATACGGCCCAGGATGCGATAATAGCCGTCGGCTGCCTGCAAAGCACCGTCGCCGGCCAGGTACGGCCAGTCGCGCCAATCCCGGCTGTTCCGGTTCTTGCAGTAACGGGCGTAGTACTGCTCGACGAAGCGATCCGGGTCCTTCCAGATTGTCTGAAAACTGCCCGGCCAGGGGTTCTGGATGCAGATGTTTCCAGCACGCCCGGAGCGCGGCGGCACCTCGTTGCCAAAGTCGTCATAGATGATCGGATGAATGCCGGGCACGCCCGGCCCTGCGCTTCCCGGCTTCATGGGGTGCAGGGCCGGGACCGTGCTGCACAGGAAGCCACCGTTCTCGGTTTGCCACCACGTGTCGACGATGACCGCCTCTCCTTTGCCCACAACGTCGAAGTACCACCTCCACACCGCCGGCTCGATGGGCTCGCCCACTGTGGTCATGTGCTTGAAGCGGTAATTATATTTCCGCGGCTCATCGAGCCCGGCACGCCGAAGCGCCCGTATCGCTGTCGGAGAGGTGTGAAAGATGTTGACGCCGAGTTCTTCGGCTATGCGCCACGGCCGTCCGGCGTTGGGATAGGTGGGAAGGCCCTCGTACACCACCGAGGAGGCGGCGAGCGACAGCGGCCCGTAAACGATATAGGAATGACCCGTGATCCAGCCGATATCGGCCATGCACCAGTAGACATCCTCCGGATGGATGTCCTGTATGTATTTCGACGTCCCCGTGACATAGGACAGGTATCCCCCGGTGCTGTGCTGGCAGCCCTTTGGCTTTCCGGTGGTGCCGCTCGTGTACATCAAGAACAGCGGGTCCTCGGCCAGCATCTCCACTGGTTCGACCCTGCGGCGCCTGTAGCCAGGTAGCAGATCGTTCACGATGAAGTCGCGGCCATCGACCAATGGCGTTGGACTCGAATATCTGCCCGCGTATCTCAGCCACACGAGCACCTTGCCGACCCTGACGCCCCCATTTTCCGCCTCGGCGGCGGCGATGTCCGCCTTCTGTTTGAGATCGAGAAGCTGACCGCCGCGATAATAAGTGTCCATTGTTATCAGTACATGGCTGCCGGCATCGACAATACGGTCCGCCGTTGCCTTGCCGCTGAAACCGCTGAAGACCTGCGAGTGAATGACGCCGAGCCTTGCGCAAGCGAGCATCGTGATAGGAAGCTCAGGCACCATCGGCATCTGCAGGGTCACCCGGTCGCCCTTCTTCAGACCGCAGTAGTCTTGCAACAGCGCGGCGACCTCGTTCACGCGCACGTAGAGGTCCTGGTAAGTGATATGCTGGATGGCTTCGTGTTCCGGCTCGGGCACGAAATGGATTGCCGTCTTGTTCCTGTGCTTGGCGAGATGGCGATCGACACAGTTGTAGCTAGCGTTGATTCTGCCGCCCACGAACCATTTCCAGAATGGCGGATTGCTTGTGTCGAGCGTGACGTCCCAGGTCTTGTACCAGTCGAGAAGATCGGCGTACTCCTTGAAGCAGCCCGGGAAGTTGTCGAGACTGAATCGCTCAAGGACCGTTTTGTCGGTCAGATTGGCTTGAGCAACGAATTTTTCCGGCGGTCTAACGTAGCCCTCTTCTTGCCAGTGGACCGCGATCTCAGCCTCAGACACTTCTGCAGTTCTATCCTGCGACATAAACTGTCTCCGCGTGCTCCTTTTGTGCCGCGGCAGAACCTCCGCGGACGCGGATGTGGCAATCGAGACTACCCGATGCTGCCTCATTTGTTCCCGGTCTTCGGCGATGTATCGATTTAAAAAGCCAAATGGGCCGCCGGCTTTCGTGATTGTGCGTTAGCTGGCGGAATGCTTTGCATTCCTGGCGATCGTTTCTTGCATGTTGCCTCCTGCACAACCGCCCTGCGAGCATAGGATGGTCTCGACTTCGGGCGGTGCGCTAAAAATCGCAGGGCGCGCCGCGCACTTCGAGTTCAGGAAGCGAACGAAAAAATGACCCCACAGTCACACAAGGCGGACCTTGATCAGATCGTCGGCCTTGACCGGAAAGGTCTGATCGCGGGCGATAAGCTCCTCATAGGCCTGCGCCCGTTGAACAATCAGCTCAATGAGTTCCCGGCAAATAAGCAGGTGCTCTAAGCAGAGTTTGGCGCCAGCTTTATTAAGCGTCTGTCCGGTGACTGCCGCCGAGGCAGCGAGATGGATGACCGGGCGGCTTGGCGCCCAATGGCGCCGCTCCACATTGCCGGCATCGCTTTGACCGGCATCGTCGAGCACAAAGGCCGCCATTTCATTGAGCGATAATCGTTTAATGGCCTTGGGCAGTGTGGGCGCCTGGCCCAATTCCGATCTTTGCAGAAAGGGGATAGCCATTCGAGCCGCGATGAGCCGTTCGCCGAGGCGCTTCCCCGCAAGTTTCGTTTCGCGCTCGGCAATCTTGGCGTCGCGGAAAACGTACTGGAGCTTAACCGGCTTGGGGCTCCAATCATCGGGATTGCTCAGATATTGGTATTCGATCGCGTGCCGGCAAAGTGACGCGCGGATATTCGCCCGGCGGTTATCGTCCTTGTCCTCGACGGGGTATGCGAGGACCGCGACGAGCATTGCCCCACATTCGTAAGCCTCGTTGTTCTGAAAACTAATCCCGATCGGCTCCCGGCCCATTCCATCTACCTGCCGCGTTCATTTCCATTCCACCGGGCAATTCATTTAAGAACCCGGATAGCTTGACGCAAAACCAATGCGCGGAATGGGGCATTTGGATTTCGATAAATCGCCCTCGCCTTGATCCCTGATTGAGCCCGACGCCCCAATCAATTCCGTTGCGGGCGCGATTTAATTCCCTGTTCCAATTTTTAGGGAATTCATCCCGCAAGTTATTGAATAAACCGGTGTTGTTCCCGCGCATTTGCATGAAGATGGGTCAAAATTGAAGAAGTCCCTGTAATTTTCTCTGTTAGCAGGGAATTCGCTGGCCTGAGACAGGTTCGCAGCGGACTGCGCCGTCAGCCACGCAGTCGGGTCTCTGCGGCTTCGCTTCCGTGCCTATAGAGAGCTT
>JBAUNL010000356.1:0-8642 GCA_049579205.1 Rhodomicrobium sp. | reverse complement strand
GTCTCAAACATCTCGCGCGAGGCCCTCGCATCAGGCGTGCGGCCTTCCGGGGTGAGACGATGCACTGCCTTGACAAGGCTCCAGAATTCTCCGCTCTTTTGCTCAGCTTCGCTTTTTTTCTTTGCCGCCAGGGCTTGGCTGGCGGCGTCGCGCCGGGTGCGCGCGGCAGCAGCGGTGGTGCTGCGCAGCCAGAATTCAGCGGCGTGGGCCCAGTCGCTCCGCTCGAAATAAAAAGCCGCCAGATTGTTCATGCTAAGGAGCGTGTCGGGATGCTCGGGGCCGAGCACGCGCTCGCGGGCCGCCAAGGCGCGCTGATGAAGCGGCTCGGCCTCTCCGTAGCGGCCCTGGGCCTCGTACAGCAGCGCCAGATTGTTCACGCTTTGAAGTGTACCGGGATGCTCGGGGCCGAGCACTCGCTCGCTTACTTCCAAGGCGCGCTTGAAGAGCCGCTCGGCCTCGCCATAGCGGCCCTGCGCCTTATTCAGCAGCGCCAGACTGCCAACGCTGATTAGCGTGTCGGGATGCTCGGGGCCGAGCACGCGCTCAGCTAGCGCGAGAGCCTTTTCGGCTATTGCGGCCGCCTCCCTATATTTGCCTTGGCCGTAGAGCTGTTCAGCCTGCCGATTGAGGGCGGCGATGTCATCGGCGCCCTGCGCCCGCAAGCCCGCGGGAGCAGCGGCGGTCAGAATCGCAACCACTAGAACATTCGCCGCTTTGCGCGCCAGCCATACCCGCACCATAAATCCCTCCAGCAATGCCGTGAATGAATTCGGTCATTGTGTGGGGCCCGCGTGGCGCAATGGTGGCGGCGATATGAGCCCTTTCTCCATTCGCGTTTCCGGCTTTCGCGGTTTCAGCCCGGTGCGTGACCGCGTCTCTAACCGGCCCTGCGCAAACACACGTCTTAAGAGTCACGATTCGTCGCCTGACGCCGCCGCCGATTCCAAATTCGCGTCCGCCGCGCTAGCCTTCGGGCTTGACTGGTCCGAATAGTGGCGTCATGGCCGCCACCCCTTTGTCCGCTGCCGCGGCAAAGCCCAGATACTCGCCGATCCCAAAGGCTTCCTCGGTAGTGCGGAGGAGCGAATAGTGATTGTAAGGAACCGGGTCTTCGATGCCCCTTGGACCATGGTTCGTCACGACGATTGTAGGAATGTGGCCACCCCCAAAATTGGCGGCGCTCTGGGGCTGGACCCCACAACAGCCCTGCTGTCCAACCTCAGTTCCGTTGTCTTCGTCCCAGGTAATGACAATGGCGGTGTTTTCGCGTCCCCGCCAGATGGGCGCTGCCATGATCTCATCGACGACAGCGGCTATGGCGCCGTCGCCCCGCCGGATCACCGCCGCTACGCTTTCCGGATTTTTTGTATCGATCGCGCAATCCGGCGGAGGAGGTGGAAACGAGTTGCCGTAAAGTCCGTGCATCTCGTTGCACTGGTTGAGAACGATTTGCGCGTAGTTCGGAATAGCATTGGCAGACAGATCCGCTCGAAGCTGGTCCAGCGGCACCATCTTTTCCGCGAGCTTCGGGTCCGCTCTCACCCGGTCAAAGTTCACGAAACCGTTGTGCTTCGAGCCATACAAGTCCATCGGACGGTTGGGATCTGGATGTTCTTTGCTCGGGAAATAGATGTCGAGCGAGCCGGCAGCCGGGAGGTCCTCGAAATAGCCTTTCCAGGTCAGCTTCGCTTCTTCAAGCTGGTCCATCAAACTTCTGGCGGGAATTGAATGCGAAACGTAGCCAGGTATCATGGCATGCGGGCAATAACGGCTGATCTTCAGCGGTTCGCAATACCAGGCATCGTCATCGTGAATTCCAAAAGTATCGCCCCCCACCATGGCGACATAGTTTCCTTCGCTGGGATGAACTTCGCCGAAAAAATTGGTCGCGAGGCCATATTCCTTCGCGAGCTTATTTAAACGCGGCGCATTTGTGCTGCCTATGATCTGATCGAAGTTCCTGTTCTCCGCTACGATCACAAAGATGTGGGCGTAACGGGGCATCTCGCTTGCTCTGGCAGAAGCCGCCATCCAGCAAGCCAAAAGGGCATGTAAGCCCAGCCGTAAAAAGGTCATGTTTCGACGCAGCCCCCAAAGGCGGATTTTCAACGTTCGCTTATCCCGAATTGATCAGCTCGACCAGCCTTTCGCGAACCCGGCGCTTCGCATCGTCGTCTGTCACCTTCTTACCCGCTGAGTCCTTCACATAAAAGACGTCCACGGCCTTCTCTCCGAAAGTCGCGATATGAGCCGAACCGATGTCGAGTCCGAGATCGCTCAAGCCGCGTGCAAGATCAAAAAGAAGGCCGGGGCGGTCAAGCGCGTGAACCTCGACAACCGTTAGCTCCTGCGAGGCGCTATTGTCCAGGATTACATCGGGCGGCATTGTAAAGGCGTCGAGCCTTGGTTTCGGCCGCTTTCGAAGAGCTTCCAACGTCGCAAGCGGGCGTGTTCCCGAAATCACCTCGCCAATGATCCGGGCGATCCGCCTTGTACGATCAACCTCTTCGTCTTCGAAAAGAACACGTTGTAACAGAAGCGTGTCAAGGGCCATACCGTCGCGTGTTGTCGAGATTTGTGCGGAAGAAATATTGGCGCCTGTGGCTGCACAAGCCCCGGCGAAGAGCATGAGGAGGCCCGGATTGTCCTTGGTCACAAGCGTCAGCTCAGTGAGAGACCTGAAAGCATCGCTTTTGACATCGAAAGCAACCGGGGAATGTTCGCTTTCGAAAGTCCTGATGAGCTTCGCATGCTGAACTTGCCGCTCAAGATCGGTTCTAAGCCAGTATCCGGGGTCGTGCCGGGCAATAAAGCGATCTATCTCGGCGGAGGTCCAGCCAGGCAGCGATGCCCTCAGCTTTGCCTGCGCCGCTGCTATGCGCGCCGGGCGCGGTTCGCGCGCATGGCCGCCGCCGAGAAGTGGATCGGTGTCGTAATAGAGCGACCGCAGGAGCTGCCCTTTCCAGCCGTTCCAGATACCGGGCCCAACGGCGCGAATGTCCGCGACCGTCAGCAGGAGCAGCAGCTTCAACCGTTCCGGGCTTTGCACGAGGTTGGCGAAAGTGCGTATCGTTTGCGGGTCCGAGATATCGCGGCTTTGGGCGGTCTGGCTCATGACCAGATGGTACTTCACAAGCCATGCCGCGGTTTCCGCCTCGGCGGGTTCAAATCCCATGCGCAGCGCAAGCTTCCGCGTGATTTCGGCGCCAACGGAGCAGTGGTCGCCTTCCAGCGCCTTCGCGGTATCGTGCATAAGAAGTGCCAGGTAGAGGGCACGCCGGCTCTGAATATCTCCGATGATCCCGGTCGAAAGCGGCAGCTCGTCTCCATAGGCTCCCTTCTCGATCCGCGACAAAATACCAACGGCCCGGATCAAATGCTCATCAATCGTATAGTGATGATACATATTGAACTGCGCCATGCAGACGATACGGCCGAAGTCCGGGATAAACCTGCCAAGCACTCCCGCCTCGTTCATCAGGCGAAGCGAGCTTTCGGGGGCGTTGCTTGACGTCAGAAGCTCCATAAAAAGCGCATTGGCTTCCGGGTTCGACCTGAAATCATCGTCGATGAGTTTGAGTGAAGAGCGGATCAGGCGCAGGGCTTGAGGATGCAAAAGCAGGTTGTTGCGTTCTGCTTCCAGGAAGAAGCGGATGAGATTGATCGGATCTTTCTCGAACGCGTCCGGCTGCTTCACATTCAACCGGCTGTTGTCTACCCGGAAATCGGTCGTTGCCGCGAGCTTTGCGCGCGAGCTCCAGGGCAGCGTTCCCACCAAGTCGCTGAGCGTCGGAACCGTCTTCAGCTGCCTAAGCTCAAGGCTTGAACAGACAATGCGCGTTAAATCGCCCACGTCCTTGGCGATCAGAAAATAGTGCTTCATGAACCGCTCGACGCCGAGCAGTCCCTTGCGGTCGTGATAGCGCAGGCGGCGAGCCATTTCGGGCTGCACATCGAAGGAAAGGCGCTCCTCCGCCTTACCCGCAAGAACGTGAAGATGACAGCGTATCGACCACAGGAAGGCCTCGCAATGCTGGTAAGTCGAGCTTTCATCGCGTGCAAAGATTTCGCTTTCGGCCTGGGCCGCTTTGCCCGGATTAAGATAAACCGAGAACCAGTGGAGCATATTGAGATCGCGAAGGCCGCCCTTGCCCTCCTTGATGTTCGGTTCGACGAGATAGCGGGAAAGGCCCATGCGTTTAAGGCGCTGATCGCGTTCATGGAGCTTGGCGGCGATGAATTCGCGCTGCGTGCCCGGGCCGATCGACAGATTGAAACGCGAGCGCATCTCGCGAAAGAGCGTGCTTTCGCCGTAGATGAGCCGTGAATCGAGGAGGGCGGTTCGGATCGTCATATCCTCTCTGCAGGCCCTCACGGTCTGATCGACATTCCTTGTTGCGTGGCCGACCTTATAGCCAAGATCCCAGAGGAAATAGAGAACCGACTCGACGATGCTTTCTCCCCATGCCGTTTGTCTGTAGGGAAGCAGGAAGAGTAGGTCGATGTCCGATCCAGGGGCCAAAAGCCCGCGCCCATAGCCGCCTGTCGCAACCAAAGCCATATGCTCGGCGGAGGATGGAATTTGGGCCCTGTAGAGGTGGGCCGTGGAATAATCGTAGATGAGTTTGATAAGCTCATCCTGAAACACGGAGAGAGCCGACGCGCAGGCGCGCCCGTCGCCAGTGCGCAAAAGCAAAGCCTGCGCCTCCTCGCGCGCCTTTTGCTTCAGCTCCTTAAGGCGCTTGAGTACCCGCGCGCGAACTTGCGCCGCGTTATCTGTCCCCTCACGCCAATAGGAGGACAGCTCCTCGCGCAGTGCGATTGGATCGAAATAGGGAGGTAATGGGATGTTGAGCTGGTCCATGGCGATGGGAGGTTAGCATTGTCTTACGACCTTACAATAACCCAGGCGCCGAGGCTATTGTCGCTTCCGCTAGGCGAGGCGGCAACGACTTATGAACGGACGTTGGAGAAAGCCACGATCTGCGTCGACAGGCAGAGATGGGTCGAGAGCGGAAATCCAAACAATTTCAGCCTAGTAGCGGTTGAACTTCGTAAGCAAACATGAATTTCCGCAATGCGAGAGCCGCGACGATCTGGGCGCAGGTACTTTGCCTGAAGGGGCCAGCCAAAGCGCTAGACTGGGGTTTTTGCGGGAGAACAGTGGCGGAGCGAAATCTCTATGTTCTAGCGTAATATTTCCGGGGACGGAATTCATGAGGCTATCAGTACTATCCCCGGCCGCCCTCTACAACGTGATACGGTACAGAAACTGGCGGGTGCTCGCACGACTCGCTTCACCAATCGCGAACTGCGCGATGCTCCTACGCTGCCTGGCGCCGCAAAGGCACAGCATAGTATCAACTCTGGGCTGTATTAAGAAACTATTCGCCTAGTTTTGTCACAATTTGTGACAAACTGTGGCTTGACGGGCACAAGTTTCACAGTGCGTGTCCTTGACACTTTTAATAATAGATGCCTTGCTTTTGATCAAATCTAGTTGAAATGATCAGGATAGTATTTAGCAAATACTCGGTGGGCGTAATGTGGTTTGCGTCTTCATATTATACTCCCAAACTTCTGCTTTTTGTGGCAGCACTTTGCGTCTGTTCGTGCGCTAAACTTGATCCCGAAGGCGCTATCTATACTTCCGAGCGCAACGATTCCGAAGGTGTCATCTATTATCTGCCAAAGACACTTGTCGAAATCACGATAACGCCTTGGGGCATACCGTCCATTCCACCGGACCCGCCTCCGCTGGGAAGGGGCCGCGTTCCTGGGGCCGACCAAATCAAATATGTGGTGCTGTCCGTCGGCAAATCCGCGAACGTAGCCGATTTGTCCCGAAGCTATTCGCTCACCTATAATGGCAGCCCGCTCAGCAAAGACAATGTCTGCGCCGGGGTAAGCAACGGTCTTCTGCAAACCGTGCAGGCGGACACGGCGGACCAAACCGGAGCTATCGTCGTTTCGGTTGCGAGGCTAGCCGGCCGGCTAGGCGTGGCTCCGTTCGCCGCACCGGCGCTAACAACATCCGCGACGGCCCCAGCCGGCGCCGATGTTGTACAAATTACAGACCGCACAATCTCGATGAAAATCGATCCGCTCGATCCAACCGACCGGGCCGTCGTCGAGACAACGATCAGAAACAACTTTGGGCTTCGCTATCGTTTCGCTGTCGAAGGCGCACAGGGAATGAGAGGCAGCGGCAAGGGCGAGCCATGTCCGCCGGACAGCGTTTGCTACCGCACCGCAGCGCAGACCCGGCTTTCGCTCTCTACGAAGGGCGGCTCCTATCCCTCCTTTGGTTATGCCAGGATTGTCAATAGGGCCGTCACCGCGAAAGTCAGCGTCAACCGGGCATTCCTTGTCGACAAGGTGACCCGGCTAACGTTCCAGGACGGCGTTCTAAACGGGATTGCGATCCAAAAACCGAGCGAAGGTCTAGCAGCCGCGAAGCTGCCGCTCACAGTCGCCCTCGCGCTCTTAGTACTCCTTCCGTCATGCGAAAGACTCGACCCAGAGGGGCCGATTTTAAAGAGCAACTCTGGCTGGGCCTCGGGAATGTCCTATTACTTGCCAAAAACGCTCGTCACTTTGCACATTATCCCCTACGGCCATACGGGAGGGACAACCGGTAATCACGATGTGAGCCAGGACCGGGTCGACTGGGTGCAACTCAAGGTCGAAGCTCAAATTCAGCAAGGCCAGGCTTCGCCGCCACCCGTATTTCAGAATGTGGCAGACCGTACGAGCCAGTATACGATGACCTATAATAATAGCCCGCTAACATCCGATAATATCTGCGCCGGTGTGAGTGGCGATGGTCTTTTACAGTCCGTCGAAGCGGCATCGGCGGACCAAACCGGCGGCATTATTATTGCTATTGCCCAATTAGCGGGCAGAACCTCGGGCGTCATTCCCTTTGCAAGCGGAGGGCTTCCGGCGTCGGTCACCGATCTCACGGCGATTGCGGACAGGGATTTCTACGTCACTGTCGATCCTCTCGTCCAAGCCGATCTTGACGGCGTTGCAGCAATGATCAAAGCAAGGTTCAGAAACCTCGCGAATGAGCACTACAGGCTCACGGTTGAAGGCTCAAGCGAGCTCAGGGGGCGCGCGGCTCCTGAGCCTTGCCCGGCTGATAGCATATGCTACCGGACGGCGGTGCAGACACGCATCATGCTTTCCGATAGGGGGCATAGGCACGTCTCGATCGACTACGCAACCGTGGTCAATCGGTCCATCCTGGGAAAGGTCAATGTCACGCGAGCGTTCCTCGTGGAGAAGGTCACGAAGCTTGTCTTCGATGGCGGCGTCCTCAAAGGAGTCGCGATCACCAAACCTAGCGAAGGCTTGGCCGCCGCGAAGTTGCCGCTCACAGTAGCTGACGCCATGACGACCTCGGCGCTCACTGCGCCAGAGCGCTTCCTTTCGAACGTCAGCGGCACCGATCAACTAACCAAGGCTATCAACGCCGCCAGTACCAATGCAGGCAACGTTTCGACGCTTCAAGGCCAGCTCGCAAACGTTGGGGGCTATAGTGGGACGACTATCGGTCCAACGGCTTCAATCGCTTGCAGCGCGGCGCCGCAGCTTGCGGCCTTCCAATAGGGCTAGGCGCTTTCGCTGCCATGTCACGAAAACACGCCACTACAGTTTTGTTTTTAATGGCGATCGGCGGAGCCCTCGCGCTGGCAAGCAATGCACTAGCCGCCAGCGTCTTTGAGATCCAGGCAAGACACAACGTGGCGCTCCGAATCCTTGCCCGCGCCAATACCTTAAGCCAGGACTGGAACCAGGGCTCCGCCGTTCTCAACCAATGGATCCAGTCTCGCGACCTTGACAGCCTGAGGAAGGTCTTCGAATGGAATGGGCAGCTCGCCAGGCTGCCGCCAAAGCCGAGTGAAGTAACCGTCAGGTTTGTGAAAATCTACAGAGAAAATTGCGAGGTGCGAGAGCCGGAGAACCACGATGAGCTTACCCGATATTCGCTCGCGCTGGACTCTGTGGACCGTTACGTTCGGAAATGGATGCTGAACATTAGCAAACACACAGAAGACGATGCGTCCCCGGGAAAAAACGGCTATTCAGCGCAAAGACCGAAACCGGGCAGCGCAGAGTGCCCGGAGCGCGAGGCAGTTCCTGCGGCGCTCGGAAATACGCCCCTCGAGCCAGGCTGGCACCCGACCTGCACGGAAACGGAAAAGGAATTTGATCTCTATCAGCCGGCGGTGGCGGCTCTTCTTTATAACAGCCAGCAGTGGGGCGAGCAGGCGTTCTGCTCCGGCACGCTTGTGGCTCCGAACGCGGTTCTGACCGCGGCGCATTGCTTTTGCGAGACAGGCGCTAGGGAAGCCGGGGGCGCCTATTTTTATCCAAACTACCAGAGTTGCAGCAGCGGCGGCTTTTATCGCGGTGCGGAGTACCGCTCGACGGTCGATCCGCGGAATCACCGCATCTTCCTTCAACATGGCGGCTTGTTCGAGGTTGACCATATCATCCTAAACGAAAAGTTCAGCTGGACTGGGAACCTGCCCCGCGCCGACCTCGCAATGGTTATCCTGAAACAGCCGGTGACGGGTGTGGAGCCTGCCAAGATCAACACACTTAGAAGGCTGCCAGCGGGGATACATGCTGTG
>JBAUNL010000355.1:0-4481 GCA_049579205.1 Rhodomicrobium sp. | reverse complement strand
GTCTCGTCTCCTTCGTCCGGATTGTCGCACCACCCGGCAATCCAATCGTAAATTAGCTTCGACGTCGCCGTATTATTGGCAACGACGATAAAGACCGGTGGGGTCTCAGCTCCTTTCGACATCCATTCAGCGTAGCGCGCCTCATAGTCTCGATAGAGCGCACGAAGGGCCGCCTCTAAAGTTGGCGGCAGCTCCACCGGAGAAAGTTCCTTCTGCCTTCTTCGACCTCTGCTAGGTAGATTCCAGCGCACGTGTTTGTAGATATGCCGAAATATTGGCTCATCGCGGGCGACAACGTCGTCATGAGTCGGCACTCGTGGAACTTTAACAATCCCAGCCTCGATCGCATCCATAAGTGAAAAATCGGAAATAACCCATCCAAACAGCTCGCCCTCGCGGTATCCTGAACCTCTGAGAAAAAATGGCGTGGCGGAAAGGTCATATACCACCTTGATACCGACAATCGCCGCCGTAGACCGGATTCCGTTAATCCATACTCGGGCGGCCTTTTTGTTGGTTTCGGCTTCGGCGTTTGCCTCAGCCGCCGTTTCCTCCTCTGCACGAATAATCGGTAACGTGTCCCCACCCGGGCGCTCCTCATAGCAATGATGGGCTTCATCATTAATGACAATGATGCCGCGGCGTCCCATCAGCGGCGCCATCACGCGCTGAATCATTTCGCCTTCGGTTTCAAGAAAACGTTCGGCGAATTGGTCCTCCGCCTCACGCCCTCGAAGCACCTCCCGGGTTCCCCTTGAAATGTCGACCTTCGTTCTCCGCTGGAAGGCGTGATAATTAGTAATCACGACCCGGGCCTTTCGGAGGTCCTCCACCATATCGCGCGGGACGATCGAAAGCAGCTCATAGATCGAATCTGGAGCTTCCGGCACCAGTACCCGCAAACGATCTTTTATCGTGATACCGGGAGCGATAAGCAGAAACGCGTCTGAAAATATCCTCGAATTCGGCCGACGCGCCTTGTTAATTGCATGCCACGCAATCAACATGGCCATCACGGTCGTTTTGCCTGCCCCGGTTGCTAGCTTCATTGCCAGCCTGAACAAACCAGGATTTGCTTCTTCACATTGTTTTTCCAAATATTCGATGAAGCGGGAGTAGCGCGAATTCTTCGTAGCGACTTCGGTCAGCCAAATCACAGTTTCCGCGGCTTCAACTTGGCAGTAGAAAAGAGGCTTTTCGCGCCTCTTGTCGCGCCAATGGACAAGAAGGCGCGCGGTTTCATAGGTCACACCTGCAGGCATGCCGGGCGTTGACCGCCACGTTTCTACGCTTTTTCTAATTTCATTGACGATGTCGTTTGCGCGCGTTGAGGCCATGCCCTCGATGTCGGCAAACACCAATTCATCCTGGCTGCTCGATTTCCGCTTCGACGTCGCAATCGGCACTATGTATTCGGATCTCCGGCGCCCTTGAGCAATTTCACCAGTTGGTCTTCCAAACTCATCAAGCAGCCAATGTTGGTACGGCTCTTGAAAAGGCGAATTGATGATCGGGTTCTCGATGGAACTAGTCATAAGTTTGTCTTGGTCTGAATATCGCAGGTCGCACAAACCAATATGTTCCGTGGCTGAAACTAGACAGTTATCTCGAATCGAGAAACACAGCCACAAAGACTATTAGCTTCGGAAGCCCGCCCAGGCGAGACTGGCACTGATCAAGGTGGAAACGCAAGGCTCTACCTTCGTGCATGTGCTGGCCACCGGCCAAATCCTGCCCGCGGCGGATTGGCGGCAACCAAAACCTTCATGGAAACGCTTTCGAGCGAGGCCGGGATTCCGGCCTCGGGGCTGGAAAACGGAATCCCGACTTCCAGGAAGCCTAAGCACTAAAGCTCTGCCATTGAGGCTGGCCCTCATGGCAGTGCCTCAATGACGGCGACATCGCCGGCAAGCTTTGCCAGCCGCTCCTGCAGCTTCTCCTTGTCATAGTCCGAGGTGGTGTCCTCGATCTGCACCTTGATCTGGCTGATGCGGCCTTCGATGTCCTTCTTTTTACCCGCACCATCGATAATCGTTGTGTTGTCCTTGTCGATCAAGACACACTTTTTCTCGTCAAATTGACGAGAAAATCGCTGCTCTGTCAGCTCAATCCACCGTGCGACCTGTTCATCGCACGCCAGAACAGCAAGCTCTGCTCGATGCAGGTTCTTAGCGATTATGCAGCCACCAACACGCCCCACGCACAGCATTGTCCGCTGTGGAATCCGAATTAGAGCCCCCACGCGGCCAATGCAGCTTCCACGCCGACCGGGTCGTCCTGGATGCGATACACCGTTTGGCGGGACAGCCCAGCCTCTTTAGCGATCTGCGCGATCGCGTACCGCCCCAGCATGTCGCGCACCTTGTCGAGCTGCTGTCGCGAATAGGAGGGCTTGCGTCCAAGGTACGCCTGCCCGTCATTGGCCTTGGCGTGTTCGATTCCGGCCCGCTGGGCCGCTTTCGTTGCTTCGGCCTGTGCTTGTGCGGTCGCAGCCATGAAGGCAATCAGCGCATCGCGGACGGCCCGCCGCATCGGGTCTTTAGTGGCGCCATCGAACGTGAAATTGTTAATCACGGTCCGGATGACCACGCCGCGGCGCATGAACTCGCGGATCGCATCGCAAACGTCTTCGTAATTGCGGCCAAGGCGATCAACCCAGCGGACAACGAGAACGTCACCATTCCGCAGTTTGTCGTATAGGCGTTTGCCTTCTGGCCGGTCGATAAGGCGCGTGCCTATGCCCGAAGTGCCATTGTCGGCAAGAACTTCGTCAATGGCGAACCCGGCAGCGGTAGCCTGGGCAAGCTGGTGTTCGCTGGTTTGTTCGGCAGTGGAAACTCTGGCGTAAAGGATAATGGTCATCGGATGTACCCCTTTCGTGTCCGTAAGAGACATGTCCGTTAGGTAGCTTGTCCGTTGGTCAAAGTCAACCCTAGCGGACGCCATTTTCGGCTCTGTTTCCGCTGCCCGTTAGAGTATACCCAAAAGGACACATACAGAGGGGTCGAAACGGATCCGACCCCTAGCGGAAATCTTCAACAGCCCGCGCATGTGGACACAGGCCGGACAGCGTCGTGCGGCCTCATACTGGCTTTTTCCGCGCCGAGGTCGCTTACATCGAAGACCGGAACAATTCATTTAACGGCTAAAACGTCGAAGAGGGCCAAACGCTGCCGTGCCCCTTATCAAGCCCTCTTCACCGCTGAAGGCCGAAGTTGTGAGAGAGCTGGACCTCGGACCCGGAATTAGAGAACGACCTCGGGGCCGAAAGCCGAAGTTCCGGCACCTACATGGAATGTCTCCTACCGGGGGTTAGCGGCTTTCGGCTAAGCGGGACACCGTCCGTAGCCACGCAAGGGGGATGGGGGGAGTCGCTCGAAATATTTTCGGCTTTCATGGGCTTACCACCTAACCGAATGGGGTGCGGCTCATGTACCCCGCACAACCTTTCTTCTCCACAACCAAAGTATCCCGCGCTATTGTTCTGCATCGTCGAAGAGGGGTTCATGCAGGTTGACGGGGTTAGGCTTTTATTCTCTGCAAGTGATTTGGTCACCTTCCTGGGATGCAGGCATGCGACCGTACTCGACTTAAAGGCCGCCCGGGGCGGTCCGAAAGCGCCCAAGCAGGAGGATGCGCAGACAGAATTGTTGCAAGAGAAGGGCCTGGAGCATGAAGCCGCCTATCTTGAGCGCCTGCGCTCGCAAGGCCTGTCTGTTGAAACGATTTCTCCCGTTGAATCCTTAAAGGAGCGCGTCGCCGCCACCGGCGACGCCATGCGCCGCGGCGTCGACGTGATTTATCAGGGCGCACTGCTTGGCAGGCCCTGGCATGGCTATTCAGATTTCCTGCGCAAGGTCGACGTTCCGTCAAGGTTTGGGGCATGGAGCTATATCGTGCTCGATACCAAGCTGTCACAGACAGCCAAGCCGAGCCATGCAATCCAGCTCGGGGTCTACGCGACGCTGATTGAACAAGAGCAAGGCATCGTTCCCTCGACCGTCGGCGTGTTGCTCGGGGACGGCACGGAAACGGTACTCCGGACGGATGATTACACCCACTACATGCGCGCCGCCGCAGAGCGATTGGTGCGATTCACGGACGCGCCTCCCGAGATATCGTCGCCAGAGCCTTGCTCGCAATGCCAGTATTGCAAGTGGAAAACCACCTGCGAGGCTGAGTGGCAGGAAAAGGATCACTTAAGCCTTGTGGCCAATATCCGCTCGACGCAGATCCGCAGTTTGCGGGACGCCGGAATCAGGACCGTCGTGGCTCTTGCCGGATACACCGGTCCAGCCGTGAAGGGCCTGCCCGACGCGGTGCTGTCACGGCTCAAGAGCCAAGCAGGCTTGCAGCTCGCCAAGCGTAAGGACGGCCAGAACCGCCACGAGGTCTTGCCGATTGAGCAAGGGCGTGGATTTTGCCGGGTTCCCAAGGCTGATCCCGGCGATCTGTTCTTCGACATGGAAGGCGATCCACTC
>JBAUNL010000354.1:0-9278 GCA_049579205.1 Rhodomicrobium sp. | reverse complement strand
GCACCAGCGTGCCCGTCGTCAGGCAGAAATTCCACCTACCGCACCGTCCGAAATTGTGGAGCCACTTCTGGGTGACCGTTGCTAAAGCATGGTTCTGATTGTTGTAGCCTATGAGCGTGGTGGAGGGATCGCCAGGCGCCACGCCGTTCTCCACCCAATTAACGAGCGCGTTGAACATATCGGCACTATTGATTTGCGGCGCATTCGGGAAATCGGCCGCATCGGAGGCGCAGTGCCCGTTCCCAGGAACGGGGAAGAAGCGATAGAAGCTCTGCGTGTTCGCGAGGCCACCTTGGGCAGTAATTACACGGCTGTAATAGTTGAAGGTACCGCGCCCGGGAATGATCGTATCCGCCAGCCCGTGGTACGAGATCATCTTGCCGCCGCGCGATTGGAAGGTGGAAAGGTTCGTAGTATCCGTCGCGATTGGGTAGGTCGCATAGGCATTAGCGTAATGGAACAATACTTCCCCAAGGTAATTTGCGTCCCCAAAAGAGAGGGGTCCGGAAGTTGCTTCGGTGATTGTATGCCAATCGAAGTTAGGGTTCTGATAGACCCAATATTGGAGCCATTGAGTTGGTATTGAGAAGGCGTTGGTGCCATCGAGGGTCCCAAAGGCTGCGCCACGCTCCAGCCCGAACCAAAGCCGTTCGCCGGCATTTTCTCCAGGAGGGCCAGCCCAAATCTTGTCAACGGCTGCGGCCTCTTGGGTTGTCAGGCAGTTGGGAGCGCCCGGTTGTGCAGTGCACGTGTACGCTGCGGCAGTGTAGGTGCAAGCGCGGGGATCTTGGATGATCCCATCGGCGACGCCATCCACCGGGTCACCGCTTTCTGGACAGCAGCCAGCTTGGCTGTGGTGATCGGAGCGCCTAGATCATTGTTCATCACAACTTCGCCCCATTGCTGGGCAGCGCTCAAGCGGTCAAAGTTTACAGCGGGCGAACCGGCGAGAATCCCGTCGAAATGGGGGAGGGTGGGATCCGTAGCCATCATCGCCAACTCAATGCCCTGACGGCCGCCGGTCGAGCAGCCATTCCAGTAGGTTTTTACCGGCGACATGCCGTAATACATCTGGGCAAGTTTTTGGGCCCAAACGGCCTCGGCGTGGATGCCGTTATAGGTGAAATCGTTAATCAACCCCCAATTAAGCGTATTGTTTGCATTAAGCGCGAAAGCGCCTGACGACCCAACATGGCCTGTGTCGGTTGAGGCACCAACATACCCGCCATTGGTCGCTGATGTTACCGAGCCAACAGACCCGGCATAACCGCCGCCGCCCAAATTTTCGATCCTGCCGTTCCAAGCGCCTTGCACGCCGCCGCTGCCACGATCGAAATTGCTCAACGGCAGGCCAATGCCAACTTTGATCGCCTGGCTTTGGCCTGTCTGATAGCCGGCTGACCGGCCCGACAAATCGGAAACGGTAATATTGACCAGACAGTAAGCGGCAGTGGTACTCCCGGAGACCGGCTGAATGGCCGCAGTTGCGGAAACGATATCGCTATTTTGCAATAGGAGCTTGGTAAGCGACGTACAGGTTGTTGTCGCCGGTAAAGCCACGGCCGAATGAGGTGCGAAGCACACTGAAGCGGCCGCAAGGGCCAGCAAGGAGCACCCTCGCTTTGTTCCCAACACTTTAAGTCTAGACATCTTTCCTCCGAGATTAAAATCAGTTTGGGCACGTATGCATCTGCCCCACAGCGCATGTGCGGTGCGTTCTGCTTATCGATCGGGGAAAGGCGGTTCAGCCGCGCAGACGCGAACGTCTGCGCAGATGCGAGCGTAATTATAGAGACAGCCGTAAGGCCATTTCCTTGAATATCCCCCCCGGGATCAATCGGCTTGGGGCCGACTTATGCGTTTTATGCCGCACTTAGTTTGTGCGCACTATAGTTCAGCAAGCCACAGCCGAGCTGTCAAGTCTTTTAAATTTTATGTAATGTTTTTCCGTGTAGGTTGAAGCTTTTCTTCTTGCACGAGGTCATTCAATACTCATCCGAAGGAGCTTGTCATCTGCGGTATACTTCATAGGCTTTATGCGTTATAACGCAAGCGTCGCTAGCTGGCCAATTGCTTGACCTCTATGGACGCTGATTGCTAAGTTGCTCCAGCTCCTCAATCGGAGGGTGGCTAGAGGCATGGCATTGGCGCAGAGTATAAGTTTCGAACCAGATAGTCATTCACCTTTGCCTTCTACAACTTTGGCAGAGATGAGTAGAGGCACTCCTATACTCGGAAGCCTGTCAATCAAGTACCTCCGCGATGTAGGCATGTACATTTATGAAAATCAGGACGGTGAGGCACATGTGGCAATTGCCGATCAAGGACAATTACCGCTTCTCCAAACAATCGCATGGACCTTACAGCGTCAAGTAATTGCAGAACTTGCAAGTGCCCAAGATATCGCGGCCGCGCTTAATTCTATCGACGTTGATGACTCGCCTTCAACCGCTGTTGGTGCTTCGGCTCAGCCGGCCAGCTATTCCGAAGCCGATGAAGACACGATAGACGCGCTGCGCGATCTCGCTAGTGGGGCTCCTGTCGTTCACGCTGTCAATGAAATCATCGAACTCGCTCTCGCCCGCCGCGCAACGGACATACATCTCGAACCCATGCGCAATGGATTTCGTGTCCGCATTCGGGTAGATGGGATCCTCACAAACCTCCGGACGTTTGCGGTGGAGCTTGGGAGGCCCATTGTGTCGCGAGTTAAAATACTCGCTGCCCTCAATATCGCCGAAAGAAGATTGCCCCAGGACGGAAGGATGGGTATCCGCGCCGGCGGCGCCGAGGTTGACATACGCGTAGCGACGATGCCGACGTCATTTGGGGAGGCCGCTATTTTACGCCTGCTCCAGCGCGATAGGGGAATTCAGGCCTTTAGCGAGATCGGTTTGTCGGCGCGAGACTACGAAGCGTTCGAACTTGCTTTAAGAGCCCCTCACGGAATGATCGTTGTGACGGGCCCCACCGGAAGCGGGAAAACGACGACGCTCGCGGCGGCATTATCGACGCTCAACGATACGACCCGCAAAATACTTACAATCGAGGACCCGATCGAATATGAGATCGAGGGGGTTAGTCAAAGTCAAATCAAGCCTTCGATCGGCCTTACTTTTGCTAATGCGTTGCGGGCATTTCTGAGACAGGACCCCGACGTCATCATGGTTGGTGAAATGCGTGATGCCGAGACGGTTCGCGTCGGCATTCAAGCATCGCTAACGGGGCACCTGGTGCTTACGACCTTACACACAAATACCGCCGCAGCGGCGATTACGCGCCTTGTTGATCTTCAGGTCGAACCCTTTCTCTTGAGTGCTAGTCTGCGCTGCATTGTGGCACAGCGTCTCGTGCGCAAATTATGTGTGCATTGCCGCAGGCAGACGCGTGCAGACGCCAAGTTCCTTGCAAAAGATCCGCGCTACTCGGTGTTTGCTGTTAATGGAGCGATCATTTGGGAACCGGGTAGGTGCGAGAGGTGCGCGGGAACCGGTTACAATGGCCGCCGAGCTGTTTTTGAGGTTCTTTCCGTTAATGAAAAGGTACGTGGAATGATCAGCCGGGGCGCAACAGAGGAAGAAATCGAAGGGGCATCCAAGGCAGCTGGAATGACAACCCTAATTGAGGACGGTGTGCGAGTAGCGTTGTTAGGCGAGACCTCGCTCGACGAAATACTTCGCGTTACTGCAAGCCGCTGATGGCAGAATTTACTTATAAAGCGCTGGATTCGAACGGAGCCTTCGTCACCGGCAAACTACAAGCGCAGTCTTTGTCTGCCGCGGCTCGTCAGCTCGTCGAGTTAGGCTACACGCCACTTTCGACGGGACCAGATACTGCTGAGTCCGGAAATTTTTTGGCCTCGCTAGTTCCGCGGTCTGCGGTGTCGAAACATGATGTTACGGTTCTTCTTCAGGATCTCGCCCTCCTACTGCGCTCCGGCTTGCCGCTTGACGAGGGCCTCAAGCTTTTGATGCAAGATGCCGGCCTCGCGACTGGCCGGCTGATCGCGCAGCTTCGCACCACCATTAGTGGCGGCGCCAGTTTTGCGGAAGCACTGCAATCTCACCCGGCAACTGCGCTGCCCGAGTTGATTGCGATTGTCCGTTCAGCGGAAGCAACTGGGAATCTCGAAAACGCACTGGAGGCCATTGCTCAGGAGCGGGTTAAGCAGGAAAAAATTAGCACCCAAATTTATGGTGCATTGCGCTACCCACTCTTTTTAATGGCCGTGTCTATAGCAGTCCTGCTCTTCTTTCTGCTTTTTGTGGTTCCCCAGTTTGCCGACGTCATCCGCGATTTCGGAACGCCCCCCGGTTCACTGGTGACAGCGGTGATAGCTCTCTCGGATGGCCTGCGCGGGAATGGGGATATTATCGCTGGCCTAGTGGCCGCGTTCTCCGTTGCAATAGTAATTGCGTTGCGGGTTAAATCTATCCGGAAAATCATTCTGGCCGCGGTTTTGCAAATGCCGGGTTTGCACGGTGTTCTCACGCTTCGCCGGGTGGCGGTATTTTGCCGGGGCCTTGGAACGATGTTGTCTTCTGGGGTAGTGCTTACGGACGCGATGCGTCTTATGAGCGAATCCAGTATGGCTGGTGATAAGATTTCTGTTCTATGCGATCGGGTACGCCGTGGCGGAAGGCTCTTTGATGCAATATCCGAAACCAATTTCCTTCCGCCTCTTGCCGCAAGAATGCTGCGCGTCGGTGAAGAATCCGGCGCTCTTGACACGGTGTCGATACGCTGCGCCAATTACTATGAAGCCAAGCTCACAGAACGGATCGATAAGCTAACAAGTATCGTTGGCCCCGCAGCGATCGTGTTCATTGCAACGATCATCGGTACTTTGATCGTGTCGATCATGACCACTCTTCTCAGCATCAATCAAATCATTTCGTGACAGCTGCAGGTGCCATGAGCATCTCATCCGCCGGCAAGACACTACTGCCGGCCTTTACTTTCAGCCGGGTTTTTTTCGCAAGGCCGGCCGGCGATGCGGTTATGGCATACCACTAAGCGACGCGCCTCAGCGTATCTTGAACATGCCCTTCTGCTACGGTCATGGCGGCCTTCGCGGCGTCGGGGCCTATGGCAACACCTTCGGCGCGCACCACGGAAACGTTCTTGACGCCAATAAAACCAAACACATCGCGCACATAGTTTTCCTGATGGTCGAGAGAGGCCATTGGACCCGCCGTGTAGATGCCGCCCCGCGCAGATACCAGCACAACCTGCGTGTTCGGGTCCAAGAGCCCTTGCACGCCGGTTTCGGTGTAGCGGAAGGTCATGCCGGCGCGTACGATGTGATCGATCCAGGCTTTCAGAACCGACGGGATGCCAAAGTTCCACATCGGGACGCCGATGACGACCGTATCGGCCCAAAGCAGTTCGGCGACGGCGTCTTCTGAAAGCTTGGCGGCTTCGGCTTGCAGGCTTGTGCGTTTCTCTGGCGCAGTGAAGAAGGCACCGATCACGGGGCCGGTGAGATGCGGCAGCGGATCTTTGCTAAGATCGCGGATTTTGACAGTGGTGCCCGGATGTTTGGTCTTCAGTCCCTCGATGACCATCGCCGTAAATTTCCGAGACACGGACGCATCGGCGAGCGGACTGCTGTCGATGAGCAGGATGTTATGAGACATGTCGACCTCCATGAGTATAAAAACGATACTATGTTATAATAAATAATCTGGTAGAAGAAAAGAACGCACGCTTAATTCACTTAGTTACGCCGAGGTAACCAATGGAAGTATTTTCAGACGACCCTGAGGAGCGCTGTCATGCTCACCCCTCGAAATGCCCGATCCACGACCTCATCGCCCGTCTGGGCGACAAGTGGAGTATGCTGGTGCTGGTGTCGCTAGCGAAGGCTCCGGAGAATTGCCTCCGCTTTTCGGAGCTGATGCGCTCCGTAGATGGGATATCGCAGCGCATGCTGGCAACGACGCTCCGCTATCTTGAGCGCGATGGAATTGTCACTCGGCAGCTCTATCCCGAAGTGCCGCCGCGGGTCGAGTACACGCTGACCAAACTCGGCAAGGGACTCTTGGGCCCGGTCACGGCGTTGATCTTGTGGATCGAAAGCCAATGGCCCGAAATTGAACAATCGCGGCAAGAGTACGATTCAAAGCACGCAGTGTCCCGGTGAACGAGTGCAGCATTTCCGAGAGCCGTGTCCGATGAGGGGTCCGGAACTGTTGGGCCGATCAATCTTGTTCTTCGGTACGCAGCCGCGTTAGCATTGTCGGGACATACAAAACAGGAGAGCCATTATGGACGTCATCAAACCCCTATTCACCGCAACTGCAACCGCGACCGGAGGCCGCAACGGCCATACCGAAGCAAGCGACGGCTCCGTGAAAGCCGATCTATCGGTTCCGAAGGCCATGGGTGGCCCTGGAAAACCGAATACGGCGACACCTGAGCATTTGTTCGCAGCCGGATATGCTGCCTGCTTCGGTGGAGCGTTGGATTTCGTGGCCAAGCAGCACAAAAAGGATGCAACGAAGGCTGCCGTTACTGCCGATGTGAGTATCGGCCCGCGCGAGGGCGGCGGATTCGGTCTTGCCGTCAAACTGTATGTCAAGGATTCGAGCCTGCCGCAGGCGGAGCTCGCTGCACTTGCGCAAGAAGCGCATGAAAAGATCTGCCCCTATTCGCACGCTACGCGAGGCAATGTCGACGTTCAGCTGGATGTAAAGGGCGCCTAGCGCCCGGCTGAAGGTCAGTATTTCCAACCTGCCGGGTGAGGGGTTACGTCGCCGCCAAGGTCGATCATCACCTCGTCGGCGTAACACCAGCCCCAACCCTCGGGCGGGTCGTAGCTTTCCATGACTGGGTGGCTGGTGGCTTGAAAGTGCTTGGTCGCGTGCCGGCCGGGAGATTGATCGCAGCAGCCGACATGGCCGCAGACCCGGCAAATCCTTAAATGGACCCACCTACCACCAATGCGAAGGCACTCTTCGCAGCCGTCTGCCGTGGGTTGAACCTGCCTGAAGGCATCCAAATGGGTGCAAGACGCGGTCATGGATCAACTCCTTCGTTGAGGACAAATAGGGTAGATTTCGCTACTTCCAGTTCGCCACTCAGACCCGCGCCACCCCTGGCACGCCAAATGGGCATTCGAGGGAGGAGCGATCCCATCTCGCGAGGTTAGCCGCCGCCTCATAGGTGCTTTGCAAAAAAGCAAGCAGCATAGCGTCAGGATCCGAAGCGGTTCGGACGGCATCGTACGGAAGTATGAACTCCCCCAACCCCTGATGGAAAAATGCGGCTTCTGGCTTGATGGCGTAAGCGCTAAAACCTTCCGGCGTTGGGTAGGCGTAGGAGTAGAAGGCAGCGTAATCGATACCATTGCCTCCGGGCCAGAAACCGGCGCTGGACAGCTCATGCGAATAGGCCTCGCGCATCACGGCATCTGAAAGCCCCGGCGCACCTCCCGGATGCGGCGGTGCGCGCCTACCGGAAAATCTCGTCACGGCAAGATCGAAGCTGCCCCAGAAGAAATGCACAGGACTGGCTTTGCCAATAAATCCGGTGCGAAACAGCTTGAGCACACGATCTGCTTGAACCAGTACCCGCCGGAACCGGTTCGCGTAGCCGGCATCGTATGCGCTGTGTATGCGGTCTTGGCTGAACGGGATCGCGTCCGGAATCTCGGCAGGCAGCTCCGTAATCTTGACCGCGATGTTCAGGTCATCAAGCGCCTGCATGACGAGCGAGTAGAATTCGGCGACCGTGCGAGGCACTAAATCAATGCACTTTTCGTAACCGTCGCCGGTGACAACCTGCAAAAAATGTTCGTTGAAATCGAATTCAATCTCAAATGTGCTGTCCGCGTACGGAATAGGCGATGTGGTGAGCCCTTTCGCCGTGAGATAAAAAGGTACATGCCAAGAATGATTGAGCCACGGGGTGTGCGCGAGCCGTATCTTTCCGGCGATCTGCGTGCAAAGATGCAGCGTGTCGCAGGTATCTTTCCACGCCTGATACGGCAGTTCAGGCCATGCGTGCTCTTGCGGCGAATTTGTCATTCTTGACGATGTCTCCAGCGGCGCGCTCATTCCGATTATAGCCCCTAAGGCAATCTGGAGATACCAAGCGCATTCTGGTTGGGCAAACCCTGTCAGCCCCTGCCGTGCAAGCCCTGGCCACGCGCGGGCTTTAAGCCTTGATGCCGGAATGCATTGCGGCAATACCACCGGAAAGGTTACGAAACTGAACGCGTGTAAAGCCGGCCTCCCCGATCATAAAGGCGAGGCGGCGCTGGTCCGGGAATTTCTTTATGCTCTCAACGAGGTATCGATAAGGCTCGGCATCACCGGCCACGATCCGGCCTAGCGCCGGGACTGCGTTCTCGGAATATAGCCTGTACAGCGAGTCCAGAATTGGAACGCTGGCGCGGGAAAATTCAAGGCAAAGAAAACGGCCGCCCGGCCTTAACACCCGCAGTGCCTCCTTCAAAGCGGCTCTAAGCGCAGGCACATTCCTAATGCCGAAGGCTATGGTACAGAAGTCCACCACGTTGTCGCGGAATGGGAGCGATTCCGCGTTGCCCTGCACGAACAGGACCTTGCCTTCGCCCTCTTCTTTGGAAAGACGCCTGCGCCCCTCCTCGATCATCGGGCCATTGATATCGCAGATGATGGCATTTGATCCGGGTCCGGCTGCGCGCAAAAAACGCTTGGTTATGTCGCCGGTGCCGCCTGCGACATCAAGCAGAGTGGACGAAACAGATGGCGAAGGGGCCAGCCAGTTGATCGCGGTGTCCTTCCAAAGCCGGTGGATTCCGCCCGACATCAAGTCATTCATCAGGTCGTATCGAAATGCGACCCGATCGAAGACGCTGTTCACGAAGCCCTGAAGCCCGATGCTTTCGATTTTATTGTCTACCGAGGCCATTGAGTTCCTGCCAAGATCGCGGGTGATGCCGCTTATAAAAGCGATACAGCGCCCATGATCAAGATAGTCGGCTGGTGGCTACGTAAAGGGCCCGGACTATGCCGGGCCCTTCGGTACCGAAGGTAAGGAGCATTTCGGCCGGACTTCGCAGTTTACATCTTCAAAGGCTGCGCCCGGCCTTCTTTTGCTAGTGAAGCTCGAAGCCGAGCTATCACCATCCGCAGCCGCAGCCGCCAAAGCCTCCGCCCCAGCCTCCGCCGCAGCCGCCGCCCCAGCCGCCGCCCCAACCAAGTCCAACGTCCGCTACGCCAAGGCCAAGACCAACGCCCAAAGGCCAGCCCCAGCCGCCGCCCCAGCCATAACCGGTGTCCCAATAGGGA
>JBAUNL010000353.1:0-3515 GCA_049579205.1 Rhodomicrobium sp. | reverse complement strand
GGTTTCTCTCTGTTTCCCATCTGATACCAGTGGGCAATTTTTGTTGCCAGTAGGCTATTTTGCTATTTGAGGTTGCACGCGATGGCTGCTGGGATTCGCGCCGAAGCTCGGAGGCGTGCGAGTCCATCCTTCCGTCGAATTGTTTCAATCTCTCCCGAAGGGCCAAAGCGGCTATCGGGTTCTCGCGTCACTGCCGCTAGGAGCTGGGCAGGCTTCTGCACCGCTGCAGCGGCTATGACCGTCACCTGGCTGGGGTCCCTCTCAGAACCGGAAGCGCGAGAATTCCATCAGTAGTTTCAATTGATAAGCATCAATGCCCCCGACTTGCTGGTCTGCAAGCATCGTACGGATCATCTAAGGTCCGGTATGAGGCAGAAAGGTGCTTCAGATGAAAAAATCCGTTCCATGCCTGATTAGGATTATCAAAGGCCGCGCGTTGCCGCGGGGCTCGGCATGCCGGGCATCGCATGCTTAAGGCGTTGAACGTGGAGCAAGTACGTTTTATCGCTCTACTTGCGAATACAGCCCGCGCCCAGCGCGACTCTTTCCTCGGCAGGGTCGAGAATGACTTGGCCGAAACTAAGCCTGCACGCGGCGAGCATAATCCAACTGCCGAGCTTGGCTTCGAACCTGTTCCTGCGGGTTCGCCGCAGATCACCGCTTTGGCTGAGGCGATAGGAGGACTGACACCCGAAGCCCGCTCTGAGCTGTTTACGTTGATGCGCATTGGTCAAGGCGATCTCGCTGTCCAGAAGCTTTATCGCGGGGCTCGCGAGGCGGAAGCGCTCGGAGATGAGACCGTTAGAGCTACGCTCTTGGAGGATGCCGATCTCCATGATCACCTCATGAAAGGCCTTTTCGAAGCCAAGCTGGCCTCGCCCTAGACTTGAAGGGTTTCAGAGTAGCTGGAAAGGCATGCCCGCCCGCCTGCAGCTCGAATTTCCCGCCTTCTCAAAGATCTGCGCCGCACCGGGCAGCGGTAGCAGCGCGGCACAATCACATGGCAGCCGCTCATTCCCGCCAATTACGAGATAGCCGCCTGGCAAGAGGCGATCCAGGAGGCGCAAAAGAACCTGCCTCTGGAGCAGCGGCGCAAAATAGGTAAACGCGACATAGCGGCAGAGTATGAGATCGAATGGCCTGGCCGGCGCCTCAGTTCGTAAGTCTTGATGCAGGAAGCCGATGCCCTCACGATATTGCGGCTTTACGCAATAAAGCGCGCCTACCCGATTGAAGGCTTGTTTGATGAGCGGGGCTGGCAGTTCACGCAGGCTTCCTGCCGCGAAACAGGCTTTTTGCGCACGTGCGAGCATTGCCGCATCGGCATCTGTGGCAATGATGGAAGGCAGAGTGCTAGCTGGACAAGAACTGGCGGCTTCCAGATCCCAGAGGATCTTCAGCGTGTAGGGCTCTTCGCCAGAGGCACAGCCAGCGGACCATATGCGTGCGATCCTCCCCTCGCGCCCGGCGCGCGCCGCAATTTCAGGCAGCACGCAGCTACGCAAGACCTCGAAGACACGCTTCTCCCGGAAGAATCGCGAAATGGTGATGTGGCAGCATTCATCCAGCGCACGCCATTCCGCGGGATCTGCCTCAAGCCGTGCCCGGTAAGCAGCCAGGTCCGCAATGTGCAGTTCGCACATGCGCCGCTTGAGACGCTTGCAGACTTGGCGATGCACCTTGCGAAAACCAGGCCAGCGCAAGTTGAGCTGCGGCAGCGCCCATTGCAGGAAGGCTATGCACTCGGTATTTCTCAATATTCAGCCCGCTTTGGCTCGCTTCAAGGCGGTCTAGCGCGGGTAAACGGTATCCGCGTGATTGACCGGAAATAACGCCGGCAGTTTCTAGGCTCCGGAAGTTTTTGAGGCAGGTCAATCCAAACCTCCTTTGATGAATATCAATGCGTTATGCCGGTTCTTGCGCTGACATATGGTCTCCGCTGCGCGGAGGTAAGATTGGCGAAACAGGGCAGTGAACCGTCTACGGGCGTGGATTTGCCAAGCTATGAACCAGTCTGCCGGTGAAGCATGGCGGAGGGACCCGTAGCCTTCTTGCCCGAGTACCCCGGAGGAGACTTCGGTCCGCCGGACAGATAGCGCGGGTCCTACACGCATGAGCTTGACATCCATAGTACGCTAAGAGAACCCCATCCGCGGTATGGAGCGTGCATCCTTGTAAAGATGCAGAAAAATGGAAAGCTACCCAGTTGACATTGATCCCGGACAAATCGTTCGCTGGATAAGGGAGGAATATGAGGCCGCGCCGCAGTCCTTCAGGATCACAGCGACGCGCAAAGAAGAAATGCGCGAACTTCCTGGTGCAAAAGAGGCTCATTTGGGCGACGAAGAACGTGAAGATCTCAGCGAAGTTGCAAGCATTGCAATGCTAGAGATTGCCCCCTTCAACGCGAGCGACGGCTGGCTATTGAAGCTGACCGCGGTGGACGAAGCGGGCCCTCGCATATTTGATGCCAGTGGCGTCCGCTGGCACGAACAGCAAATTGATCTTGGTACATTTCAAAAAGAGTTCATGCGGCCGGAACGGGGGATCGCGGATGTCGTGGCGGAGGTTGATGGTCCTGCCGCCAAGGCGCGCCTAGGCCGGATCCTCAACATGATTGAGAGGAATCGCCACGCCCGGCGCCCGAGCTCGCCCACTAAGCGACGTGCCCGGCACAGCATGAATCGGCAGCGGTGATTTGGCGGCTTGGCCGAGCGCTTCAGAGTAGCCGTTCAGCAGACGCTGGCTGATCCGAACCCGCGCACGTCAGGGTTCGAGGTATGACCGAAATCGACTGCGACCATGGCTTACAACTCCTGATATGTTCCCCCTCACCCCAACCCTCTCCCGCCAGGGGTATGCCTAGCTGAGGCTTGATCGTTGCCAGACGGCGGCAGAGTTTAATGGGCTACAAGCCCTCGCCGCTGCCGGATAAGGCCAGCCTCAACCCGCGCAAAAACGAGACTTTTTTGATCGTAGCGCGCGAGATCAACGCCAAGTTCCTTAGCGATTCTCCCGACGGCCGGGAGAGGATCGGGAGCCGCCTTGGCCCAGAAGGGACGCAGCTCACGCAGGAAAATGTTCATCGTGACAGGCCCCACGCCGTAAAACGTAAGCAGCTTATCCTCAAGATCGCGCGCATCGCGTGCACAATCGTGCAACGGGCGCAGGCTGCCGCTATAGCTGGAGATAAGCGTTTCGCAGTCGCGCAGGACCTGCGTTGACTTGCGTCCGTCATAGCGGACATAGCCGCCCTCGCGCATGATGATGGACACCAAAAAATCCCATCCGGCGGCCACGATCTGGGCTGGCGTGGTTAAGCCATGGCGAATGAACGCCCGATAGGTGTTCTTGGCTGTGGTCTCCGAAATCCGGGCGCCAAACAGCAGGCTAGAGCGGTTCCCGAATTAATTGAATCGGAAGGGATTCACAAAGAGGCCGAAGCAGTTGAGTCTGCCCTTGTTCAAGACGGGGGCAGCGATGGCTTATTCGAAGGATCTGCGGGTTCGATTGAT
>JBAUNL010000352.1:0-3486 GCA_049579205.1 Rhodomicrobium sp. | reverse complement strand
GGACCGGGGGACATCAGGACCTTACCGTCCAGGTGCTGAATTTCCACTCCTGGACCTTCTTCTTCGGAATTACCTGCATCCTCGGCCTCTATTCTCTTTACCGCCTCTCGTTCGTCGAGGAGCCGGCTGGCCGGCTTGTCTTGCGTGATCTCCTGCTTGAGGCCCGCCGGTCCGCTCACAGCCTGTCGAGCGCGGCAGGACTGTTGCGCATTGCGCAAATGCCACAATGGTTTTGCGTTCAGGTTGGATCAGCCGTTCAGTCGAAGATGACCGCACAGAACGCGACCCCGGCTAACGTGCTCGGCTGGCATTGGACGTTTCACCGTCTTGAAGCTGAGGCTGCCTTGAAGGCCATCGATTGGTTCGGCCTCAAAGACCTTTATGATATTAGGGCGGGACGCGTTGGCGACTTTGAGCGTGTCTAATTCGAACAGCTCCAGTGCCAGTTTCTGGGCAAGCATGATGTCGCCAAGCGCAAGCTCGCCCTCGGGCATAAAGCACAGCAAGCGTACGCCTTTGCCCCTCTTGTCGAGCTGCTCAACATTCATTTGGAACCTATTCTTGATCCGATAACGCCTGCCGGTTTCGCCGCCGGTGACATCAAAATATCCGTATCTCTCATACTGCTCGCGCTGAGCACGAGCAAGATTCTCTTTGAGAAGACGAAGGCCGCGAGCACGCGGAAAGCGTTCTAAGGGCTCGCTGATGAAAATGCCGGGAAGGAACGGCACTTCTTGTCTGTGCCTGCTGACTGGCCGATGAAACAAGTCCATCAAGATGCGGCGAACGCGCGTGCCGCTAACCGCCCTTTAACTGCGGAATAAAGAGCGTCTCCTCGACGTTCGGATCGAACGTGCCGATCAGCTCGCCAGTACCTCCATCCTTGCCAAGCGCGACGGCCCGGAAGCCTTCGCCCGTCAGTTCTTGGAAGCGCTCTTCCGCAAGTGCGATTGATGCCAAGTCGGAGACATCAAACTGGTGCCGCCTGTCGCCACTGCCATCCATAACAATCTGAACGCCCATGTGTGCGCTCCTGAGTTACTTGTACAAGTATTCATCTTACGCGCGCTTGCACGCATCGGCAACTTATGCGGCGATTGGCCTGAGCCTAAGCGCGAGAATTGAAACGTGCTATATTTAACGAAGGCAAGAAAGCGGGGAACGATATGCCTCAAATGCTTTCCAGTGACGTCCTTCGAGACTTAATCGCAGCCGAAGGCCGCTATATCCAATGGGAGTGGGATCCACAGACCCTTCAAAATGACTATATTACCCTGAGAGAGGCGAGCGGCCACCCGGTTGTAGGGCGCGATAAAAACGGCAGCGAGTTCAGTCTCCGCCTGGTTCGCGACGTTGTTCATAGGTTAGTCGCGGAGCATTCCGTCTACGAAGACGAATCGAGGGGCGCACCAGGCTTTCGAATTTACCGGCCCACCGAGGAGGGACGCTCGCGCTGCGATTTGCGAAAGGCATCCTGAGCGGCGAGAGCGGGGGAAAATGATGCTGCGAGAACGGCTACGAGAACTGAACGCGATCATAAACGAGCGGGAACTTTCGTTCGAGGATGAGTGGGAGGCCGTGGTTGAAGACTATTACGAGAGGCGCTCCATGGTGATGTCTGTCTGTAACAAATGCGAGCAGGAAGCCGCCGATGCGGAAGAGCTAATAAGATTTCGCAAGTTCCGCGAGGTGGTCTCTCGGAGCTACGTGGCTACGCTGAACAAAATAAACGAGATCCGGGCGAAGCGCGATGCGAGGATCGCGGCGCTTCGAGCGAAGCTTGCGGCGCTCGATAAGAGTATCGCGGAGATCAACGCGAGAAACGCTACAGGGGATGAGAAGCACGAGGCTAGGATGGCGGTTTTCGATGAAACTACCGCTGCGCTCGAAGTGGACGTGGCGAGGGTCCAAGCGGAAAACGCAAAATATGATGGGCAACTGCATTAGGGTTAAAGAGTTCCGAAACGTTGTAATGCGTCCACATCCCCACAGACCGAAAGGACGCATGCCATGGAAACTATCAGCCTTGACCTGGACGCTGGAACTCTCTGAGCCGCTTACCGAGAAGGAGAAAGATACCATCATCGGCAATCTGTGGGATCACATTCACAACGAGCGCAAGGCAAGCCTTGGAAGGCCATGAGGGCATAGAGGCCTTCACCAAGATTGCGGACGATTCGCGACACAATGGCTGCTCTTGAGGCAGATACCAAGTAATTTCAAGGGCTTAATACTGAGCGCCCGGAAAATCAGCAGGAAGCCTCGGAATGAGTGCCGCTCCCAAATACCCCCAGATCCACATCAAACTAACTGGCGAAGACGGCAACGCCTTCCTGATCATGGCGCGGGTTAAAAGCGCAATGCGGAAAGCAGGAATCTCGCATTCAGAGATTGAAGTTTACACCAAAGAAGCCAAGAGCGGCAATTACGATCATCTCCTGCAAACAACTATGAATTGGGTGAGTTGGTCGTGAGCGAGAAAGACGTCACCGCCCTTGATTTTTTTCTTCATTTTGTGATCCACTTTTGGCTGCTTAGCTTTGGCTTCCACCTCAGACCTTTCTCTCACTGTTATCTTACTGCTACCAGTGAGGATCGGGCTTTCTCTTCCGGGCTCGAAAAACGGTAATTATAATAGAGGGCCCTTATGTCTAATTTCGAATGCGAAGATCCGAAAGTTGACAAAAGGAACGGTCAGCGCCTCGCGCCAGTCCATTAAGAAGGCACGCTCGGTCGATGACCTTCTCGTCATCGAAGCCCATGCCGCTCTTGAATATTGGGCGAATTGGCGCTTCGATCTTAAATTCAAAAAGCGAGGTTGGCCGGAAGCATGGCGGACTTTCGAGCAAAGGTCATCAGCCCTCACCAAAGGCCCCCGCCATGCCACCCATCCTGTAAATGCAATCCTGAACTATGCCTATTCTATTGTTGCTGCGCAGCTCATTCGCTCACTCGCGGCATACGGTCTGGACCCCGCCTGCGGATTTCTCCATGCGGATGCGCAAGGGCGGTATTCGCTCGCCTACGATATAATAGAATTGCTGCGGGCGGATATCGATCAGCGCATCTTGACTTGGGTTGCATCCCACACTTGGAAGAGGGCGGATTTCCCCGTCACCCGTGAGGGCGAAGTCAGATTACAGCCGACGCTTGCCGCAGTGGTGGTGCAGAAGGCTCGCGTTGAGCAGGTGGAGATAGATAGGTGCATTGAGTGGCTCAAGGCTGCAATCTTCGAGACGTCGGCAGCGACAGCTTCAGCGGCGTGATCGTTCCTTTATTTGGCGAGCCGAACGAAAGAGTGGAGCTAGAATGGCTTCGAATTGCGCAGTCACCTTGAGTTATAATGAAAGTATAAGATTGCGAGCTGGGTTAAGCCAACGATTGTGCAACAGGTTGAAATTGCGGCACCTTGATCGGCTCCTGTATATTGCGGCGGCCAAATTGGTCACCAAATAAAGGTCTCGGGGCGCGTGGCAAGGCGTGAAT